>CANMFY010000074.1 GCA_947497305.1 Candidatus Pelagibacterales bacterium | reverse complement strand
CTATTTGCCCCGTGAGCTCCTGTTGAAGAAACTTCACCGCAAGCCCATAAACCTTTGATAGATGATTTTCCATTTTCATCTACTAGAACACCACCCATATGATAGTGGGCTGCAGGAGTTACGGGTATTTTTTCTTTTGTAAAATCAATATTAGCTTTTTTTAAAAAATTATAGGCACTTGGGAACAATGTTTGTAGTTGATTGTCTGTAAATTTTCTACAATCTAGGAATGTTGAATGTCCAAGATCTTTTAATTTCTGTAATTCACGAGCGACAATATCTCTAGGAGCAAGATCACCATTTGGATGAATTAATTTCATAAATTGATTGTCATTTTCATCAACTAACGTAGCCCCATCCCCTCTAAGAGCTTCAGTTAATAAAGGGGTTGGATCAAGTCCAACGTCCATTCCTGTTGGGTGAAATTGAACAAATTCCATATCAGAAAGAATAGCACCAGCGCGTGCTGCCATAGCAATCCCTTCACCGTATATATCCCTTGGATTTGTTGTATGCTCATAAATACTTCCAAGTCCTCCTGTTGCAAGAACAACATTCGGTGCTTTAAAAAATGTAAAATTATCAACTATATTTTTTCCAATATGACGACCAATCAAGCCAATAACATTATTATTTTCGGCAATAATTTCATCAATTGTTACATCTTCTAAAATAGTAATATTGTCTAACTTTTGAATATTATTTATTAAAGTTTTTATAATTTCTCTTCCTGAACTATCGCCGTTTACTTTTAATACTCTTCGTCGAGTATGCGCAGCCTCTTGAGACATTAAGAAATTTTTAAGATGATCTTTGTCAAAATTAACTCCTTTTTCCTCTAAAAAATTAATAATAGAAGCAGCTTCATCGGTTATAATTTTAACAATTTTTTTATCACTTAAACCGGAGCTTGCTTTAATAGTATCTTCAAAGTGAATTTTTGGACTATCATCATTTCCAATAGCTGCAGCAATTCCTCCTTGAGCCCAGGCACTAGAAGATGCTTCACCTAATTTTTTTTTTGAAATTAAAGTAACTTTTCTTGGATGCAGAGAAATAGCAGTCATTAATCCGGAAATTCCAGATCCAATTACAATTACATCAGTTGTATGTAAACTTTCCATTAGGAAAGACTAGATTGACGTCCAACTTTAATCATTCGTTCAATTGGAAGTCTTGCCTTTTGTATGACTGAATTATCAATTAAGATTTCATTTGTTTCATTGATTAAACAATCATAGATTTTTGGTAGCTGTATTTTTTTCATATGTGGACATAAATTACATGGTCTAATAAAGTTTGTTGTTGGATTTTCAACCTGAACATTGTCACTCATTGAACATTCAGTCACCAAAAATACGTTCTTTGGTTTTTTATTTTTAACGTATTGTATCATTCCTGAAGTTGAACCGGTAAAATCAGAGGATCGAATAACATCAGGAGGACACTCTGGATGGGAAACAATTACTAAATCAGGATAATTTTTTCTAAGCTGATTTAACTCTTCAGCCGTAAATTGATCATGAACCATACATTTTCCATGCCACGAAATAATTTTAACTTTAGTTTGTAAAGCAACATATTTTGCAAGATAAATATCTGGTAAAAATATCACCTCTTTTACCCCTAAAGACTCAACAACCTTTACACCATTAGCCGAAGTGCAACATACATCTGTTTCAGCTTTGACTTCAGCGGAGGTATTAACATAAGTAACTACTGGCACGCCTGGGTATTGTTTTTTTAATTTTCTAACATCATCTGCGGTAATAGACTCGGCTAACGAGCACCCTGCATTAATATCTGGAATAAGAACTTTTTTATTTGGAGACATTATTTTTGCAGTCTCTGCCATAAAGTGAACTCCTGCCATAATAATAATATCTGCTTTAGTTTTTTCAGCTTCTATTGCTAAAGTTAAAGAGTCTCCAATTATGTCAGCAACTCCATAATAAATTTCTGGTGTTTGATAGTTATGTGCTAAAATTACTGCATTCTTCTTTTTTTTAAGTTCATTAATCTTGTAAATATAAGGAGCGTGTAAAGGCCATTCTATCTCTGGTACTACAGATTTTATTTTTTGATAGATACCTGCGGTATTTTTCTCGATTTCTTTTGTAAACTCCAATTGAGAACTCATAAATTTATATAATTGATTAATGATAATTGACTAATTTATTATAGTAAAATTAATATTTAAATCGGCTAAAACAGCGCTATTTGCGGTCATGTTGGAATTGGTAGACAAGCTTGGTTGAGGGCCAAGTGGAGTAATCCATTGAGAGTTCAAGTCTCTCTGACCGCACCAATTAATTAGATAGCCATCCAGTTTGGTACGTTAATTTTTACAAATGCCGTATTCGTTTTTAACTCTTTATTAATAATCAAATTTTTGTTGTCTTTATTAATTTTGATTAATGCAAATGGAAATAAATCGTCTATTAAAACTTTTCCAATTTCTTCATCCCCTAAAGTTATTTTTTGTCCCTTTTCAACTTTCCCCTTTATGATTTGTAGTGCAAATAATCTTTTATTTACCTTATTTTTTAAATACATCCGCGCTGTATTCTCCTGACCAATATAGCAACCCTTTTTTTGATCGATTCCATTTAATTCAAGAAAGTTTGCTTCAAGAGAAAATATTTCATTTTGTAATTTTATAATATCTTTTGATGGGATCCCTAAATTGAATAGTTTTTTTTCTAATAAGTATTTTTCATCCGATAGCTCAATATCTAAGTCGCCTAAAAATTCTTTAATTTTTGATTTTTCTATAATAGCTCGTGCTAAAGTATTTTTTATTCTTGGATCTTCAAAAATTATATAATTTTTATAGTTAATTACATTTAATTTATTAATATTAAGATTTTTAAATTTTACAAAAGGTATATCGATGCTTATTAGATTATCTTCAATTTTAATCTCGACTTTAGACCTTAATTTATAATTTAATAGTTTATTGGATAATTCTTTAATTAATTCATCATCGCATTCAATTAAAAAATTATTTTTTTTTTTT
>CANMFY010000073.1 GCA_947497305.1 Candidatus Pelagibacterales bacterium | reverse complement strand
AGAAAACAGATTACCCCTTTACATTCCATGTCACCGTATCATTAGATCAGATGGTTCATTAGGTGGATATTCAGCAAAAGGGGGAATAAGCCTTAAAAAAAAATTACTTAAAATTGAAAAATTAAACAAATAATCCCTTATTCGCCACGTCAATTAGATTTTTTTTAATTAATGCATTTTGATTAAGATTAACTAAAACATTCTTTCTTATATTAGCGTAAGTAGTATTTTTAATATCAAAAATTTCTCTCACTCCATCAATTAATGAAGAAAAAATAAAATTATTTGAATTAACTTCATTTAAGTATTTTTTAATGAAAATATCATTACCAATTTCAAAGCCTAAATTTTGACTTTGCTTAATAACTTTAATTAAAGAAAAAATGTTTCTTAAGGTCATATTCCAACCTTGACCTGCAATGGGATGAATTTTATTTGCAATATCTCCAAATAATAAAATTCTTCCAGAATCTATTAATTTATTAAAACTATAATTTAAATTATATTTTTGGATTTTAGAGATTGAGATTATTTCTTTAAACAATTCTTTAAAATGAACATTAAAAAATTCTAATAAATCTTTATTATTATTTACAATTTTTTCATTAACAGAATTATTTTTTATTGACCAAATAACTGAAGTTTCTGAATTTGAGACTGGAAGAAAGGCAAGAGGCCCATCTTTTAAAAAAAATTGCCTTGCAGTTTTATTATCGACTTTTTTATGAAATAAATTAAATACATGCGCCTTTTCATTATAAGACTTATCTATAACTTTTCTTAGCTTAAATTTTGATAGTAAAGAAAGATTATTCATAGAAGCAAAAATAATAAGGCTATAATTTTCTTTTGTTAGGTTCTTGAAAGTAACTTCGTTAAAAAAATTATTTTCATTTATTGATAAAATATCTTTTCTTAGAATATTTATATTTTTTAAAAATTTTATTTTTTTAGTTATGTCTAAAAATAATGAATTACTATCAATAATATATGCTAAAGCTTCTTTCTTTGAGGCTGAAAACTCTAAGTCATTCTTTAAACTAATAGATGAATATGAGTCATGTAAATGAATCTTGTTTACAATATTAGATTTTTTTTGAATATTTTTTAATCCAAAACTACATAGTTGATCTAATGAATTTTGACTTAATGCTAATTTAGTTGGATTTATTTTTTTTTTATTTGAGACTTGTTCAACTATATCAATCCGTAACTTAAATTTTGATAACAAATATGCAATTGTTAAAGCTGTTAGGCCTGATCCAATAATACAAATTTTTTCAGAGTTAAGCATGATTGTGTTTTGCTTTGGAATTCTATCAACTGAATATTAATGATACAAAGGTTTTAATTGTGATTCGTCAATAAAATATGGAAAAAATAATAACATTTCTCAAACTTAAAATCATAGAACTTGCTGGCATAATTACTATCATTTTAGGTTTTATTTACTTTGTATCTTTAACCACTTACTCAGCAAATACTATAGGCTATGTTTTTCCATCGGATAAAAATATTCATAATAAATTTTTATCCTTTTTTTACTATCTTTCTGACTTTTCTCTACAAGCCTTTGGTATTTTAGCTTTTCTAATTTTTTTTAATTTAATTATCTGGGGAGTATATTTATTAATTAAAAAAAGAATTGAAAATTTTTTCATAAAATTACTATTCCTAATTTTATCTATAATTTTTGGAGCTTTATTTTTTTCAATTAATATAGACCAAAGTTTTTGGCTTCCAGATAATGGCTTTGGTGGTTTTGTTGCAAATTTTATCTCTGAACAATTAAATATCAAAAACACTTCTTTTGGCGCTTATTTTTCAATTATCTTTTTATCAATCTCACTCATATGCTTTTATTTTAGTGCAGGATTAAATATTCAAGAGTGGAAATCTATTTTTGTAATTACAAAAAATTTATTAATTTATTTTCCAAAATTAATATTTGAAACATATCTTAAAAAGCAGAACATTTTAAAAGCTGGTGATAACGCGTTTATACCAGAGAATATTAACCAAAAAATTCAAGAAGAAACCGTTGTACAAGAAGTTTCTCCTCAACAACAGCTTCCTCTAGAAAGTGTAAAAGTTGAAAAATCTTCAAGTTTTAAAATTCCTCCAATAAAACTTCTTGACGAACCTATTAAGATAGAAAATCAATTAGATGAGGAAAGTTACAAGACACAGTCAAAATTTTTAGAGAATGTTCTTTTAGATTTTAGTATTTCAGGTGAAATTAAAAGGGTTAGCGCTGGGCCCGTTGTAACCTTATATGAATTTGAGCCAATCGCTGGAATCAAAACTTCAAAAATTATTAATCTGTCTGAAGATATAGCGCGGAACACTAGTTCTATATCTACAAGAGTTGCAACGGTTCCTGGCAAAAGTACCATTGGAATAGAGATACCTAATAAAGTTAGAGAAAACGTTGCTTTAAAAGAAATAATTTCTAGCAAAGAATTTAATAATAAAGATATTAAAATTCCAATAACACTTGGCAAAAGTATTTCTGGTTTTCCAATTGTGGGTGATTTAGTTTCAATGCCACATCTTTTAATTGCTGGAACAACAGGATCTGGAAAATCTGTTTGCATCAACACTCTAATTTTATCAATTCTTTACAGACACAAGCCTGATGATTGTAAATTAATAATGATAGACCCAAAAATGTTAGAGCTTTCAATCTATCAAGGAATACCTCATTTATTAACGCCAGTTATCACTGAACCTAAAAAAGCAACAACGGCTTTAAAATGGGTAGTTAAAGAAATGGAAAAAAGATATCGAGAGATGACTGAAATTGGAGTTAGAAACATCTCAGGATTTAACGACAAAGCTCCATCAGAATCTAAGAAAAAAATGCCGTATATCGTTGTCATTGTTGATGAAATGGCAGATTTAATGATGATTGCAGGTAAAGAAATAGAAAACTACATCCAAAGACTTGCGCAAATGGCAAGGGCCGCAGGAATACACATCGTTATGGCAACACAAAGACCAAGCGTTGATGTGATCACAGGAACAATTAAAGCAAATTTTCCAACT
>CANMFY010000072.1 GCA_947497305.1 Candidatus Pelagibacterales bacterium | reverse complement strand
AAGATTATAACTTAGCACTTGGCTCATATTATATTTCAGATCTTGATGATGTTTTTGGATCACACTATCTAGCATTTGCAGCATACAATGCTGGTCCTCATCGTGTTGAAAAATGGATTAAAAAATACGGAGATCCTAGAAAAAAACAAATTGATGCAATTGATTTTATTGAACTTATACCATTCCATGAAACAAGAAATTATGTGCAAAGAGTCAGTGAAAATATTAACGTCTATGAATATTTAAATGACCCTAACAATGCTACCAATAAAATTGAAAAAATTTTATATCGGTAACTATCTTTTTATAACTTTATAAGAATAAGATAGTGCTGCAAAAACTGCAGTATAATTTAAATAAGAAACAAAAAAAGAAATAAAATCAAAAAAAGGTTTTAAAAACTTATAAAATTCTTTCAAATTCTCTAAAAAATATACCTGTAATGCAAAAATTAAATAAGTAGGCAGAATAAAAGCCAAAGTAATAATTAGAAATATTGCAAGTAATTTTCCAGAAAGATCGTTAAATTCTTTACCAGAAAAAATACTAATAGATTCATTTAAAGATATTTTTGGTAAAATTAATATTAATTTAAAAGCTAAGTAAATAGTTGGAATTAATAATAATACAACATATCTACTATCAGCTCCAAACAAAGTGCTAATTCCATTGCGATCTAAATAGTATTTTAAAAAAACAGGACTTAAAGCCAAAGAAGAAATTAAAGTACTATAAAATAAATACCTAATATTTGTAAAATCAAACATTTTAAATAAAGGATTAAATACAGTTTGATTTAATAAAATATCTCTATGTACTTTATATCCAATCGTACTAATAACTAACCCATAAGAGCAAAGATAATAAAAAATGTAAATTTAGTTGCGATATTTTCTAGAACTAAAAAATATAATCCATTAAAAATTATTGTAAGAAACAAAACTGTAAAAAAACTTTCTCTAAATATTTTTTTAATATCTTTAAATATGTAAGAAAAAGATTTGGAAACTATTTCACTTATATTCAAGTTGTCATTCATATTTTTGGCGGAGAGAGAGGGATTCGAACCCTCGATACGACTTTTCAACCGTATAACGGTTTAGCAAACCGCCGCCTTCAGCCTCTCGGCCATCTCTCCTCACTTAATGGCAAATATTTAAGCCATTAATTTTATATTACAAGTTTAACTGTGAGGAAAAAAGTTGAATAATCATTTGAATATCACTAATAACCACGCATATGAAAAAACTTATAATCATGCTTACAGTAATACTGTTCAGCCAAAACTTAGCATTTGCTCAGAATGCTGAAATTAAAAAATCAGCTAAATCTGGAATTTGTTACAGCGCAGACTCAAAATCTTATAAAAAATTAAAAGATTTTACTCCATACAAAACTTTGAATGAATGTGTAGCAGCTGGCGGAAAGTTACCAAAAGCTCCAGCAAAGAAAAAAGCAGCTTAATTAAAGATTAAATTTAAGTGAATTCAATTCATTGGATTTATCTTATTGCTGCTGGTTTTTTTGAGATTGGCTGGCCACTAGGTCTTAAATTAGCATCTATTCCTTCTTTTAAAATATTAGGACCAATAATTTCCGTTATCTCAATGGCGGTAAGCGGAATATTATTATGGTTATCTTTAAAAGGGATATCTATTGGAACAGCTTATGCTGTATGGACTGGAATAGGCGCTGCCGGCACTTTTATTATTGGAGTTCTTTTTTTTAACGATCCAGCAATTCTTTTAAGATGGATTGGAGTGTCTTTAATAATTCTTGGAGTTATATTTCTTAAAGTTGCTTAATATTATACTAATTTTTATTTTGGGGCGTCTATTACCAAAACTTCAGATACCTCGTTAGCTTTAATTTTAAATTCTTTAATATCTAAAATTTCAGCAGCATCACCTTTTTCTAATACTTTACCGTCTAAAGTAATACTTCCATAAGAGCATAATAAATAAGCTTGATGTTTAATATTGTAAATAATTTGATCACCTTTATTTATTTTTCCTCCATATACATACGCATCTTGGTAAATTCCCAATGTTCCTTCTTTGTAATTTTTTCCAAATCCGGAAACTAAAAGATTAAGTTTGTCTTTAACTGGATCTTTCGGAAATTGTTTTGCTTCCCACCTAGGTTTAACTCCAATTTTATTAGGAATAATCCAGATCTGATAAATATTTGTTTCTTTATCTTCTAAATTGTATTCTGAATGAATAACTCCTGAGCCTGCACTCATAACCTGAATATCTCCGGCTTCAGTTCTGCCTTTGTTATTTTGATTGTCTGTATGAGTAATTGCGCCGGATCTAACATAAGTAATGATTTCCATGTCATTATGTTGATGTGGATCAAAACCTTTTTTAGCTTTTATAATATCGTCATTAATAACTCGAATAGTGCCAAAACCCATTCTTTTAGGATTGTAATAAGATGCAAAACTAAAATGATGTTTTGCCTTTAACCAGCCATGGTCAGCTCCGCCTAGATCTTTATACTTAATAACCGAAACCATTATTTATTATGACTTTTGGGCTCTTTTGCGCTCGTGTTCAAGTAAGAATCTTTTTCTTATACGAATAGACTTTGGTGTAACCTCAACAAGTTCATCATCGTTAATAAATTGAAGTGAATATTCTAAAGTTGTTCTAATTGGAGGAACAATAACTAAAGCTTCGTCAGCAGTAACTGATCTTACGTTGGATACTTTTTTTCCAATTAGCGGATTAACTATTAAATCGTTATCTCTATTATGTATTCCAATAACTTGTCCTGCATAAATCTCATCACCATGAGATATGAAGAAACGTCCACGCTCTTGAAGATGAAATATCCCATAAGTAACTGCTTTTCCTTGGTCTTTTGAAATTAGAACGCCATTATTTCTTTCACCTAACGATTGGTTAATTTTAGGACCATAATGATCGAAGGAATGATACATCAAACCAGTTCCTGAAGTGCTTGATAAAAAATCTGAACGAAAACCAATTAAACCTCGTGTTGGAATAATATAATCTAATCGAACTCTGCCTCTGCTATCAGAGACCATATTTTTTAAATCCCCTTTTCTTTCACCAAGTTTTTCCA
>CANMFY010000071.1 GCA_947497305.1 Candidatus Pelagibacterales bacterium | reverse complement strand
AAATATGAAAAAAAAAAAAAAATGTAGATATTTATTTAAACGCTTTAGAGCAAAATAAACGGTGGCTAAATAATAATAATCTTTCTAGTCAAACAAAAATTGCTTACCCAAATAATAATAACAAAAATAATAATCAAATTATTATTGGGATAGGATCGTCAGGCCCTACTAAAAAATGGTTAACAGAAAACTATATTGAGCTAATAAAAAGAATTAATAACAAAAATATTAAATTTTTTTTAGCCGGTGGAAATAATGAGATTGAAAATCAAATTGCCAATAAAATTATTTCTGAGACAAAAGAAAATTCAGTTGTATCTTTGTGTTCTTTAACTGTTGAGGAAATTATTCCAATTATTAATTCAAGTAAATTATATATCGGCAATGATACTGGATTTATGCATTTGAGTGCTGGTTTAGATATACCGGCGATTGGTCTTTTTGGAGATACGCCATTATCCTATGCAAAATATAATAAAAATATTTTTCCTATTATCCCGAAAAATTTTAAAACTGTGGGGCATAACTCTTTTGCCATGAGTCAAATAACGGTGGATCAGGTCTTAGAAGAAGTTAAGCAGTTTATCTAAAAGTTCTCTCTAACTTTTTTAAAGACTCTGGAGAGATTTTATTTCTTAAGTTTTTTACTTTATCTTTTATCTTATTTTTCAAATCACCTTGAATAATTTCATTGTTAATATTTAATAAAACATTTGAAAAAATCATTTGAAGCACTTCTCTAAACTTTGTTGCCTGCTCAATAGTGCCCACATTATTAAATGACATTTTACTTAGATTAATATCTTTTTTAATATCTAAGAATTCTGAAGAAGCATTTATTGTAGAATTGTTAATAGTTAGTTGATTAATTAAAAAATCTTTATTTTTTTTCTTAGATTGGTTACTAGTTTCTTGTTCTTTGCTAGCATCTGTTGTTTTAACTGACGAAGTAGCAGCATTTTTAGCAGCAGGTTTAAATGAGCTTACATTGTCCTTAACCTCCTTATTACTAATTAACACCTCATAATACAAAGTGGCACCTTCAATATTTATATTCTTAATAATGATGGTGTCTTTAAATAAACTAGTAAATAAAAAATCTGCATTAATATTCTTAATTTGAATAATATTTTTATTCTTAAAACCCTCTAAATTTTTAATTTCGATATTAGTAATTTTAATAGACGAACTCGCTATACTGGTGTCTATCTTTCCAACAGACACTTGTTGACCTAAAGTTTGACTTCCTTGATTAACGATTAAATTTTTTACTATTTTGTTTACTCTGTAACTTAAAAAATCAAAAATTATGAATATTATTACTAAGAAAACTATAGAAAAAATAATTATTTTTTTTTTATTCATAGAGTAAAAAATAAAATCATAAGAATTACAGGAAATAATAAAATAAAACCTATTAATTTATTTTTAATAAAAAAATATTTTATTACTTCTAAAAAATCTTTAATGACCATTGCAATATATCCATATATATAATTAAAATTATAGCAATATACATTTTGATGAACACATTAGCGCCAAAGTTAAATAAAATTTCTAAAATAATTAAAATACATAACGAAGAATTAATTGATAATTACTCTTGGATTAAACAAAAAGATTGGAAAGAAGTAATATTAGATCCAAAAAAATTAAACGCTGAAGTTAAAAAATATTTAGATGAAGAAAATTTATTTAAAGAAAATCAACTTCAAGATATTAAAAATATAGAAAATAAACTTTTTCATGAATTAAAATCTAGGATTAAAAATGAAGATAATTCAGTTCCAAAAAGAGATGGTAATTATTTTTATGCTTATAAATATAACAAAGATAGTGAATATCCGATCTATTATAGAAAAAATATTACAAATAATTATGAGCAAATTATTTTAGATTGTGAAAAAAAATCTAAAATGCATGCTTACTTTAATGTAGGTTCACTATCTCACAGTCATAATCATAAATATGTAGCTTATAATATTGATACTAATGGCTCTGAATATTTTTCTGCATATATTGAGGATATTGAATCAAAAGAAATATTAAGTTCAGAAATAAAAAATACTACTGGAAATATTATTTGGTCTTTAGATAATAACTATATTTTCTATGTTGGATTAGATCAAAATCATCGACCAACAAAAGTTTTTAAGCACAAAATTGGTACGCATGTAGGAAATGATCTTTTAATTTATGAGGAAAAAGATCCATCTTTCTTTTGTTCAATCAGTTTATCAAAAACAAAAGAATATCTTTTTATTAGAACAGCAGATCACGAAACCTCTGAATATCTTTTTATCAATCTAAAAATAAATGAGACAATGCCAACTCTTTTTAAAAAAAGGGAAAAAAAATTGAGTACGATCTAGAACATCATGAAAATTTTTTTTTAATACAGACTAACATCAATGATGCTAAAAATTTTAAAATAATGAAAAGTCATGAGCAATCTTTTCTGAAGTGGGAAGAGTTTATTCCATATAAAAAGGTTAACTTAATTTTAGATTTTATTTTATTAAAAGACTGGCTTATTAGATTAGAAAGAACTGAAGGTCGTGAAAATATAATTATATTAAATCTTAATAATAATCATCAACATAAAATTAGTTTTGATGAAGAAGCTTATCAACTTTCATTAGATCATGGTTATGAATATGAAACAGATATATTTAGATATACATATTCCTCTCCTACAACGCCAAAAAGTATTTTCGATTATGACTGTAAATTAAAAAAACAAGAACTAAAAAAAACTCAAGAAATTCCTTCTGGTCATAATAAAGATGATTATATTTGCAAAAAAATATTTGCAACAGCGCATGATGGAGAAAAAATTCCAATTACGCTGCTTTATAAAAAAGGAACTAAATTAGATTCAAATAATTATTTATTACTTTATGGATATGGATCCTATGGAATATCGATACCAAGTAGTTTTTCTACTAATCGATTAAGCTTAGTTGATAGAGGAATTATCTATGCCATTGCTCATATACGAGGTGGCAAAGAAAAAGGATATGAGTGGTATGAAAATGGAAAACTACTAAGCAAAAAAAACACTTTTTTAGATTTTATAAGTTGTGCTGAAAGATTATGTGAAGAAAAATATACATCTCATAAAAAAATTATTGCTCAAGGAGGTTCTGCAGGAGGGTTATTAATGGGTTTTATTGCAAATGAACGACCAGATTTATTTCTTGGAATAATTGCACAGGTACCTTTTGTTGATATCTGCAACACAATGCTAGATGAAGATTTACCTTTAACAGTTACTGAAATTCCAGAATGGGGGGACATTAAAAATGACAAAAAATCTTTTCTTTACGTAAAAAGTTACTCTCCTTACGACAATGTAAAAAAACAAAACTACCCACATATGTTAATTACTGGCGGAATTTCTGATCCAAGGGTTACCTATTGGGAAATGACAAAATGGGTTGCAAAATTAAGAGAAAATAAAACAGATAATAATTTATTAT
>CANMFY010000070.1 GCA_947497305.1 Candidatus Pelagibacterales bacterium | reverse complement strand
CTGCGCCATTACATACAAATGTAATAAAAAAAATCCAAAATTTAAAATTTGAAGAATTTGGCAATCCCTCTTCTGTTCATAAAATTGGTAGAAATTCAAAAAAAATTGTCGAAGAAGTAAGAAGAAATATTTTATCAAATTTAAAAGCAAAAAATTATGATCTTATTTTTACAAGCGGTGCTACAGAATCAAATAATTTAGCCATCAAAGGATTTATAAAAAAAAATAATATTAAAACTATTTTTTCACTTCAAACCGAGCATTCATCAGTTATTGATGTTGTGAAAAATTTAGATATTGAAAAAAAATTCTTTAATATAAATCCTAACGGTACAGTAAATTTAAAAGAAATAGAGGAATTACTTTCAAAACAAAAAAATCCTTTTTTAGTAAGTGTTATGTTTGCAAATAACGAGTCTGGAATTATTAACCCTATTTATGAAATATCTAAAATTGTTAGAAAATATAAAGGGATTATGCACTGCGATGGAGTTCAAAGCCTTGGTAAAATTGAAATAGATTTAGATAGTTTGGATGTGGATTTATTTGCAATCTCATCTCATAAAATTGGCGGACCTACAGGAATTGGTGCTTTATTAATTAATACGCGAAATAATATCTCTCCTGAAATCATAGGGGGAGGGCAAGAGAAAAATTTAAGATCAGGCACAGAGAACTTTTTAGGAATTGTTGGTTTTGGTGAAGCAATCAATGAAGTTAATAATTTAACTAAAATTTGTAATTCTGAAATAAAAATTAATAGAGATTTATTAGAGACGAATCTTAAAAAACTTTCAAATGAAATTAAAATTTTCGGTGAAGATACGGATCGATTAGCAAATACTTGCTATTTTGCTTATCCTTCAATGACAAGTGAAAACCAAGTGATTGCCCTTGATCAACATGGAATTTGTGTAAGCTCAGGTGCAGCTTGCTCTTCTGGAAAAGTTGAGCCATCGCACGTTTTAAAGGCAATGCAAGTTGATGAAAAATATATTCACTCTGCAATTAGAGTAAGTCTAGGCTGGGATTCTACTAAAGAGCAAATTGAGACCTTCTTAAATATTTGGAAGTCCGATTGTTTTAAAAACGGAGCATTAAATGTCAGATAATTTAATCCAGGAACAAATTAAGCAGGATTACGCCTATGGATTCGTAACCGATGTCGAATCGGTTAGAGCTCCAAAAGGTCTTAATAAAGAAGTTATTCAATTTATCTCAAAACAAAAAAATGAACCTGAATGGTTACTTGCGTGGAGATTAAAAGCTTTTGATCGATTACAATTAATGACTGAGCCAAATTGGCAAAAACCTCAGTACCCTAAAATTGATTATCAGGCGTTATATTATTACTCAGCACCAAAAGGCTTTAAAGAAGGACCTAAGTCATTAGATGAAATTGATCCTGAGATTAAAAAAACTTATGAAAAATTAGGAATTCCTCTTAATGAACAAAAAAGATTAGCAGGAGTTGCGGTTGATGCAGTATTTGACTCCGTATCTGTTGCAACAACTTTTAAAAAAAAATTAGAAGATATTGGAATAATTTTTTGTTCAATTTCTGAGGCAGTACAAAAACATCCAGAGTTAGTTAAAAAATATTTAGGTTCAGTCATTCCTTTAACGGACCATTATTTTGCAACTTTAAATTCTGCAGTGTTTACTGATGGTTCATTTGTTTACATTCCAGAAGGAGTGAGATGCCCCATGGAGCTTTCAACATATTTTAGAATTAATGCATCAAATACAGGTCAGTTTGAAAGAACTTTAATCATTGCAGATAAAGGAAGTTATGTAAGTTATTTAGAAGGTTGCACTGCCCCTATGCGTGATGAAAATCAACTTCATGCAGCAAATGTAGAATTAGTTGCACTAGATGATGCAGAGATAAAATATTCAACTGTTCAAAATTGGTATCCAGGAGATAAAGAGGGAAAAGGTGGAATTTACAACTTTGTAACAAAACGTGGAATTTGTAAGGGAAAAAATTCTAAAATTTCTTGGACCCAAGTTGAAACAGGTTCTGCCATAACATGGAAATATCCAAGCTGTATTTTGCAGGGAGATAATTCATCGGGTGAGTTTTATTCAATTGCTATTACTAATAATTATCAAAAAGCAGACACTGGAACTAAAATGATCCACCTTGGCAAAAATACTAAAAGTAGAATTATTTCAAAGGGTATTTCAGCAGGTCATGCTGATAATACTTATAGAGGGCTTGTCAGCATTCATCCAAGAGCAAGCAATGCCAAAAATTATACTCAGTGTGATTCATTACTAGTTGGAAATTTATGTGGCGCACATACAGTTCCATATATTGATAATAAAAATTCAACTTCAACAACTGAACATGAAGCAACGACCTCTAAAATTAGTGAGGAACAATTATTTTATTGTAAACAAAGAGGCTTAAATCATGAAGAATCAGTTAGTTTAATTGTAAACGGATTTTGTAAAGAAGTTTTACAACAGCTTCCTATGGAGTGTGCAGTAGAGGCGCAAAAATTAGTAAGCATAAGTTTAGAAGGCAGCGTTGGTTAATGTTAAGTATTGAAAAATTAAATGTGAACGTCGGTGATAAAAAAATCTTAAAAGATTTTAACCTTAAGATTGGCAAAGGCGAAGTGCATGCCATTATGGGTCCGAATGGATCAGGTAAAAGCACACTTTCTTATGCATTAGCTGGAAAAACTGGATATGAGGTTGATGGAAAAGTTTTATTTAAAGATGAAAATATTATTGGTCTTGAAGCAGATCAAAGAGCTCAGAGAGGAATATTTTTAGCATTTCAATATCCAATAGAAATCCCAGGGGTTTTTATGAATAATTTTTTAAAAACCTCATTAAATGCAATTAAAAAAGCTAAAGGGCAGAAGGAAGTTGATGTTGTTGAATTTTTATCCCTTGTAAAACAACATGCTAAAAAACTTGGAATTAAAGAAGAGCAATTAGGCCGTGCTTTAAATGTTGGTTTTTCTGGTGGAGAAAAAAAACGTAATGAAGTTTTACAAATGTCACTATTAGAACCGGATCTTGCAATTTTAGATGAAACAGATTCTGGATTAGACATTGATGCCTTAAAAATTGTTGCAGATGGAGTAAATGCCTTAAGGTCTCCTAACAGATCTTTTTTAATTATTACTCATTACCAAAGATTATTAGATTATATAAAACCTGATTTTGTTCATGTGATGGTAAATGGTTCCATTGTAAAAACGGGTTGTTCAAAACTTGCACAAGAACTTGACAAGATTGGCTATAAGGAATTTCAAAAGGCAGTCTAAAATAATGAACACTATTTCTGAAATTAAAGAAGTAAATGAACTAAGAACACTAAGTTTAAACCTTTTTAATAAACATGGTTTTCCAACTAAAAAAGATGAGGATTGGAAACAATCAGCATTAAATTACTTTTTAGAAAGTAATAAAAACCTTGAGATTTATAGGCCAAATAAAGAGGTTATTAATGAACAAGTCATTGAAA
>CANMFY010000069.1 GCA_947497305.1 Candidatus Pelagibacterales bacterium | reverse complement strand
AAAATTTATATCTTTAACTGAAGACTTTATTAGTAAATCTGAGTCAGAGCGTTTTTTAAAGGCTGTGCAAAATTTAAGAGATCTTAAAAGTGGTCAGTTAGACAAACTAAATATTGAAGTTCTTGATAAAATTCAAAATATTCAAAGAAAAAAAATAGCAATTTTTTAAATAATTTTTAATGAAAAAAATTATTTTTTTTTTTGGATTTATATTTCTCTTATCAATAACTGTATCCGCAGTTACAAAAAAAGTTCAAGTGATTGATGGTGATACTATTCATATAGGAACTATCAAATATCGTTTTTTTGGTATTGATGCGCCTGAAATAAAACAAATTTGCGAAAAAGATAATAAAAAAATTCAATGTGGTATTCTTGCAAAAAATTTTCTTAAAAATAAAATTAGCGATAAAATTCCCACATGCATTACAAAAGATAAAGATCGCTATCAAAGACTTATAGCAGAATGTTTTATTAACAATGAAAGTTTATCAAGATTTATGGTCAGGGAAGGTTATGCAGTTGCATATAGCCAGTATTCAAAAGATTTCATTGAGGATGAAAACTTTGCAAAGGAAAATAAGCTTGGTATTTGGTCAATGAGTTTTCAAATGCCCTCTGATTATAGAAAAGCATTAAGAAATAAATGAATATTATTAAAAGTGTTTTTTAATCTTTTTTCTATTATATTTTTTTTTATCTTTAATAACTTTTTTTTTAAATTTTGGTGTTCTTAAAGCCTTGGCTACTGGATTTCTTTTCATCTTAAGTTTTAATATTACTCAGTAGATAATTAAATTCTAAATTGGGACCCCAAATAAAGTTGCCTTGCTTTTTTATTTTCAACAATTTCTTGTGGAGATCCTTCAGCAATTAACTCTCCATTATTGATGATGTAAGCCCTATCAACAATGTCTAGAGTTTCTTTAACATTATGGTCGGTGATAAAAATACTAATACCTTTATCTTTTAGATGTCTAAGCATCTCCTTAAGCTCGATAATTGCAATAGGATCTAAAGCTGCAAATGGTTCATCTAATAATAACACTTTTGGTGAAGTTGTTAGGCATCTTGCAATCTCAACTCTCCTAGCCTCTCCGCCAGATAAACTTAGTGCTGAGGCTGTTCTAAGATGTGCAATTTTAAATTCATTAAGTAAGTGTTCTACTAACTCATCTTGTTTTTCCTCATCTTTAATTGCAACTTCTGCAACTGCTCTGATATTTTCTTCAACTGTTAGCCCTCTAAATATAGATCTTGCTTGTGGAAGGTAACTGATACCTTCTTTTGCGCGCATATGGATTGGTAGTTCATTAATTACTTTATTATTAAAAATAACTTTGCCTTGTGTTGGATTTAAAATTCCAAGTACTACAGAAAACAAAGTTGTCTTACCGGCTCCATTTGGACCAAGTAAAGCAACAATTTCTTGTGGGTTTACTGTAACACTGACATCTTTAAGAATAACTCTTTTTTTTATTATTTTGGTTAAATGACTAATTTCCAGGGTCGATGGCTCTTTATTGTAATAATAATCATCAGAGATAAGTTTAAAAATATTTTTATTTAATTTTTTATTAATTTTTTTAACAACGGCAGATTCTTTAATTTCTTCCGCCTCAGATTTATTAATAGTTTCTTGTTTTTCCAAAATTATATTTTTTTCACTCACTAGCTTATCTTTAGAGAGAATAAGAGGATTTTCTTCAATTATTTCTTTTTTTGAATCTTTAATTTGTTCGTTAAAATTCGAATCATTCGAGTCAATTACTGCTGCAAATCTTTTAATTACTTTTTTGTTCGATATAACAGTAAATTTTTGATCTTTATCTTTCATTACTTAATGTACCTGTAACTTGTTTACCTTTTTCTTCCATAACAACTTCAACAGTTTTTTTAAAGGTATCAATTATTACCCTATCTGCTTTAATTTGACTAGTACGCCGCTTTTTAGTTTTTGGGTCGTTCTCAATAAAATCTCCGATTACATTGCCACTTACAAATATATTATTTGATTTTACAAGATACTCAGCTCTGTTTGCGGTAACCACTCCATCTCTTTGAGTAATTTTTACATTTTGCTCATATAAAATATCATTTGTTGTTTTATTAAATAAACCCGTTTTGCTTATAATTTTTATAATACTGCCATCTTTTAATAAAAAATCACTGTCTACTTCCTTTAAACTTATAAGATCTTGATTATCTTTATCAATACTGGCAAGTTGTGCTCTGACATTATATTGCTTTCCACTTGCATCTACTCCGATGTAGCTAATATTTTCAAACACATTACTTTCAGCACCTTGTGTAGGTTTAATATTTTTTGATGTGAGTTTTAATCTATAAGTATTAAGAGCTGGATAAACGAAATAGACAATAAAAATTATTACAAGACCAGCAATTATAATTTTAAGCTGTTTTTTTCTTATCTCGTTGAGTTTCATTAAACTCCAAAACTAATAAGAGAATGTATATGAATTAATCCGTAATTATTATTTTTTCCCTTAATAATAAGAGAGGTAATTTTTTTCTTATTCATTATATCAAGAGCCAATCCTGCCAGTGTATTCTCAGAAATCATTTTTGGGTTTTTAGTCATCACTTCTTTTGCATTTTTTTCTAAAAAATTCTTCTTATGAATAGAGCGTCTAATATCTCCGTCTGTTATAATTCCTGTAACTTTTTTAGATTTATTTATAACAAGTACGCAGCCATAAGTTTTTTTTGTAATTTGAATAACGGCATTTTTTACCGACATATTTTCATTGATAAAAGGTACATCCTTTTTTTTAATCATAATATCTTTAACACGCGTAAGTTGTTTCCCCAATGCTCCAGATGGATGGTAAACAGCAAATTTTTCTTTGCTAAATTTACTTAATTTCATAAGTGTGATTGCAACGCTATCACCCCAGGCAAGTAACATTGAAGTGGAACTTGTTGGCACAATATCGAGCCCAGCTTCTTTTACTTTTGGAAGAACAATTTTAATTGTACTTGCATTAATTAAAGTTGAATTTTCTTTTGATGCCACACCAATAATAGGCATTTTAAATTTATGAGCATAGTTTAAAATACTTTTTAATTCGTCAGTATTTCCAGAATAAGACATAATCAAAAAACAATCTTGTTTTGGATTGCAAGAACCAAGATCCCCATGAGCCGCTTCAGACGGATGTAGATAAATAGAGGGTACTCCCACAGAACTTAGTGTTGCAGAAATTTTTCTAATAATATGACCTGATTTTCCCATGCCAACACATATAATTTTACCTTTGCATTTTTGGATAAGATCAACAGCTTTAATAAAATTATTATTGTAGGACTTAGATAATTTTTTTAACGCATTAATTTCTTGAAAAATTACCTCTTTAGCAAATTTTATTTTTTGATTTTGGATCATTTAATGTGCAAAAATATCTTGGTTATTCCAGCCAGCAAGATCTAATGTTACCCGATGTTTTAAAAATTTAAAACAGTGATCGGCCAGTTCCATTCGATTTTCTCTAATTAAAATTTTATCAAGTTCATCTTTA
>CANMFY010000068.1 GCA_947497305.1 Candidatus Pelagibacterales bacterium | reverse complement strand
CATTGAAAAAATAGAATTAGCGAAAAAAAAAGGAGCACAAATTATTTGTTTACCTGAATTATTTCTAACACATTATTTTTGCCAAGAAGAAAATCATGATAACTTTGCAATTGCAGAAAAGATACCCGGAAAAACGACTGATGTCTTATGTCAGTTAGCAAAGAAAATAAATGTAATCATAATTGTTCCACTTTTTGAAAAGAAAGTTTCAGGCCTTTATCATAATTCATGCGTTGTGATTGATGAAAAAGGAAAAATCTTTGGTCATTATAGAAAAATGCATATTCCAGATGATCCTCAATATTATGAAAAATTTTATTTTACACCTGGTGATTTAGGTTTTAAGAGTTTCAGCACCAAACATGGAAAAATTGGTACTTTAATATGCTGGGATCAATGGTTTCCAGAAGCTGCACGTTTAACAGCGCTAAAAGGTGCAGAGATTATATTTTATCCAACAGCAATAGGTTGGCATTTACGTGAAAAAAAAGAATTTGGTAAATCACAATTAAATTCGTGGCTTACGATTCAAAGATCTCACGCAATAGCAAATGGTGTATTTGTAGTTTCTGTTAACAGAGTAGGTATTGAAGGTAAAAAAGATAAGTCTATTGAATTTTGGGGTAATTCAATCGTATTTGACCCTAATGGAAATATAATTGCAGAAGCTAGTAATAATAAGGAAGAAATTATTATCTGCAACATAGACCTTAAAAAAGTTGAAAAAGTAAGGCAGCATTGGCCATTTCTTAGAGATAGAAGAATTGATCAATACCATGGTCTATTAAAAAATCCTTCTGATGAATGAAAATCTGGCATCTTTAGGTTACAGAATGCCAGCAGAGTGGGAAAATCAAAGCTCTACTTGGTTAGCATGGCCGCATAATAAAAATGACTGGCCAGGTAAATTTAAAAATATTCCAACAACTTTTGCTAAAATAGCTTCAGTATTATCAAAGGTTCAAAACGTTGATATTTTAATCCAGTCAAAAGCGGTTAAAAAAAATATTAGAAAAATTTTAGTTAAAGAAAAAACAAATATCAATAAAGTTAATTTTCATATCATTAAAACGAACAGAGTTTGGACTAGAGATACTGGGCCTATTTTTCTAATAAACGATCTTTTAAAAAAAAAGATTATGACCAATTTTCATTTCAATGCCTGGGCAAAATATAAAGATTATAATTTTGATAATAATATTAAGTCACAAATAGCAAAAATTAAAAATATAGATTTAATAGATATAAAAGCAAAAATTAAAAATAAAATTAAAGATATTATATTGGAAGGTGGAGCAATTGATGTAAATGGCAAAGGAACATTAATTGCAACAAAAGAGTGCTTATTAAGCAAAATTCAAGAGAGAAATCCTGGATTAAGTAAGGAAAAATTAGAAATAATTTTAAGAGAAAGTTTGAATATCAAAAATTTTATATGGCTTAATAAAGGTATTGTTGGCGACGATACTCATGGACATATCGATGACATTACAAGATTTTTTGATGATGATAAAATATTTACAGCTATAGAATATAAAAAAAGTGACGAAAATTACTCAGGTTTAAATGAAAATCTAAAAATATTAAAAAAATCTACAAATCACTTAGGAAAACAAAATACTATCGTAGAAGTTCCGATGCCCTCACCTTTAATCATAGAAAATACGAGAGTGCCCGCTAGTTATTTAAATTTTTATATAGCAAATAAGATTGTACTTTTGCCAATTTTCGAAGATAAAAATGACGATAAAGCTTTTCAAATTTTAGAAAAACATTTCAAAAATAGAAAAATTGTACCTATAAATTGCCGGGATCTTATTTGGGGATTTGGGGCAATTCATTGTATGACTCAACAAGAGCCGGCTATATAAGTTTTAAATTAATTAAATCTTTTTTCTGCCATAATACCTCAACGCCTGCACCTTTATCTTTTAAATTATAAAAATTAATATTAGCAGATAATCTCTCTAAAAAAACTTTTGCTATAAATATACCAAGACCTAATCCTTCTTTGCTGTTATCTAGATTTTTTTTGTTAATATAAGGATCACCTAAAGATTTTAATACCTGATTTGAAAAACCAATTCCATCGTCCTCTACTTTTATTTTAAGTCCATCCTCATTAGATAATAAAAAAATCTCTATTTTTTTTGAAGAAAATTTTAGTGCGTTATCAATAATGTTTTTAAGACTATAAATAATCTCAATTCTTTTTGTTATTAAATAATCTTTTTGATAATCATTTTCATTTAAGATTATTTTTTTTTCACTCAAATCTTTAAATGAATCAACAATTTCATGTATCAAAATTCTAAAAGAACTTTTATCTAAAAACTTGTGTTCCTTTTCTCCATAAGGATTTTTAGATATTTGTTTTAATATTTCACTACATCTCTGTGATTGAGAAATTAGCAAATCTAAATCCTGGCTAAATTTTTTATCTGTTCCAATTTCTTTTTTCAGTTCTTTAGCAACTAATGATATGGTGTTTAAAGGAGTCCCTAATTCATGCGCAGCTGCAGCTGCTAGTCCACCCAGCGATTTTAATTCCTGCTCTCTTAATAAAATTTGTTGCAGAATATTAAAAGCATCATTCCTTTGTGAACTTTCCATTGCCAATCTTTTTGAATATATCGCTAAAAATACTATCGATGTACATAATGCCAATACTAGACCTAGAATATAAAACTTTGGAAAAAGATAATTTGTTTCTAGTCCAGGCAACTCAAAATAAAAAATTGATAAAATTATAATTAATAAAATTGATAAAAATCCTATCTGGATGCTACTTCTTATGCTTAAAAACCCTGCCGCAATTGTAATTGGGGCAACAATAAATATTGAAAATGGATTTGTTAACCCCCCTGTTAAAAATAGTAATCCAGATAACTGAAATAAATCATATATAACACTAAAAGTGGCTTGTTTATTAGATAATAGATCGGTTTTCTTCGACCTAATTTGCAGTAAAATATTAATAGCAGAAGAAAATAAAACTAATAAATAACAAAGCTCGATATTAAAACTAAACTTAAAGTAAAAATATACAATTGATATTGTTACAAACTGTCCAATAATTGCAACCCAACGAATATTAATTAAGGTTAAAAGTTTTATCTGATTTTCATTTAGCTCAGGTAATTTTGCTAAATTCATTTAACTATATGTCTAGATTATTAACATTAATAGCATTTTTATTAATAAAATCTTTTCTTGGAACTACATCTTCGCCCATTAAGATTTTGAAAATTTCTCTATCTCGATCTCCTGGACTAGTAGTTTCATTGTCAACATCATTTCCGGAATAATCTACTTTTAACAGCGTATTATTCTCTGGGTTTAGAGTTGTTTCCCATAATTCTTCTGGGTTCATTTCTCCTAATCCCTTAAATCGTTGAATGGATATAGATTTTTTGCCCTCTTCTATTATTCTCTTTAAAAAATCAATTGGTGAATAAATTTTAATTTTTTCATTAGCAGCATTAATCATGTAACAATTCTTTCTAAAAACTTTCAACATATTACCAAGTTCACTTAATTCCTCTACATGCTTAGTATCTA
>CANMFY010000067.1 GCA_947497305.1 Candidatus Pelagibacterales bacterium | reverse complement strand
TCTACTTTATTAATTACTACAATTGGACGAAGTCCAAGTTTTAAAGCTTTTGATGTTACAAATCTTGTTTGTGGCATCGGCCCATCAACTGCGTCTACTAGAAGCAGAACAGAATCTACCATAGAAAGACCTCTCTCTACTTCACCACCAAAGTCAGCGTGACCAGGTGTATCAATAATATTTATTTGATAGCCATTCCAAGTTAGAGAAGTATTTTTTGCAAGAATAGTAATGCCTCTTTCTTTTTCAATTTCATTAGAATCCATTATTCGTTCTTCCGCCATCTCGGATGCTTTTAATGTTCCAGAGTCTCTTAATAGTTTATCTAAGAGTGTAGTCTTTCCGTGATCGACGTGTGCAATAATTGCAATGTTACGAATTTTTTTAATATCTGTTGCCATGAAGAGTGTCTATCTAAACTAGAATTGTATTTATTCAACTAAAATGTAGATAATTTAGTCGTCATCAGAAAAGTAAATTCTTTGATTTAGTTGTTTTCTGGAGTTCTCGAATTTTTTTCTATGTTTAATACTTTGATTATGGGTTCTTTTTCTCCATAATTTAAATGAACTTTCACTTAAGTTCTTTCTCATTATTTTAATAACTTCAGACTCTGATCTTCCTGTTTTTTCTTTTATATCTTCAAAAGTAATTCGATCAGCCCAAGCGGCCCAAATAATCCAAGAAATAGAATTTTTATCTTGAGGTTCTGGATTGGCTGTTCGTGTAACAGGTCGAAAACCTTTTTTCATTTACTTTTGTGACTTTAAAAAACTAATCATGGTATTTGAATCGCTCACATCAAATTTACCATCTGCATCAACAAACATTTTTTCGATTATTTTATTTTTAACATAAATTGAATATCTTTTTGAACGCTGACCCATACCAGCGGCTGATCTATCAGATACCATTTCCATAGCTTTGGTAAATTCCATATTAGCATCTGGTAACATTTTAACTTTTTTAAGATCTAAATTCTTAGCCCAAGCTTTCATTACAAATGGATCGTTAGCACTCAAACAATAAACTTCATCAATACCTAATTTTTTTAATTCGTCATAATTTAATTCATAACCAGGTAAGTGATAATCATTACAGGTTGGTGTGAAAGCTCCAGGTAGAGCAAATAAGACTATATTTTTATCTTTAAAAATATCATCTGAAGTTATTGTAATAAATTCTTTTTCAGGACGAATTATAAATTTAACATTTGGAACTTGTTTGCTCATGCAGATGTTCTTTGTAATAAATTTGATTTTAATTTGCCACTTAATTTTTGTGAAGCTCTCATTCTAAATCCAATTTTTTGTTTATCTGTTAATTTGTCATAACAAAACCGACAACTTACATCTTTTTCATATTTTGGTGAGTTAATATCATTCTTTTTTATAGGAGTTCTGCAGCCTGCACACGTTAAATAATTTCCTTTTTTTGAATTAGTCACAACAGTAATTCTTTCATCAAAAACGAAACATTCTCCATTCCATAAAGATTTTTTTTCTGAAACGTTATTTAGATAATTTAAAATTCCACCTTTTAGTTGGTAAACATTCTTAAAGCCTCTCTTAAATAAATAACTTGCTGCTTTTTCACAGCGAATTCCCCCGGTGCAAAACATCGCAATTTTTCTATCCTTATCATCTGAGAGTTTTTCAAAATATTCTGGGAATTTTCTAAAATCATTAATTTTAGGATTTATGGCTTTTTCAAAAGTACCAAGTTCACTTTCAAAAGATTTTCTAACATCAATAACTGTGACGTCATTTGATAAAATTAATTTATTCCAATCTTTAGGTTCAATTCTGTTTTGAAATTTATATTTATCATCATTAAACAGTTCATTTAATGGTACTACTTCATTTTTTATTTTAACCTTAGCTTTTTTAAACGGAACAAAATCAACATCAGATTTATTAATAGAATCAAACTCGTTAAATAAAAATCTTTCTTTTAAGAACTTAATTAATAAATCAATATTAGATTGTTTTCCTGAAACACTGCCATTAATTCCTTCTAAAGAAAAAATAATGCTACCTTTTAATTTGTTATCAATAAGAAATTTTTTAAAAGTTAGTTTATTATCTACGGGGTTTTTAATTTTAACAAATTTATAAAAACTAATTAATCTTAACATTTTATAACTTTCTACAAATGGTCATGCCGTCTGCTATAGATAATATCATACTCTCAGTTCCCCTAAAGTCTTTAACAAATCTATTAAATTCTCTAATAGAATTAGTTTGATCATCCTTAATATTTGGATCTGCAACTTTTCCTTTCCAAAGTGTATTATCAACAATAATAATTCCATCTTTTTCTAGAAGCTCTAGTGATTTTAAAAAATAATTTTGATAATTCTTCTTGTCAGCATCAATGAAAATTAGATCAAAAATCTTATCTTGATTAATAAATCCCTCCATTGTCTCTAATGCTGGCGCTAAAATAAAATCAATTTTTTTACCAACGCTATGTTTGATCCAATATTTTTTTGCAATATCAGTATTTTTTTTATCAATATCTAGGCTAACAATAGTTCCATTTTCTGGAAGAGCTAAAGCCATAGTTAAAGCGCTATAACCTGTAAAAGTTCCAATTTCTAAACAGTTCTGAATATTTGAACTTTTAATAATAAACTGAAGTAGCGCTCCTTGATCTGGACTAATTTGCATTGTTGCGGCATTACCTAAATTTTTTTCTGTGTATTCTCTAAGTTCTCTTTGCAAGGGATGTTCATTAATGCCTGTTTTAAAAAGGTAATTCTGTAATTCGGGTGAATTTTCAATCGACTTAAACACTTTATGAAAGTTTTTTCTTTAAAATATCATTAACTAAAGCTGGATTAGCTTTACCTTTGGATTCTTTAATTACAGAACCTACAAAGAAACCAAATAATTTATCTTTACCAGATTTATATTCTGCAACCTTATCACCATTATCTTTTAACACTTTTTCAATAATCTTTTCTAATTCACCAACATCGCTTTCTTGAATAAGCCCCTTTTCTTCAACAATAACTTTTGGATCTCTATTATCATTGATCATTAATTCAAAAACTTCTTTCGCAATTCTTCCTGAGATCGTATTGTTTTTTATTAAATCTATTAATTTTGCTAAATTTTTTGATGAAATTGGTGAATCTTTAATAGATTTTCCAATTTTATTTAAGGCTGCAAACAAATCACCAATCACCCAATTAATTGCAAGTTTTACATCAGAATTTTTTGCAATATCTTCAAAATAATCTGAGGTGTCTTTATCTGATATTAAAACTCCAGCCTCATAACTTGAAAGTTTATAATTTTTAATTAAACGCTCTTTTTTATCATCGGGTAATTCTGGTAATTTTTGTTTAATTCCATCTACAAAAGATTGATCAAATTTTAAAGGAGGAAGATCTGGATCTGGAAAATATCTATAGTCATGAGCATCTTCTTTACTACGCATTTGACGAGTTTCGTTTTTTTTTGTGTCAAATAATCTTGTTTCTTGGTCAATTTTTTTACCTTCTTCTAGTATTTCAATTTGTCTTTTTGCTTCGTATTGAATTGCTTGTTGCATAAATTTTATTGAATTAACGTTTTTAATTTCACA
>CANMFY010000066.1 GCA_947497305.1 Candidatus Pelagibacterales bacterium | reverse complement strand
GGTTGTTTTTTAAAATATTTTTGAGAAACAGCAAAAGCCTGATCAGTTAAAAAGTAAGAAAGAATAATTTTCCAGAATAACGTTAACTTAGTTAAATATTGTGCAATTACTGCACTATATAAAAAGTGCCTGGAATTTATAATTGCAACTGAACTTAGGATAACTGGAGTTGTTGCCCCGCTTGTAAATAATTGGACAAAAGCAAGCTGTGATGAACCTGCAAAAATAATAATAGACATTAAAAAAGTAATCAAAGCTCCAAGTCCGGCTTCGACTCCAATAACACCAAAAATAATTCCAAAAGGAACTACTGGAATCAGTAAAGGCACAACGTCTTTACACCCTAAAAAGAAAATTTTTGATTTAATTTTTACTGACATATTTAAAAGGGAACTTCAAAACTTTTTTTATTTGTATTGGCGCTGTTTTATTATTTTTTAACTTTGGGGTAAAAGGTATTTAATAGTCATTTTACATGCAATATTTAATGGTTTTATAATCATAAATACAATTCAATAGAGATTTATAGAATTTATATATAAATAGAGCCTTCATGAATCATAAAAATGGTAAAAGCTTACCTCTTTTGATTGTTGCGGCCCTGGGTGTTGTCTTTGGAGATATAGGTACATCCCCACTTTACGCTCTTAAACTTTCAGTAGAAGCTGCGAAAGAAAGTGGAGCTGGAATAGCTAGCTCAGTTTTTGGTGTGTTGTCTTTGATCACTTGGTCTTTGATTATTGTGGTTAGCATTAAATATGTCTTTATTATAATGCGTGCTCATAACCATGGCGAAGGAGGGGTATTCGCGTTAACTGCATTATTAATTAGAAAAATTGGTAAAAAACCTAAAACTAAATGGATAATCACTATCCTTGGCACAATTGGTGCAGCTTTATTTTTTGGCGATAGTGTAATCACTCCTGCTATTTCTGTTTTGAGCGCGGTAGAGGGGTTAAAAATTTTATCACCTAACTTAGAACCTTACATTATTTATATTTCTCTAGGACTTGTCTCCATTTTGTTTGCAGTTGAAAGATTTGGAACTGGAAAAGTTGGAGCAGTTTTTGGACCTATAATGTTAGTTTGGTTTGTCACTATTGCTTTCTTAGGATTGTTTGAAATAATAAATAAACCTGAAATTTTAAAAGCTTTAGACCCAGTTTACGGTTTAAATTTTCTATTTAATCATCAAGGAATTGCAATCACAATTTTAGGAGTTGTAGTGCTTTCAATAACTGGTGCTGAAGCACTTTATACAGACATTGGCCACTTTGGCAGAAGACCAATCCAAGCTTCTTGGTTAATAATAGTTTTTCCTGCGCTTTTATTAAATTATTTTGGGCAAGGTGCATTATTAATTTCAGATCCTAAAACAATCGATAATCCCTTTTTTAGATTGGGACCAGATTGGGCATTAATTCCACTGATCATTTTAGCATCCACAGCAACTATAATCGCCTCTCAAGCTGTAATATCGGGGGTTTTTTCTATAACAAGTCAGGCTGTTCAATTAGGTTATATTCCTAGACTTAGAATTAAACATACTTCTAGCAATGAATATGGTGAAGTTTATTTATCTAAAATTAATATACTTTTATTTGTTGGAGTTGCTTTACTTATATTAGGTTTTAAGAGCTCTGAAAATTTAGCGGCCGCTTATGGAATTTCTGTTACTGGCGCTATGCTAATTGATACTATTCTTGCAACATTCTTACTAATTTTTGTCAGAGGTTGGAATAAATTAATATTTATTCCTATTTTTCTACTTTTATTAATTATGGATATTGCATTTTTCTCATCCTCTTTATTTAAATTTTTTGAAGGTGGATGGGTGCCAATTCTTATAGCCTTTGTAATTGTTTTGGTGATGGTTAGCTGGATAAGTGGCAGAGAGCGAATGCTTAAAGCTCGTTGGAATGGATCAATAAAAATAAGTAAATTTTTTTCAAAAATTAAAAAAAATCCGCCTAAAAGAGTCAATGGAACGGCAATATTTTTTGTACCCAATACTGAAGTAGTTCCTATGGCGTTACTTAATAATTTAAAACATAATCAAATTTTACATAAACGAATAGTGTTTATGCATTTAAGCTTTACTAATTTTCCTAAATTGAAAGACGATGAAAGAGTAATAGTTAAGCGATATCCAAATAACTTTTATAACATTATTGTAAGATATGGTTTTCAGGAAGAACCAAATATCCCAAGAGTTCTAGCGCTTATCCGAGCAACTGAATTTAAATTTAGCATGTTAAATACTTCATTCTTTATTGGTAAAGTTAAAGTAGTAAGCATGAATACAAATATTTTCTCAAGGCTATTTATCATCATGCACCGTACAATGCTTGGAGCAACGGAATATTATAAAATTCCTAAAGACCGTACTATTGAAATCGGTGGAGTTTTAGAGATATAAACAAAGAGGGCCCAGTTTTTAACCTGGGCCCTAATTATAAATAAAAAAATTATAAGGGGTTTATAATTTAACTTATTTGCTCTCCATGTTGAGAAAGGTCTAAGCCATCTCGCTCTTGCGACTCTGGAGCTCTTAATGGTGTAATTAAATTAACTATTTTTAAAATTATAAAGGTTGCAACAGCTGCATAAAGTACTGTTACTCCAACTCCCAATAATTGTAATTTAACTTGAGCAAAACCGCCTTCTGCTCCACCAATTGCTTTTGATGCAAACACACCCGTTAGTACTGCGCCTACTGCGCCGCCAAAAGCATGTATACCAAAAACGTCTAAAGCATCATCATAGCCAAGTGCGCTCTTTAACTTTGTGCAAGCAAGGAAACATAAAACACCAGCAATTAATCCGATGAAAAATGCACCAACTGGATCGACAAAACCTGCTGCAGGAGTAATTGCAACTAAACCTGCAACTGCACCTGAGCACAGTCCAAGAAGACTTGGTTTTTTCTCACCTGTAGACCATTCTGCTAACATCCAAGCAATACCAGCGCTCGCTGCAGCAATTTGAGTTACAAGCATCGCCATTCCAGCGTTACCATTTGCAGCAACTGCTGAACCGGCATTAAAACCAAACCAACCAACCCAGAGCATAGATGCACCGATCATAGTTAATGCAACGTTGTGTGGTCGGGCTTTTGATTTTCTTTTTCCAATAACAATTGCTGCTACTAAACCTGCGATACCTGAATTAATATGTACAACAGTTCCGCCTGCAAAATCTAGCACGCCCATTTTAGAAAGATAACCACCTCCCCAAACCATATGACCTACTGGTGCGTAAACTAAAATTACCCATAAGATTACAAATATAAATAATGCACCAAAATTTATCCTTTCAACTACTGATCCACAAATCAGTGCAACGGTAATAATTGCAAAAGTTAATTGATAAACAACGAATACTGACTCTGGAATCGTCATCGTCAAACCAGCAACCTCTACACCCTTGAGGAAAGTTTTTGAAAAATCACCTATAAATAAATTTCCCTCGCCAAAAGTGAGTGAATATCCACAAACAAACCACATAAGTGTGACAATGCATGTGATCATAAATGATTGACTTATCGTTGAAACAACATTTTTTTTACCAACCAATCCTCCATAGAACAGTGCAAGTCCTGGAATAGTCATCAACAATACAAGCGCCGTACTTGTTAACATCCATGAGGCA
>CANMFY010000065.1 GCA_947497305.1 Candidatus Pelagibacterales bacterium | reverse complement strand
AAAATTTACCTCGGAAATAATATTAATTTTTGATGTTTTTTTTGCTAAATCAGTATTAATCTTAAAATCTAAAGTATCATTTTGATTAAAAATAATTCCATCAATGAATATACTTTTTTTATCAAACTCAGCTTTTAACTTCCCATTCTTAAATTTTCGGTTTTTTTCATCGAGAATATTAGGAAAGGCATTTTGAAATAAATCTATTTCTAGATTTGAAATATCAGCTTTGCCTTTGATTGAAGTGTTTAAAAGATTTCCCTTTTTATCAAACTCTAGGTCTATCTTGTTACTTGACGTTGTAGAAAATGATAATTTTTCAAAATCTTTTGAAATCTCCTCAAAAATTGGGATTTTTAAATTCTTAAACTCTTTTAATGAATTAAATTTTCCAGCTAAATTTAAATCAAGAGCAACTTTATAACTGTTCGTCAGTTCATTTAAAATAATTTTAGATTTATCAAAATTTAGACCCGCCGCTGAACCTGATAAAATACTTACATTTAATTCTTTGCCCTTGAATTCAATATTGGCATTAATATTTTGAAACTCTGGCAAATCATTAGTAATTAAAAAAAACGCGTCTTTAATACTACCTAAAAATTCAATTTTTATTGTATCTTCATTGTAAATCTTAAGATCACCTTTAATTAAACCTTTTTTAACTTTATTTGCAAAATAACCTTTTTGATCATCTTCTAAAAATACATCTCTTACCAACTCAAGACTTTTTTCAAATGAATTTTCTGAAAATTTTACTTCAATAAATTTTGGGTCAAAGTTTCCCTTCAAAACTGAAAAAAGGCCAACTCCAAAATTAGTTTGATAAATATTTGTTAAATCACCTTTATGAGAAAGCTTTGGTTCGTTCAGGCTAAATTTAATTGCAAAATCTTTTATATCTAAACTTATTCTAACATTCTTAAATTCTAATTTAATTTTTTTATATTGCTCATTAAATTTTTTTTGAATTACTTCATTAAAATTTGATGTTTGAAATCCATAGGATAAAAAAATTATTGTAGATACAAAAACTCCAATAATTATAAATAAAACTTTAAATTTTTTAATCATTAATGAATTCCTTGATATACTGACGCTTCTAAAAATACTGTTATATCTCCATCTAATACTTTCTCCGGATTTGTCATTTCAATATTAGTCCTATTGTCTTTAACTAACTGATAGGGTTGTAAGACATAATTTCTGATTTGGCTTCCCCAGCCAATTTCTTTTTTAGAATCTTCTAAATTATCTGAGTCTTTTTGTTTTTTTTTCATCTCTAGTTCATAAAGTCTTGCTTTTAACATGTTCATCGCAGTTTCTTTATTTTTATGTTGTGATCTTTCATTCTGACACTGCACCACTATACCACTTGAAATGTGAGTTATTCTAACTGCGCTATCTGTTGTATTAACATGTTGACCCCCTGCACCACTCGATCGATAAGTGTCTATTCGAATATCTTTATCTAGAATTTCAATATTAATATCTTCATTAACAACAGGATAAACCCAGGCGCTTGCAAAACTAGTATGTCTTCTAGCTCCTGAATCAAATGGAGATATTCTAACTAGACGATGAACTCCAGATTCTCCTTTTAACCAGCCATAAATAAATTGACCTGATATTTTAATTGTTGATGATTTTATTCCAGCCTCTTCTCCTCTGCTTTCATGAATAAGTTCAACTCTAAAATTATTTTTTTCTGCCCATCTTGAATACATTCTTCTTAACATCTCAGCCCAATCCTGGCTTTCTGTACCTCCGGCACCAGCATGGATTTCAACATAAGCATCCAAGGCATCATTTTCATTTGATAAAAAACAAAGAAGTTCTATTTTTTTTAATTTTTCTAAATTGCTTTCAAATGATTTATTTAAGTCTTTGGCTAAAGCTTCATCGTTTTCTTTAAAAGCAATATCTAAAAGATCTTTGTTATCTAAATGCTCCTTAAAAATAAAATCGTAGTTGTTTTTAATTTCTAATAAAAAATTTCTATCTTTAATTATTTTTTCTGCGCTTTTTTGATTACTCCAAAAATCTTGAAGTTCTGTTTGCGCTGTTAGATCTGAGATTTTTTTATCAACCTGATTTTTATCAAAGATACCCCCTTATATTATCCAGGGATTTACCTATTTTTTCTGCAATATTTTTAATTTCGATCATTTTAAAAATCAGTTTTAATGGTTTATTTACTTAATAACCAAACAACTTCTACATTGATTTGCATAAATTATTAAGATTTAAATAGATATTTTAGCACAGATGTTTATTATAATAGCTAAGAAAACAAATGAATTTTATGTCATTAAAAATTAATCAAAAATTTAGGAATTTATTATCATGTCTAAGGAATTGCTTATCGATGCTTCGCATCCAGAAGAAACTAGAATTGTTATCAAGTCCGATCGTGGAATTGAAGAATATGAATATGAAAATATTCATCGCAAAAATCTAAAAGGAAATATCTACTTAGGCAAAGTAAGTAGAATAGAACCCTCTTTACAAGCAGCATTTGTAGATTTTGGAAACGAAAGACATGGCTTTTTAGCCTTTAACGATATTCAGTCAGATTATTATCAAATTCCTCAGGCTGATAAAGATCGAATTAAAAAAGAAGAGGAAGAAGCTAGAACAAAACTTTTAGAGGAAAATGATAAAGAAATTACTGAACAGTCTGAACAAGGTGAAGAGATTAATTTACAAGATAAAAATTCATCCAACGGTGATCAAGATGAGGAAAGTATCGGTAACAAAGTAACAAATGAGGGTGTTGACTCAAATGAGGAAAACCATGTTGAAGACAAATCTAAAAACAATAGAAATTTTTACAGATTTAAAAGATATCGAATTCAAGAGGTAATCAAGCCTGGGCAAATAGTTTTAATTCAAATCGTAAAAGAAGAAAGAGGAAAAAAGGGAGCTGCCCTTACCACTTTTATATCCCTTGCAGGAAAATATATCGTGTTAATGCCAAACACAGCAAAGGGTGGTGGGATCTCTAGAAAAATTTACAGCTCCAGTGATAGAAAAAAAATGAAGGAAATTATCAATGATTTAGAACTTCCAAAAACAATGGGATTAATTGTCAGAACTGCCGGAGCGAATAAAACTAAAAATGAAATTAAAGACGATTTAACAAATTTATTAAGTACGTGGGAAGAAATAAGAATGAAGACTTTAAAATCTATTGCCCCTAGTACAATTTATGAAGAGGAAGATTTGATTGCTAGAGCTATAAGAGATTTTTATAGTAAAGACATCGATAGTATTGTTGTTGATGGCGATAAAGCATTTGAGGCTGCAAAAAAATATGCAAAAAAAATCTCAAGTGCTCATGTAAAAAATGTTGTAAAATATAAAGGTAAAATTCCAATATTTCATCACTATAATATTGAAAAATATTTAAATTCAATTTTTGAACCTAGAATAGAATTAAAATCAGGCGGTTACATAATTATAAGCCCAACAGAAGCTTTGGTTTCAATTGATATTAACTCAGGAAGATCTACTCGGGAAAGAAATGTTGAAAAAACTGCTCTGACAAATAATCTAGAAGCAGCAGAGGAGATTGCAAGGCAAGTTAAATTAAGAGATTTAGCTGGTCTAATCGTTATAGATTTTATCGATATGGAAAATTACTCCAATAAAAGACTGGTAGAGAGAAAATTAAGAGAATCATTAAAAAATGATAAGGCAAGAATCCAATTTGGAAGAATAAGTAATTTTGGTCTGCTTGAAATGACGAGACAAAGATTAAGAGAAAGTTCTATTA
>CANMFY010000064.1 GCA_947497305.1 Candidatus Pelagibacterales bacterium | reverse complement strand
CCATTTGAAATATCTTCTGAAGTAATAGGTTTATTATCATAATAGCTGTCCATGATATTAAACAATACTAAAGTTCCATAAGCCGAAAATCTAAACGATAAAATATTATCGTCGTAAGCCATAATAGAATTATAACCTTCAAGCAAACGCGAAGTATAACTTGCAATTTTTTTTTGCGTTAAATTTTTTACCATATAGTTTGTTGTGCGCATGTTTTTCCGCTTATTCGTGTAAATTGAAAACACAGTAATTAAGCATACTTTTTGTGTACAATTCTTTAACTGTTGTTTAGGCGCCAGCGATTTAGGCTCTTTTATTTTTCTGATTTTGAAGGGTTTGCATTTGATGCAATAACAAACACTATGCTCACTGGAGGGCATGTCAACAGACTGTTTACAAGCCATCTAGCTAAAAATAGTTTAATAAGAAATTATGAAATTTAAATTTTTAAACAGTGCTGACAGCTATGGCCTTGTTAATAAACACTTTCACTGGATTATGGCAGTGATTATTATATTCAATTTTATTCTAGCTCTAATTTTAGATGATTTTCCAAAAGGACCAATGAGGTCTTTTTTATTTAGTATTCATAAATCTACAGGAATTTTAGTAATTATATTGCTTATTCCTAGATTGTTATGGAGACTGGTAAATACTGTTCCAGTTTCACTTGGCAACATTAAGACTTTAAATAAACTATCAAAATACGTTCATTATTTTTTTTATTTTATTTTATTAGTCGTTGTATTTAGTGGCTGGACATATTCATCAGCAAGATCAGGTCCTTTTGAAGTTTTTGGTCTTTTTACTGCCCCTGCATTAATTGAAAACAACCAAGTAGTTGCAAATATCGCAAAAGAAATTCATGGAATTTCTGTTTATATATTTATTACAGTTTTAGGAATTCATGTTCTTGCCAGTCTTCTTCATCATTATGTTTTTAAAGATAAGACTTTAAAACGTATGTGGTATGGAGATTCTAACTAGTTAAATAATGCTACTGTTATTAAAGACGAATCTGTATTAAATATAAATTTATGGCAACATACGAATGTCCAAAATGTAAAATGTCCGCAAATATTACTTGTGGAAAATGTAACGCGGCTCTTAAAGACGCTTCATTAAAATTAGATGGCGGGCAAAAAGTTCAAATTAGCGAATGTCCAAATGGTCATGGAAAGATTAAAAGTCCATTGTGCTGCGGTCAAGACATGAGCTGTTCAGTTTCCTAAGCAGTCTCCATTAATTTAGTGAACGAATAATGAGATTTTTTATTATCTTATTTTCTATCTTATTTAACATAATTGTTTGTAAAACAGCTTATGCTGGACTTGGTGCTGGACCTGCTATTCATGATCGAAATATTATTCCTCTCCCAAAACCCCAAACTCAACCTTTAGATAAAACAAAAATTAGAAATTTAAATCCTATTACTGGAAGTTTAAGAGTGGATGATTCCGGCTCAAGAAGCACAGGATTTACAAAGTCAACTTTAGGAGTAAACTTTAATGGCCCTTTTCAAAAAGGAGAAACAATTACTGTAAGACAAATTCACACAAGCGGAAGTGGTTCAGATTATTTAGAGCTTGGAACAAGATTTCCTTTGGGACAAAATAGTTCAACGTTAGCATTTAGAGTTGGAGCAATTGAATATGATGTTGGACAGCAGAATGCTAGTGTAGACCCGACTGGAAATTCTGATTTTGTTGATATTAATTTTATAACTCCAGTCGTTACTTCTAGTGACTTAAATTTAAATATAGGAATATCCGCTATTAGAGCAAGTTATATTGAAAAAAGGGCGTCAGTTCTTAAAGTTGATAAAATCGACAATAGAGCAGATCTTTCAATGTATTTAGATTTTTATGATAAAATTTTTAATCAGGCCGGCACAACTGGAAAATTAGTTTTTAGTCGTGGTTATATGGATCTATCTAATAATGCAGATGATATTGATCAAAAAACTACAGGTGTCGGAGGATCTTTTTCAAAAATTGTAGCACAGTTTAATAGATTAGAAAAAATTACTGATAAAGATAATTTATATATAAGATTTAAAAGTCAGTATGCACTGAACAATTTGGAGGCTGCTGAAGAATTTAGTTTAGGGGGGTTGTATAATGTTAGAGTTTATCCAAATTCTGAAGGAGGAGGAGCCGATAATGCAGATAGTGGCTTCGTTATTAATTTTGAATTAGAACATAATTTTAATAAAAATCTTAAAACGTTTTTATTTTACGATTTTGGTAAAATACAAATTTATAATGATATCCCAGCAGGAAGTTTGACCGGAGCAGGAGCGTTTAAGATTTATAAAAATGAGTATAATTTAAAAGATGCAGGCTTGGGTATAGAGTGGGAAGTAATACAGGGGACAAAATTTAATATGCTCTGGGCTCATAAACTTGGAACTAACCACGGTAGAAGAAGTGATGATACTAACTTTGATAAAACTAATACTAGCGATATGCTTCGATTTGGTTTTACGCAGCAATTTTAAACATATTAATCACAATAATTGTATTTATTATTTAGAAACTTTTGTTTAATAAATACTAATTAATATGAGGCAAGTTTACGTAAATGGAGAATTTAAAAAAGAAGATGAAGCGAAAGTTTCAGTCTTTGATAGGGGTCTTTTATTTTCAGATTCACTATACGAAGTAACAACGGTTATTAATGGTAAGTTAATAGATTTTAATAATCATATGAAACGATTGGATCGTTCTATGACTGAACTAAAATTTAAAAAACTATTAAATCATCTTGATATTTTAATATTTCATAGAAAGTTAATTGAACTAAATAATTTAAAAGAGGGCATGATTTATCTGCAAGTAACTAGAGGTGTTGCAGATAGAAGTTTTGATATGCCAAAGGATAAAATTGAACCAACGGTTCTAGCATTCACTCAAGAGAAAAAAATTATTGATTCAGAATCTGCAAAGAATGGAATTAAAGTAATGACCCTCGATGATATGAGATGGAAACGCTGCGATATTAAAACTACACAATTACTGTACGCAAGTATGGCAAAAACTGAAGCAACGGAAAAAGGCTTTGATGATGCATGGATGCTTAGAGAGGGTTATGTTACCGAAGGTAGTTCTAGCAATGCTTGGATTATTAAAGGTAAAATTATTATGACCAGACAATCTGATAATTTAATTTTAAGTGGAATTACAAGGGATGTAATTTTTAAATGTGCAAAAGATTTAGGTTACGAGGTAGTGACTAAAAATATTACACTACCAGATGCACAGTCAGCTAGTGAAGCATTTATCACATCAGCAACAGCTTGTGTAATGCCTGTTGTAAAAATTAATGCCAGTCAAATTGGTGATGGCAAACCCGGAAAATTTGTTACAGCTTTACGTGAAGAATATATTAAACAAGCTTTAGAAAGTTCTATATAAGTTTTAAGACTTCTTAATTGTGCTGGCCCAAAATTTATCTAAAAAATAATACCAAACACCGTTAATCAAAGGCTCAATTATTGCATCTATAGCAGCAAGTTCTAAAGTAGAACCAGTAATTATTATATTACAAGTAGCCGCAATTATAATGTGACCTATTGTGTAAACAATAGCTCGACCAATACTAGATCCAACCAATAGTTTTTTGAAGGCATTAAAAAATCCTTTTTCAATTTCTGACATAGCAAATAATATAGACCTATAACCTCAAAATTCAAGTTGAGCTAAAGATATTTACTTTAAGAAATGAATAAAAATGGTAATTAGTTAAAGAGATGAATATTTCAATTTTATTTACAATTATTTTTATAATTTTTTATTTAATTCTTACTAT
>CANMFY010000063.1 GCA_947497305.1 Candidatus Pelagibacterales bacterium | reverse complement strand
AAACCCTTTTCTTTGTAATCTTTTATAAATATGAGCAGCGTATCTTTCCCTTTGTTTTTCATCTTTAGAATTATGAATTTCAATGGATTTATCTAAAGTTAATCCAAGATCTTTAAGTTGTTGTGCAATTTTTTCTGAACTTCCAATTAAAACAGGTATGCCTAAACCATTATTTTTAAAATCGATTGCAGCTCTAAGCATAGACTCTTCTTCGCCTTCTGCAAAAATAACTCTTTTTTGTTTTTTTCTAACTTGCGCATAGATATTTTGTAAGAAACCAACAGAAGGATCTAATCTTGCAGCAAGACTATCCTTATAAGCTGAAAAATCTTCAATTTTTTTTTGTGCAACTCCACTTTTCATTGCAGCTTCCGCAACTGCTGCAGAGACATTTCTTATTAATCTTGGATCAAATGGAGATGGAATAATATAATTTTTTCCAAACTTTGGTCGCTCGCCACCATATGCTGCAACCACTTCATCTGGAACATCTTCCTTTGCAAGATCTGCTATGGCTTTTGCAGCAGCAATCTTCATTTCTTCATTAATTGTTTTTGCCCTACAATCTAAGGCTCCTCTAAAGATATAAGGAAAACCTAAAACATTATTTACTTGGTTTGGATAATCAGATCTTCCAGTTGCAATAATTGCATCACTTCTTGTTTGTTCAATTAATTCAGGAAGAATTTCAGGATCTGGATTTGCGCAGGCAAAAATAATTGGATCTTTTGCCATGGATTTTACCATGGCTGGAGTTACAACATTTTTTGCAGATAAGCCTAAAAATATATCTGCTCCTTTCATAGCTTCCTCTAAGGTTCTAAGTTTTGTATCTACAGCATGGGTTGACTTAAATTGATCAACCTTAGGTCGGCCTTTATAAATCACTCCCTCTCTATCCAGCATGAGCACATTTTCATCTGGTAATCCCATGGCCTTTAACAATGAGATACAAGAAATGCCTGCAGCCCCAGCTCCATTTGCAACAATTTTTACTTTTTTTATTGATTTTTTTACAATTTCTAACGCATTTAAAATTCCAGCTACAGTGATGATAGCGGTTCCGTGCTGGTCATCGTGGAATACCGGAATTTTTAATTTATTTTTTAATTCTTGTTCAATAATAAAACAGTCTGGAGATGCAATATCTTCTAAATTAATACCTCCAAAACTATTTCCAATTTTTGCAATACAGTTAATAATTTCCTCTGCACTTTGTGAATCAACTTCTATGTCAATTGAATCAATGTCAGCAAATCTTTTAAATAAAACGGCTTTTCCTTCCATCACTGGTTTTGAAGCAAGGGAGCCTAAATTTCCAAGTCCTAAAATTGCAGATCCATTAGAAATTACCGCAACAGTATTTCCTTTACTCGTGTAGTCATAAACTTTGGATGGATCTTTTGCTATAGCCTCAACCGGCACAGCAACACCTGGAGAATAGGCAAGCGCCAAGTCTCTTTGAGTGGACATGGGTTTACTTGCAATAATTTCAATTTTTCCAGGTTTGCCCTGACTATGATAATCTAGGGCTTCTTTTTCTGTAAACTTTTCCATAATATTGTTTTTAATAAAAATAAAACTGTAAGAAGAAGTTATTTTTCTTATATAAGTTCTTAGATTTTAAATTAAAACAAAGTTGAAACTAAATATCAAATGAATATTTTAAAGAATATCTCTTATTTTGGTTTTTCGACTTTTTTAAGTAGAATTCTTGGTTATTTGAGAGATACGTTAATTGCAATCTTTCTTGGAACCTCCGCAGTTGCAGACGCTCTCTTTGTTGCTTTTAGAATACCCAATACGTTCAGATCTTTATTTGCAGAAGGTTCTTTTAATTCTGCTTTTATTCCAGCGTATGCAAAGCAAAAAGGAGTTAAAAAAAATTATTTTGCAAACCAAATATTAAATTTATTAGTAATTTTTATTCTTTTTATAATTTTTATTATTGAAATTTTTGCAGCAGAATTTTTATTTTTAATCTCACCTGGCTTTAAAGATATTGATGGAAAATTTGATCTTGCAGTAGATCTTAGTAGAATTACTTTCCCTTTTTTATTGTTTATATCCATTTCATCTTTTTTATCTGCAATTTTAAATTCTAATGGAAAATTTTTAATCACTGCTGCGGCACCTATTATATTAAATATTTTATTAATATTATCCTTAGCTTTTTTCCACGATTCTCATATACAAATAGCCTATGCCTCATCCTATGCCTTAACCCTTGCTGGAATTATTCAGGTTATTTTTTTATTTTTTTTCGCAAAAAAGTATTTCAAGCTTAACTTTAGTTTTATTATAAATATTAATAAACAGGTTAAATCTTTTTTCTCTAAATTACTGCCTAGTGTTTTTGCCTCAGGCGTTAACCAAATAAATATATTGATTGGAACAATTATTGCATCATTTGAAAGTGGAGCAGTTTCTTATTTATACTATGCAGATCGAATTTATCAGCTACCTTTAGCTTTAACTGGCATTGCGATTGCTACAGTTATTTTACCAAGTTTATCAAGAGAAGTTTTTAAGTCTAAGTTAACAAAGGTAAATTTTATACAAAATCGTTCTTTAGAATTATGTTTATTTTTATCACTACCAGCAACCATTGGAATTTTTCTTGCTGCAAAACAAATTATATCTGCTTTGTATGGGTATGGTTTTTTTGACAGCGAAAGTATTGTGAATACTTCATCAGCGTTATTATTATTTGGAATTGGACTGCCCGCGTTTGCGTTAATTAAAATATATTCAAGTTTTTATTTTGCGCGAGGTAATACCAAATTTCCTTTTTACTTATCTTTATTTTCAGTAATTCTTAACGTTTCAATTAGTCTTTCACTTTTTAAAACTTATGGTTTTTTAATTATTCCTCTTGCTACTAGCATTTCAGCCTGGTTTACAGTTGTGTTTTATCAACTTAATCTTATTAAATCTGGAAACCATTCCTTTGATAAATTATTTGTAATAAGATTTATAAAATCAATTTTCTGCACTATACTTATGGGGTTAATACTTACATTTTTATTAAAATACTTCTCAACTGATTTAGAATCAAAGTCAGCAATAAAAGCTGTTGTTTTAATATCTGTAGTTTTATTCTCAGCTTTTGTGTACTTTTTAACTGCCTATTTTTTAAAAGCGTTTCGTATTAAAGATTTAAAAGTTTAAATTTTAGATGATTAAAAATAGAATTTTGTCCGGTGTCCAGCCAACAGGAAACCTTCATCTTGGCAACTATTTAGGGGCCATAAAAAACTTTGTAAAATTGCAAAAGGACTACGAGTGTTACTTTATGTTGGCAGACCTTCACTCAATTACTGTATTTCAAGATCCAAAACAGTTAAGGGAAAATATAATTGAAACCGCAGCCGTTTTTCTTGCCTGTGGTTTAGATCCAAAGAAAAATGTTATATTTTGCCAGTCGAGTGTTGCGGGGCACTCTGAATTAGCTTGGATATTTAATTGTGTTGCACGCATTGGTTGGCTAAATCGAATGACACAATTTAAAGAAAAAGCAGGATCGAATAAAGAAAAAGCAAGCGTTGGTCTTTATTCTTACCCAACTTTAATGGCAGCAGATATTCTGCTTTATAAAGCAACCCATGTTCCTGTAGGTGAAGATCAAAAGCAACATCTTGAATTATGCAGAGATATTGCGTTGAAATTTAATAATGATTTTAACTGTAAAGATTTTTTTACTTTGCCAGAGCCAATTATTACCAAAGAAGTTGCAAGAATTATGAGTTTAAAAGATGGAACAAAAAAAATGAGCAAATCTGATGAGTCCGAGGCTTCAAGAATTAATTTAACAGATTCAGAGGAAGATATTATTCAAAAAATTAAAAAAGCAAAAACTGATAATGACTTGATTCCAG
>CANMFY010000062.1 GCA_947497305.1 Candidatus Pelagibacterales bacterium | reverse complement strand
GCCCAAAAAACAAGTGTCACCAGTGGGTTAAAATGAGCGCCTGATATGTTTATAAAAATTGTAATGAGAATAAAAAGTGCAATTCCTGTTGCTATAGAATTAATAATAATTGCAATACCAGAATTACCCCTAGATAAATCATAGCCCATAATTCCAGAGCCCGTAATGACCATGACCAGCAATGCTGTGCCAATAAATTCAGCAAAATATTTATTATTAATCATTGTTGTAAATTTCTCTAAGTTTAAATTTTAAATTAACCGTATCCATAGTTGCAACGGGTAATCTTATAAGTTTTTCAATTTTAGGTTTTAAATTTTTAACTAATTCATCAAATGCTTTTCGTTTTTCAACCTGATCGCCACCTCCAGCGGATGGATCTTTAAATCCCCAATGAACTTGTAAAGGATGTCCTGGCCAAATAGGACAGACCTCTTTTGCAGCGCTATCGCAAACGGTGATAATTATGTGCATTTTTGGTGCATTTGTTTTTGCAAACTCATCCCAACTTTTAGAATATAGTTTTTTACTATCATAGCGCATCTCAGCTGCAATCTCTTTTGCGATTGAGTTAATTTCAGTTTTAGGGGATGAGCCTGCGCTAAATCCTGTAAATTTACCTCGTCCTAATGTGTTTAATAAAACCTCAGCAATAACAGATCGGGCAGAATTGTGAGTGCAGAGAAATAAAACATTGATCATAAATAATTTTATCTCAGATTTATTACATTTCTATGACAATAAAAATAAAAAATAATACTTGCAGTTTAGCAATTTGTTATGTTATAACATAACACATGAAGCATAATGATGATTTAGTCCTTGATATTATTAAGAATAATACAAAATCCCTCACCGCTTATGAGATTTTAAGTAAAGTTCAAAAAGTGAAGAAAATTCAACCCATGTCTGTTTATCGCTCTCTTAAAAATTTACAAAACCAAGGTAAAATTCACAAATCCAACCAAAACAAAAGCTTTTTATTGTGTAAAGAAAGTGAGCATGATCATAAACACAATCCCGTTTTAGTAATTTGTAAAGATTGTGGAAAAACGGAAGAGCTAGAAGTAAATACTTTTAGTAAGTTATTATCTAATCTTAAAACAAAAGCTAACTTTCAATTTCAAAATTTTCAAATGGAAGTTTCTTCAACGTGTAAGGGATGCAATTAATGGAACATTTATTAGAAAGTATTCCTTTTTTTCAAGATAAAGTTTTATTTAGAGGTTATATTTTTGGTGTCATTCACGCCGGTCTTATTATTATCGGATATTATACAGGCTGGAGTATTAACAGATTATTAAAAATTGTCTCCAACGGCTATATTGCTGGAATTGTTGGCGCAATATTTGCCCATGTTATTGCGGATTTAATTGCATCCCTCGTTGATCCAGATATTCGTCCAGCAACCCTTGGAATATTCTTAGGAGGTTTAACGCCTTTATTATTAATTCCAGTTCTTGAAAAATATGTTGTAAAATCTAAACATCATATTGTGGTTGGTGATCACGATGATATTAGAAAAGATCTTAAAGACCACAATCACTAATTTTATAATTTAAAAATTTCTAACCAAATATCTAACTTCCGGAATTCGAGTATGTGTATTCTTGCTTCCTAAAATAACCACAACTCTTTTGCCTTTATTTGTTTCAGTAAGTAAAGCAATGCAACCCCCAGCGGCGCGAATGTAACCAGTTTTACTTATAATAAATTGTCCATTTTTGACTAGTGGGTTAGTATTTTTTACTGAATAATAACCCTCTTCTAATTTAATTCGCATCGAAGGAGTTTGAGAAGATTTTATAATGAGCGGATAGTCTTGTGCGGCAAGAACTAATTTAATCAAACTTGTTGAAGTAGATACGTTGTCATCATCAAGTCCAGAGGCATCAACAAATAATGTATCCTTCATTCCAATTTTTCTAGCTTTTATATTCATTGCCTTTACACAGGTTTCATATCCGCCTGGGTAATATTCACATAGTAAATCTGAAGATTGATTATTTGAGCGAATAAGTGCTAGTCTTAAATGTTGTCGTCTTGAGATACCGTTAATTTTTTCATCTAAATTTTGATTAGCATCAAGCACCACCATGGCAGTCATTAATTTAGTAATACTTGCAATGCTTCTTGAATCATTTGGATTGAAACTTTTGATAATTTTTCCATTCTCATCTGCAACGATCCAACTTTTTGCACTGACTACCGGTTTTTTTTTTACAACATTAGTATCTTTTTTAGCTTCAGAAATTGAGGAAAAAAAAGTTATAAAAAAAATAATAATAAAAACTTTTTGTTTTTTAAAACAAAAGAAACTCATTATTCTAAACTAATGTGATTTGAGAGAATTGCAAAGCGGGCAGAAAAAAGCCCGCTTTGAATATAATAGAATTACTTAATTAAACTTTACCACCAACAAGTTTGATAGCATCTTTTAAAGCTTTCTCAGATTTGTCATGAGTTCCAGCTTTATGAAGTTTTTCACCTTCAGCTCTTAAAGCTTTTGCTTTTGTAACGTCTTCAGCTTTTGCTTTTGTTACTTTTACATCTTTGTCAAATTGTTCCATCAATTTTGGACACATTTTTGCATAAGCGCTAGATGTCATTAAAAACATACCAACGATTAAAACAGCTATTTTTTTCATGGTTATTACTTGTTTGTTTATATTGGGAAGGACTCATATCATATTTAGTAAAAATTAAAGCTATAAAAACTCCGCTATTTTCAATAATTTATTAACTTTTTTAAGACAAAAATCTTTGCTAAATTGAGTTTATGCGCAAGTTTTTGTGTATTTTATCAACACTTATTTTTCTTAGTTCGTGTGCAGTGATATCGGAAAAAGCTGCTCAAAAAGCAGATAAGGAAAACGCTTACCTTTCAACTTTTTTAAACAAACCCTTTGCAAACATAAACCAAGCCTTTGGTAAACCTACTCAAACTTTAACTGAGAACAATCAAACAGTTCAAGTTTATGAAGTTAAGAGAGTAGTATTTGACTGTCAAAGAAAGTTCACCGTTGATGACAAAAATATAGTGACAGGATTTATTTCTACGTGTTGGGATTGATAAACTAGCTAAGTTTTTTATTTGCTCTTAGCTTTTAACATATCCTGCATTTGTTTGATCTCAGCTTTTTGATCTTTAATAATTTTTTGGGCAAAAGCTTTAAGCTCAGGATCTTTAGTTTTTTTAATTAATTCCTCAGACATATCAATTGCACCTTGGTGGTGAGGGATCATGCCTTTTAAAAAATCTATATCAATGTTTCCTGAAGATTTAACCATCATATCTTTATGCATTTTATCCATGGCTTTTTGAAAAGGCATTGAGCCATGTCCTTTATGAATGTCATGCATAGAGGATAATGCAAACACGGTTGAGAAAAGAATGATTGAAAATGTCAGAAATATTTTTTTCATAATATGATTATAAATGATTATTTAAAAAATTTAAAGAACAATGAGACAATTATTGAAATGACAATACAAGTGACAATTGGAAAATAAAAAGAATATTTATCCCCCTTTACACTAATGTCGCCCGGCAATCTTCCAATGGGCAATTCTTTTGCAACTGGCCAAAATAAGCCAACTAATAATATTAAAATACCAATAACTATAAGCGCCTTTTGCATTAGTTTTTACCTAACTGATATAATCTGATCATGTTGGTCATCTTCGATTTTCCAAAGGGAAGTCCTGCAGTAATAATGGCATAGCCGCCAACCTTAGTTAATTTTTTAGATTTAATAATTTCCTTTGAAATTTTCATCATCTGCCTCCAGTTTTTAGCATCTTTACTAGTAATAGAAGTAACGCCCCACAGTAAGGACAATTGTCTTGAGATATTAATATTTGGAGAAATAGTTATAATTTTTGCAG
>CANMFY010000061.1 GCA_947497305.1 Candidatus Pelagibacterales bacterium | reverse complement strand
AAAATTGATGCTGTAATTTACACACATGAACATGCAGATCAAACACATGGAATCAATGAATTAAGACCATTATTTTGGTTAAATAAAAAAAAAATAGATGTTTATTCTGACAAAAAAACATCATCTTATTTGTTTAAATCTTTTAATTATCTTTTTTTTAAAAATAGCAAATATTATGAACCAATTCTTAATAATAAAATTATTAAAAATAAAATTGTTATAAAAAAAAATAAAAACTCAATAAGATTTGATCCAATAAGAGTTTCTCATGGAGATATTAACGCAAATGGATATTTATTTAATGGAATTGTCTATATTAGCGACTGCAGCAGTATTTCTAAGAATAATTTAAAGAAAATATTAAATCCAAATTTACTGATTATTGATTGTTTAAAATTTAAAAAACATGCAACTCATCTTAATTTTAAAAAAAGCTTATTTTACATTAATAAAATTAAACCTAAAAAAACTATATTAACTAATCTCCATAGTGATATTGATTATTCTAGTTTTAAAAAAAAATTAAAAATGATTTCAAATAAAATAATACCTGCCTTTGATGGTTTGAAAATTAAAATTTAATCAAATAATGAATATTAATATAATTTTACCTTACAAAGAAACTTATAGTGAAAAACTGGCGGGTGCAGTTTCACTTTTAGTAGCTGAGGTTAAAAATCAATCTAAATATAAAAATAATATTAAGATATTTGGATCTTTAATTTTAAAAAAACCACTCACTAAAGATTATATCAGCTGTGATCTTTCGGATAAACCTTTCTATTATATTTTTGGTAGAACTTCCTATTACTTAGAAAATATAAAAAAAAAAATTTCAAAAAAAAAATCAATAATTGAAATACACAATAGACCGCAAGCGGCGAATTTTTTTTTAAATAATAATAATAATAATAATAAAATAATACTATATTTTCACAACGATCCCTTAACATTGCGGGGCTCTAAGTATGTTTATCAAAGACTATTTTTGTTAAAAAATTTAAATAAATTAATATTTGTAAGTGAATGGACAAAAAGACAATTCTTCAAAGATCTACCAGTCATAGATTCTGAAAAATGCTTAATTATATATCCGGGAAGTAATTTAATAAAAAGAGTTATTAAAAAAAAAAATAATATAGTTTTTGCTGGAAAGTTAAATCAATCTAAAGGATACAATATATTTACAAACGTAATTTTAGAAATTTTAAAAAAAAATAGATCTTGGACATGTGATATAGTAGGAGACGATCAAGATCTTACGAGAAAATAACACATCCCAAAATTCATTTATCATGGATGGTTGACTTATAAAAAGACTATGGAAATCTTTGAAAAATCTAAAATCGCAGTTATTCCATCGACTTGGGAAGAGCCATTAGGAAGAACTGCTATAGAAGCGGCTTCTAGAGGATGCGTATCAATAATTTCTAAAAGGGGGGGATTAATAGAAACTAACAGACATGGTCTGTTCTTAAATTACGTTACTAAAGAAGAGCTTTATAATAAATTAAAAAAAATTATAAATTCTCCATCTTTAATAAATTTTTACAGTAAAAAAACTTTAAAAGAGTTTAAACATTCAATTAATAAAACAATTAATCAGATAAATACTATTTATAAAGAACTTAAATGAAAAATTTAAAAATATTACATATTACAGATTTCCATTTAAGACATAGTTCTAGATTATACTATTCAACAGCAAGAAAACTAAATAATGGTTTCATTAGAAATAATTTTTATGTAAATGAATTAAGTGAAAGAGACTTTGAAAAGAAAATATTTTTTTTTGATAAAAATAATTATAATAAAAAAATTATTCAGATTATAGAAAATCTAAATCCAGCGATTATTGTTCTTGGTCATTGTTCAAGAATAGATTTAAAAACATTTGAATATATTAAAAAAATTCATCCTAATATTAAAATAGCTCAATGGTACGTAGATTCTTTAATTCCAACAGGACCGGACTACGATTCTCATTTAAAAACATTCAATAAATATATTGATTTTACAGATTGTTCGTTCGTAACAAGTGATCCTTTGTCATTAAAATTTAACAATAAAAAAAATAAAAATATTTTTTACATTCCTAATCCAAGTGATTTATCAATCGATAATCTTAAAATTGATCAAATTACTAATAATATTTATGATATGTTTATTGCTTTAAGTCACGGACAACACAGAGCTACTTTAAAAAGATTTTATAAAGATGAACGTGAAGATTTTATAATTAATTTACAAGAAAAATTACCAGACATTATTTTTGATAACTACGGTTTAGCAAATAATCAACCTATTTGGGGTGATCAATATTATAAAAGATTATCTCAATCAAAAATGGCATTAAATTTAAGCAGAGGTTTGCCATTCAAATGGTACTCGAGCGATAGAATATCCTCATTTATTGCAAATGGGATTACAACTTTTGTTGATAGAGCAACAAAACTTGACGATTTTTTTTCTGATGACGAAGTTGTTTTTTATAAAAATATCAATGATTTAGTTAATCTAATAAATGAATTAAAAAATAATGATAAAAAAAGAAGAAGTATCGGTCAAAAAGGAAGAATAAAATATAATACTCACTTTAATAGTACTAAAGTTGCAAAATTTATTTTCGAAAAAACTTTAAATTTAAAATTATCTGAAAAATATTTTTGGGATAGATAAAATTATATTTTTATATTATTTAAAGCGTTGTTTTTAAATAAATTTGACTCTTTGATATACCTTCTAACCATAGATGTCGTTTTATGACCTGTCATATTCATAATACTTCTTTCATCGGCACCGTGTTCAGCAGCTACTGTGGCAAAACCAGATCTTAAACTATGTCCGGAGTATTTTTTTGGATCAAAGCCAGCTTTTAGTAAATATTTTTTTATTAAGATAGAGACCATTTTATCTGAAATATCAAAAACTAATGAGTTATTTTTATACTTATTCATTTCAATCCATTTTTTTATGGAGACAACTGGACAAAAATTTTTATCTTTAAAATAGGGGATGGCTTTAGTCATTCCTTCTCCAGACTGATCAGTTTTTGATCGTTTGATAAATATTTTTAATCCTTCTTTTGTGAACTCTAAATCTTCACGCTCTATGCTAACTAATTCGGATCTTCTAAATCCTCCCGAAAATCCTATTAGTATTAAAGCTTTATCTCTGGCTTTTCTATTTTCATTTTTTTCTATTTTTTCTATTACGGTAATAATTTCTTTTAATTCATTAATTAAAATTGGATTTTTCGATTTCTGAAATACACCTTTCTTTCTTTGTATTCCCATTAAGTTTTCAATAATAAGAGGATGCTTAATGTCGATATAGTGCCCTTTAATCTTATGAATTACGCTAATAGAAGCTAATCTACGCTTTAATGTGCTTACTTTAGAATTTGATGAAAGGTGAGTTATGTAAAATGAAACAATCTTAGGATCAGCTGGTAAAGCCTTAAAATTGTTTTTTTTACAAAAATCTATAAAATGATTAAAATCAGATTTATAAGCTCTTATTGTATTTGCTGATTTAGACGATCTAATATTATCTAAAGTTTCTATTTCTATAGAACTAATATCTTTGACTATATTTGACATAAATTTCCGATAACCATTAATTATCGGAACTAATTAATACAACCACAAATTGATGTCAATATCTAACAAAACAGTTATTTATCATTATAATGCTTCTTAAATTCGATAACTTTGAACTTAAGCTTAATCTAGATAACTCTGAAACAGCACTCAAATTAGCCAAATTAAGCTCATTTAAAGCCCAAATAAACACTTGGGGCGAAGAGATATACTTCGAGACCACTAATCTAGGCATTAAACCAGATAAAAACGCTAGAGATATAGTCACTTTTGGCGAAGTTGCTTATTGGTGCGAAGGTCATTCAA
>CANMFY010000060.1 GCA_947497305.1 Candidatus Pelagibacterales bacterium | reverse complement strand
TAAAAAAATGTTCGCGGCTACAAGTTTAAGTGTTGGCGATCTAATCGTAATTGCCTGGGATAGCGCAAGAACTTACAGAAGAACTGATAAACGAGGCGGAGCAAATGGGGGAAGAATTCGTTTTTCTCCAATGAAAAATTGGGATGCAAATGAACCTGCAAGATTATCAAAAACATTAAAAGTTTTAGAAGCTATTGCAAAAAAAACAGGTGCAACTATTGCAGACACCATTGTCCTTGCAGGAAATGTTGGACTTGAAAAAGCGATTAAAAAAGCAGGATCAAAGACAAAAGTTCCGTTTCGCTCAGGAAGAGGTGATGCCATTGAAGAAAAAACGCACACTGACTCTTTAAAACCTTTAGAGCCACGCCACGATGGATTTAGAAATTATGTTAAAGGCGATTATTCGGTAATGCCTGAAGAATTATTATTAGAGCGAGCAAATTTATTAGGTTTGACTGCAAAAGAGATGGTTTGTTTAATTGGTGGTATGCGAGTGTTAGGGGCTAATTTTGAAAATTCAAAACATGGTGTGTTTACGGATAAAGTTGGCGCATTAACCAATGACTTTTTTGTACATTTAACTGATATGAAATATTCTTGGAAGCCAACGGGCAAAAATAGTTACGATATTATCGAGAGAAAAACTAATAAAGTTAAATTTACAGCAACTCGCGTGGATTTAGTTTTAGGATCAAATTCTATTCTTCGCTCTTACGCAGAATTATACGCACAAGATGATAATCAAGAAAAATTCATCAAAGACTTTGTTGAAGTGTGGACAAAGATTATGAATGCTGATTTGCCAAGTTTAAATTAATTAAATTACAAATTTTTTTGTCTCATCCTTACATAAGTGGTAAGATGATTTTTCAACATAGGAGAAATCATGGACTTTGCAAAAAAATATCTAAAATGGATTAGTACAGCCTTTGTTTTAACAGGAATATTACTGACTAATTTAAATAATTATCCAATGAATATATTCATCCACGGTCTAGGCGCAGTAGGCTGGACATTTGCTGGATATATTAATAATGACCGGGCATTAATGGTAAATTTTGGAATACAAATTCCACTTTTTGCTTTGGGTTATGTGAAAGTATTTTTTTAAAATGAGTGAGACTTTAGTTTATATTCTTTATGGGTTTGCCATAGGTTTTGCTTTTTATTTAGCTGATAAATATATTTTTAAACTTTTTATTCAATAAATTGAAAAAACTGAATGGATCCCTTCCACTCAGTTTTCTCAATTTTAAATTATTAATTAATGCGATTTTGTAGTTTCAACGATTGTTGGCGTTTGAATATTTTCGCCACCATTCGTTTTTTCCTTATTGATGACTTTAAGAGCAGGATTTTTTTTAACTCCCTTAAGTTTTGCAACAAGTTTACCTTTTTTCTTTTGAAGCTTTTTAACTTTTTTTGACAGCTTCAGTAATTTTTTATCTATTCTTTTTACCTTTTTTTCAGTTTTTTTTCTTTTCATAACAGCCCCTTTGATATTTAATTTTTCTGATTACACTCGGTCTAAGACTAAGAGTCAAACTTTGATTCAACCTCAGATTTAATAAAATTTGTAAGTATTATTGATTAAAGTAATTCATAAAAGGTTCATATAATAAGTTTAAAATTTGTTTTTTATGTCCCAGTTAAAAATTCCAACTTTTAAGGAAAATGTTGATGCTTTTGTTTTAAAGGCTAGCAAAGCTTTGAAATTAAGTGAGGATTTAATAAATCATATCCGCTCAACGCACTCTGTTATTCAAGTGAACGTTGGTATTAAAATTAAGAATAAAATTGAAAACTTTACGGGCTGGCGCGCTGTTCATAGCGAACATCGTTTGCCCTCAAAGGGAGGTATTCGCTACTCCGCGCATGTAAATCAAGATGAAACCGAGGCCCTTGCTGCTTTGATGACTTATAAATGTGCAGTGGTAGATATTCCTTTTGGCGGATCAAAGGGTAGTTTAAAAATAGACCCAAAAAAATATACCGAACAAGAATTAAAATCAATCACGCATCTTTTTGCAGAACGATTAATTAAGAAAGGTTTTTTGAGTCCAGCAACTAATGTCCCAGCTCCTGATGTTGGAACCGGTGAGCGTGAGATGGTTTGGATTATGGATACTTATAAAAATTTATTTCCAACAGATATTAATTATTTAGCCTGTGTCACCGGGAAGCCTGTTGCCTACGGTGGAATTCGTGGTCGAGCTGAATCGACGGGTCGAGGGGTTGAAGAGTCTATTAGAGAATATTTAAGACATGAGCATTTATATAAAGCTGTAAAATTAAAACCACATCTTTCAGATAATACTATTGTTATCCAAGGATTCGGCAAAGTCGGAAAAAGTTTGGCTTATGAATTATTTACAAGAGATAAGGCAAAAATTATCGCTATTGGAGAATTTGATGGGTATTTATATAATGAAAAAGGTATAGATATTTTATCCCTCATTAAACATTACGATAAAAATAAAAGTTTTAAAAATTTTAAAGGAGCTAAATTTATCAATAGACCTGATGAAGTATTAACTTTGACTTGTGATATTTTAATTCCCGCTGCTTTAGAGTCAGTGATTAATATGAGAAATGTTGAGAAGATAAAGACTAAATTAATTGTTGAAGCTGCAAATGGGCCGGTCACTTACAATGCAGATGAATATTTGTATAAAAAAAAAATTCATGTTTTACCAGATATTTATGTAAATAGTGGTGGTGTTGTAGTTTCTTATTTTGAATGGGTAAAAAATATAACCCATGTTCGATTTGGTAGAATTCAAAGACGTTATGAAGAAAATAAGATGCAGGAGTTAATTGATATTATTGAAGAAACTACTGGAAGAACTGTGCCTGAAAAACACAAAACTAATATCATCCATGGAGTGCAGGAGGTGGATTTAGTAAATTCTGGACTCGAAGATGTGATGCGCGAGACATTTAAAGAAATTTTAAACAATTATAAAAATTTAAAGAATGTAAGTTTGCGAACCGCAACGTATGCCATTGCCCTAGATAAATTACGAAAGTATCACCAGGATATGGGTGTAAGTAATTATCATTAAATTTTACAGCCAGCCTGATTTTTTAAATTTTTTGTAAACTAAAAATGCTGCTAAAAAAATTAAAACTAAAATTAGCGGGTAGCCGTACTTAAATTTAAGTTCTGGCATATATTCAAAATTCATTCCCCAAATACCTGTTCCCGTTGTACACACTGCAAAAATTGCAGCCCATCCAGCAAGTTTTTTAGTAACTTCAGATTTTTCAATGGTAGCAAGGGCTAAACTAACTTGCACTGAGGTTGAAATGGTTTCACGCAAACTTTCAATGGATTTATTAATTCGAATTAAATGATTGTGAACATCATTAAAGTAATCTTGTAACTGAACACAAACTGCAGGTACACGACCACCGTGTAATTTTCCAAGTACCTCACTTAAAGGAATGGTTGCATGCCGTAAATCAGTAGTTTGGATTTTTAATTGATATAATTTTTCAATTAATTTTTTAGTATCCTTTTTCTTAAACATCTCTTTTTCAATCAGTTCCATATCCATCTCAATTTTATTCAATAATGGAAAATACCGATCAACAATTTCATCTAAAATAGCATATAAAATAAAACCTACACCTATCCTTAATAACTCTGGTTCTGCCTCACAGCGAGTTCTAATATTAGCAAATCTATGATCGCTATTTTTTCGAAAGGATAAAATATAATTTGGACCAATGAATAATGTCATCTCACCAGTTTCAATTCGATCATTTTTATATTCTAATAAATGGGCCATGATAAAAACGGTATTTTGGTATTCAACAATTCTTGGGCTTTGATTTGCTTCGGCGATATCTAAAGTTTGGCCAGTGTCTTCAATGGCAAGATCATTAAGTTTGAAAATATTTTGAACAAAATCTAAGGTTTGATTATCAATATTATGAAAAGCAGCCCATATGATATGATCAAATTTTTCAATCCATTGTGGAATTTCTTCAAGGGTTAGGTTTTTCTGCTTAATTCCCTCTTTGTATAAACTGCAATTAATAAGCATAGAATAATTGATCTTTTAAAGGATTAAATTTTTATTAAAAGCTAAAAGGCGATTAGATTGGTGTTCACAAGGTTAAAAAATTAACG
>CANMFY010000059.1 GCA_947497305.1 Candidatus Pelagibacterales bacterium | reverse complement strand
GGACTCTCCACCAACATCAATAATATGAGCACCATAATCAATCATTCTCTTAACATGATCAAAAGCTCTATACGTAGTGTTGTATTTTCCACCATCTGAAAAACTATCCGGCGTGACATTTAAAACGCCCATTAAAATAGGATTTTCAAAATTGAGATTTAATATATTTTTTCTTTTTGAGGTTATGTTGTTTAAATCATTTTCAATTTCGTTTTTAAAATCTAATTTTTCGAGTTCTAAAACACTATATTCCTCAACTATGTTTCCATCAGAATACCTTTTTAAAATCTCAAAAGATAAAAAACCAACATCTTCAAGTCCACAAAGACTTTTTGCAGTTTTCTCTTTGATAAAATAATTGGCCTTTTGGCCAAAGACAATATTTGTTGGCCTTATATAAATACTCTTCATGAATGAAAAGTTAGATTAACTTTGTGGATTTGGCTTTAATCCAATTGTACCTAAAACGCTACCTAGTTTTTTCTTAGTAGTGTTTACTTCTTCGTTTCCAGTTAATCGTTTTGGATAAACATTTTCAAATACTATTTTTTTAATTTCCTCACCTGATAAAGTTTCATAAGTTAATAAAGCTTTTGCAACTTTATGAAGCTCATCAATTTTTTCTGATAATATTTTTTTAGCTCTAGCATAACCGGCTTCTACAATTTTTTTAACTTCAGCATCAATTTTCTTAGCCGTTTCTTCTGAAACATTTTGTGTTCTAGAAACAGATCTTCCTAAAAATACTTCTTCTTCATTTTCTTGATAAGCAATAGGTCCTAACTCATCGCTCATGCCATATCGAGTAACCATATTTTTGGCCATTTTTGTAACCATTTCAATGTCAGATGAAGCTCCTGAGGTCACATTATCGTAACCAAAGATCATTTCTTCTGCAATTCTACCTCCCATAGCGACCGAAATATTTCCGAACAATTTTTCTCTTGTAATAGATAATTGATCTCTTTCGGGAAGTCTCATGACCATACCTAAGGCTCTTCCTCTTGGAATAATAGTTGCTTTATGAATTGGATCTGAGGTTTGTTCATACAATGCAACAACCGCATGTCCTCCCTCATGGTAAGCTGTTAAAGTTTTTTCCTCCTCATTCATAACCATAGATCTTCTTTCAGCTCCCATCATTACTTTATCTTTTGCTTCTTCAAGATCAGACATAGTAACAATTCTTTTATTTTTTCTTGCAGCAAGTAATGCAGATTCGTTTACAATATTTGCAAGATCGGCACCTGAAAAACCTGGTGTTCCTCTTGCAATCACTTTTGCATTTACATCTGGGCCTGTTGTAATTTTTTTAAGATGTACATTTAAAATTGCTTCTCTACCTATAATATCTGGGTTCGATACAACAACTTGTCTATCAAAGCGACCTGGTCTTAACAAAGCAGGATCTAATACATCGGGTCTGTTTGTTGCTGCAATCAAAATTACACCCTCATTAGTTTCAAATCCATCCATCTCAACAAGTAACTGATTTAAAGTCTGCTCTCTCTCGTCATTACCACCGCCTAATCCAGCACCTCTGCTTCTTCCAACAGCATCAATCTCATCTATAAATATAATACAAGGTGCACTTTTTTTTCCTTGTTCAAACATATCTCTAACTCTTGAAGCTCCAACTCCAACAAACATCTCAACGAAATCTGATCCTGAAATAGTAAAGAAAGGAACATTTGCCTCTCCAGCAATCGCTCTAGCTAATAAAGTTTTTCCTGTGCCTGGAGGCCCAACAAGTAAAGCGCCTTTTGGAATTCTTCCTCCTAGTTTTTGAAACTTTCTAGGGTCTTTTAAAAAATGAACTATCTCTTCTAGTTCCTCTTTTGCTTCTTCAACGCCAGCAACATCTTGAAATGTTACTCGACCTTGTGCTTCATTAAGTAATTTTGCTTTTGATCTTCCAAATCCCATGGCTCCACCTTTGCCACCTTGCATCTGGCGCATAAAAAATATCCATACTCCAATAAGAAGGAGCATTGGAAACCAAGATAATATAACGCCCCATAACGAAGGGCCTTTTTCCTCTCGAGGACCAGCGGTAATTGCAACTCCTTTTGCGGACAATTTCTCAACTAAATTTGGGTAGTTTGGAGAATAGGTTTTGAACCCTTTGCCATCTCTGAAAGTTCCAGAAATTTCACTTCCCCGAATGTCAACTGATGCAACATTTCCTTTATCAACTTCTGTTAAAAAACTAGAAAACGGCATTTCAGTCTTACCGGTAATAGTGCCTGGATTTTGAAATAGATTGTATAGACCTAAAACGAGTAGAACGACTACGCCCCACATCATTAAGTTTCGTAAATTCATGATTTAAAAGTAATCATTATTATAGATTAAACAAGTACTATTCTCAAATAAATCTAAGATATCGCACCGAAAAACTGTCATTTTTTATATTATATTTCCTATTCTTAAAATTGATAAAAGGAACAAATAACAGCTCACCTTTATGGTTCCAAAATGAGGGGAGCGTTTTTTTCGCATGAAATGGAATCTTATCTAAAGAAGAACTAAATTTATTTTTTGTTAAATAATCAATTCCTGTATTTCCTAACTTTTTAACAATGAATTTTTGTTTATTATCAAAATTCTTATAAACTAAAAAACGATCATCCCAATTTTTAGCTTGTTTTATTTTTTCTAATGTTTCGCTAGTAAGATTCCTGTCCTCTCTGAAAAAAGAAATCCTATTAGAATTTTTCTCAATTAAACAACCTCTAACTTTTTAACAATTAATTTTTGTTGATTGTCAAAATTTTTATAAACTAAAAAACGATCATCCCAATTTTTAGTTTGTTTTATTTTTTCTAATGTTTCACTAGTAAGATTTCTATCCTCTCTAAAAAAAGAAATCCTATTAGAATTTTTCTCAATCAAACAACCTCCTAAAGTTGAAGATTTAAATTTCTTTGATGAAAATTTTTTCATTAACATTTTTAAGCTATCAGATCTTGGTGGATAGTATTCGCCAGAAACAAAATGGATTGCTTTAATAATAACTCTAAAAATTACCTCTGGGGCCTCATTTTTAAATATAGTAGATTTTAAAGTTGCATAACCTTCTTTATAAAAACTTAAGTATTTCTTTTCAGATTTTAAAACATAAAAATCTAATGAGTTCTTTGCAATATTTAAATTTTCAATTGTTTTTAAAACCCGTTTTGGATCAAAGCCTTCTTTCTGTAACTTACTTTGCATCTTTCTAATTCGAACTCTTAAAAATTTATCATTCAAATTTGATGGGTCTTCAATCCAAGTAGAAAAGATTTTCTTAGTTAAATTCAAGAGTTCTTCTTTTTTAAAATTTAACAGAGGCCTTAGAAGATAAAAATTTTTATTAAGTTCAGATATATTTTGTAACGAAGTTAAGCCTTTGATCCCGCTACCTCTAATTAATCTAATATAAAAATTCTCAATCAAATCATCTTGATGATGTGCTAAGATAAGAAATCTTATTTTATTTTTTTTGCAATATTTTTGAAATAGATCGTATCTTAAATCTCTTGCCTTCTTTTGAATGTTAGACGTAAATTTTGTGCCACGATAAGTTAAAATTTCTGCTTTAATGTTATTTTTTTTTAAAACTTTATATGTTTGTCTTGCTTCATGTGCAGATTCTTTTCTTAATCCATGGTCAATAATTAATGTGGCAAAATCACTATTTTGTTCAAGTGAATATAATTTAGCAAGAATACTTAAGGCTAGACTATCGCTCCCACCTGATACAGCAATTGCAAATTTTTCTTTACCAACAAGGGGTAAAATATTTTCTCTAAATCGAAAATAAATTTGATTTATCTTTTTATCTTCTAATAATTTAAAATTAAGCGCAGTTAAATCTCTTCTTTTCATAAGATGATTTTTGTAAAATTGAAGCATCAGTCTTTGGGTAAGCTTTTTTTAGATTTGCAATCATCTTACAACCCTGTTCGGTTTCACCTAATTCAGCAAGGGTTACTCCAAGTTTTAATAAATTTTCAGGAGCCTTAGGACTATTTGGATATTTTTGATAACCATCTAAAAAAGCAACTGCTGCATCTTCATAAAGTTGCCTAATATAAAAAGTTTCGCCATACCAAAATTGGGCACTACCGGCTAATTCATGCTTTGCGTGCGCATCCACAAATTCTTTAAAGGCAATTTCAGCTTTTTCAAAATCACCCGCCTTCATAATATTCATAGCAAACTTATATCGTTCAGCTGCTGAGGCTTTAGGTAAGATTTTAGCTTGTGCTTTATTAGGTTTTTCTTTTAATTTAACACTTTCGGTATTTACTGAATTGTCTTTTAAAGAATTGTCTTCATTAGCATTAGTTTCTTCTACTTCTTCTTTATTTAAGACGTTTTGATTACTAATCTTTGGAGGTGATATTTTCTTCTCTTCTATAACTTGTTTTGGAGAACTTACTTTATCGCTAGCAAATTTATTATTTTCTAATTGTTGTAACCTTAATTGAT
>CANMFY010000058.1 GCA_947497305.1 Candidatus Pelagibacterales bacterium | reverse complement strand
TTTTCTTCTATTTTTTTTGTCTTGTTTAAAAATAAACCAAACATAATTATTGTACTGTTTTACCGACTGTTTTTTTCGTTGCTTTTTCAATCTTATTAATTTCAAAAACAAGAATATCGTTTTTAACATCAACTAAAACATGACCACCGTTTACTAATTTTCCATGAATAAGTTCATCTGCTAAAGGTTTTTTAATTTTTTCATCAATAACTCTATTTAATGGTCTGGCCCCCATTTTTTCATCAAATCCTAACTTAGAAATTAAGTTGCTGGCTTTATCAGTTAAATTAATAATAACATCTCTTTCTCCCAACTGAGTTTCGAGTTCTATTACAAATTTTTCAACAATTTTTTTAATAGTATCTTTATTTAAAACATTAAATTGAACAATAGAATCTAATCTATTTCTAAATTCAGGTGAAAATATTTTATTTATAGATTCTAAGTCTCCATCTTTATTAATACTTTTATTGAAACCTATCTGAGATTTTTGCAAATCTTCTGCTCCTGCATTAGTTGTCATAATTAGAATAATATTTCTAAAATCTATTTTTTTACCATTTTGATCAGTTAACTTTCCATAATCCATAATTTGTAGTAACACATTGTAAACATCTGGATGGGCCTTCTCTATTTCATCTATTAAAAGGACTGCGTAAGGATTTTTATCTACTTTCTCAGAAAGCAATCCTCCTTGATCAAAACCAACGTATCCTGGAGGCGCGCCTATTAATTTTGAAACAGAATGTCTTTCCATGTACTCAGACATATCAAATCGAATAAGTTCGATACCAAGAACTTTTGCAAGTTGTTTTGCCAGTTCAGTTTTTCCAACTCCTGTCTGTCCTGAAAACATATAGTTTCCAATAGTACGATTACTATCCCTTAAGCCAGATCTTGATAATTTAATTGAAGATACAAGACTATCTATTGCAAGATCTTGCCCAAAAATAACTCTTTTTAAATTTTTATCTAAGTCTTTTAAATACATTCTGTCATTCACTGAGATATTTTTTTCTGGAATTTTTGTAATTTGAGAAACTATTCTTTCGATGTCTTCAATATCTAATATTTTTTTCCTCTGATTTTCAGATTTTAAAACTTCTGAAGAACCCAATTCATCAATAATATCTATAGATTTATCTGGTAGCTTTTTGTTACCAATATATTTACTTGATAAATCCACAGAAGCTTTGATTGCAGCATCAGTAAATTTAACATTATGAAATTTTTCATATTTTGATCGAATGCCATACATAATTTTATAAGCCTCATCTATTGTGGGCTCTGGCACATCAATTTTTTGAAATCTTCTTTGTAAAGCTCTGTCTTTTTCAAAAAATAATCTATACTCATTATAAGTTGTTGATCCAATACATCTTATATTTCCTGCTTGTAAAGCAGGCTTAAGCATATTAGAGGCATCCATTGAGCTTCCAGATGTTGATCCTGCTCCAACTAATGTATGAATTTCGTCAATAAATAAAATATAGTTTTTATTTTTTTCTATTTCCTTAATAATTAATTTAAGACGCTCCTCAAAGTCTCCTCTGTATCTAGTTCCAGCAATTAACGTCCCCATATCTAGAGAAAAAACTACATGGGACTTTAAAACCTCAGGTACTTCATTGTTATATATTTTTAACGCAAGTCCTTCAACAATTGCTGTTTTTCCAACTCCCGGATCTCCTACCAATAGTGGATTATTTTTAGTTCTTCTGCATAAAATTTGGGCTAAGCGGTCGACTTCAACTGTTCTTCCAATTAAACGATCTATTTTATTTTGTTCAGCTTTTTTATTTAAATTAACACAATAAGCCTCTAAAGGAGAATTGGTTGCTGCTTTATTATTATTTTGCGATGAAGAGCTATCGAAAGAACCTCCATAGGCAAAATTATCAACTTTTGTAATTCCATGAGAAATAAAATTAACAACATCGTAACGTGTAACTTCCTGTTCTTGTAAAAAGAATGTGGCATGACTTTCTCTTTCAGCAAACAAAGCAACTAATATATTAGCGCCTGTAACTTCATTTTTTCCTGAAGACTGAACATGAACAATTGATCTTTGAATAACTCTTTGAAAACTTGCTGTTGGCTGAGGTTCTAATTTACTATCTGAGGTAACTATATTATCTAACTCATTATCAATATAAAATTCTAGATTTTCATTTAACAAATCAACATCTACATTACATGCTTTCATGACATTACGAGCATCAGTTTCGTCTGTTAAAGCAAGTAGTAAATGTTCTAGAGTTACATACTGATGTTTTTTTTCAGTTGCAAATTTAAAGGCTTGGGAAATTGCCTGCTCTAAAGATTTTGTAAATGTAGCCATTTAAATAGATTTTTTCATAATACATTTTAAAGGATACTGATTTTGTTTTGCAAAATTTATAACCTGCATAACTTTAGTCTCAGCAACTTCATATGGATAAACACCACAAACAGCACTACCTTCATTATGAATTTTAAGCATAATTTTATTAGCTGTTAACTTAGTCATATTAAAAAATAATTGTAAAACTTTAACAACAAATTCCATAGTTGTAAAATCATCATTTAAAAGAATAACTTCGTAAAAATTAGGTTTTTTAATTTTAGTCTGAGTCTTATTTTTTTTTAACTTTATAAGTAATTTAGGCATTGACTGTTCTACCGATGGAATAATATGTAATGTTATTTTTATTAATAAAAGTCTCATTATTATATAAATTTCTTAAATCATATATAATGACTTTTTTATTATTATTCTTAATCTTAGAAAAATTTAAATTTTTAAATTCATCCCACTCTGTGTGAATAATAATTAAATCAACTTTTTTAGCAGCTAAATACAAATCATCATAATATTTTACGTTTTTATGTTTATCTAAAACATCTTTACTTCCCGTTGGCTCATAATAGTTAATTTTTGCTCCCTTTTTAATAAATTTAGATATTAAATTAATTGCCGACGAATCTCTTAAATCATCGGTGTTAGCTTTAAATGTAACTCCTAAAAAACAAATGATCTTATTTTTAATCTTATGCCGTAAAATTTTATAAATATTATTTTCAATATCTTCTTTTCTTTTCTCATTAAAATTAATAACTGAATTTATGATAGATAGAGGTGAATTATAATTCTTTCCAACTTTTGCTAAAGCTTTGGTATCTTTTGGAAAACAAGATCCACCGTATGCTGGTCCTGCCCTTAAAAATCTCGAACCAATTCTCTTATCAAGTCCAATTCCAAGAGCAACATCATCAATATTGACGTTAACTTTTTCGCATAAATTTGCAATTTCATTAATAAAACTTATTTTAGTGGCCAGAAAAGCATTAGATGCATATTTTATAAGTTCCGCTGCTCGTCTCGAACAAGAAACAAAAGCTGCTCCTTTGTTAATTATTGGCCGATATAACTCATTAAATATTTTTATGACTCTTCTATCATTTGCACCAATAACTATACGATCAGGATACTTAAAATCTTTTATAGCTTCTCCTTCTCTTAAAAACTCTGGGTTAGATATAATTGTAAATAATCCTTTTTTCTTATTTTTATTTAAAATTTTTTCAATTTTATCTCCAGTACCAATAGGTACGGTGGATTTTGTAACTATTATTTTATGAGATTTTACTCTTTTTGAAATTAATTGAACGACAGAAAATACTTGCGAGAGATCTGCTGAAACCCCATCTTTTGCTGTTGGCGTGCCCACAGCTATAAAAACAATATCTGATTTTTTAATAGAGCTAATCAAATCACCCGAAAAACTAAGTCTACCTGCTTCTAAGTTTTTTCTTACTAACTCAGATAAACCAGGTTCAAATATTGGAATATCACCATTTTCAAGTCGTGCTAATTTATCTTTATCTTTATCAATGCAGATAACGCTGTTACCAAGATCAGAGAAACAAACGCCAGATACCAAGCCAACATAACCTGTTCCAACAAAACAAATTTTCATATTAGAATTTTTTTTAATGAATTATTATACCCATTAACAGTGCCGCAGTCTAAATATGTTCCAGAAAATATATGTCCTACAAATTTACTATCATTATAAATTAAATGTTTCATAGCATCAGTAATCTGAACTTCTCCTGAGAATCCTTTTTTAGTATTTTGTAACGAAGTAAATATTTTGCTTGGCAGAATATACCTGCCTATAATTGCATAATTAGATGGAGAATTTTTTAAACTAGGTTTTTCAACTAAGCTACTTACAAGTAAATTACTATTAATTTTTTTAGAATACTTAATAATACCATATCTCGATACTTCAGAATTTTTTACTTTTTTAGAAGCTATAACAGAAGAATGATATTTATTATGAATATTAATTATTTTTTTTGAACAATTTTCTTTAATAATAATATCGTCTGGCAAAACCAAAAGAAAAAACTTTTCTTTAATTGAGGATTTAGCTGCCAATACTGCATCACCTAGACCTTTTGGAGATTTTTGATAAATAAATTTAATTTTATTCCTGTAACGATCTAAAATTTTAAGTCT
>CANMFY010000057.1 GCA_947497305.1 Candidatus Pelagibacterales bacterium | reverse complement strand
TATTTTTTTCTTAAAAAATCTTCGTATATGATATTTATTTTATTACTAAGAGTAATTTCAGAATTTTTTTTGTTGTAAGGAATATATCCACTAATTGAATTTATAATTATTTTTTGTTTAAGATTTTTATTGATTTGTTCCTCAAGAATTTTTGAATTTATATTTTTTTCCAATAAAAATTTTTCATATTTTGTTCTTGAAAAAACTTCTTTATCTTTAAATTCATTACTATTTTTTATTTCTATAGCTATCACTGTATCATCGATCATAATTCCCAAATTTTTCGCGTGAAGCTTTAGCAGTTTTTCGGATATAATGTTTGATATAGCAAGTATATGAATATTTTTCTCAATTGCTATTTTTTGAGATTGAATATTATTATTTCTAATTATTTTATTGAATTCATTGGCAAATTCACTAAAAGATATTTCATCACCATCGATTTCTGCTATAGTGCCATTATAGTCCGATCTATAAAAATCATTAATTCCCCAAAACACAAAACTTAGAGCAATTAATGCTATGAAAATTTTAGCCATTACTGTTTCTGAGAATTTTCTTAATGATGATAGCATTTAATATTTTAAAAGAGATTATTTTAGTCTAGATATAACTTATTTATGAGCAAAACTATATATTTTATAGCCAACTGGAAAATGAATGGTAATTTTCATTCTATTACAGAAATTGAAAATGTTAATAATTTTTTAAGAAAAAACGTATTTTCAAAATTAAAAAAAATTATATTTTGTCCACCCTCTAATTTGTTAGTATCTTTTACTAAAAAAATTAAAGCTAAATTAATAGATTTTGGGGCACAAGATATTAGTAAAATAGATTTTAGTCACGGTCCATATACAGGTCAGCTAAGCGCAAAGATGATTAAAGATTCTGGCGCTAACTATGTTATTATCGGTCATTCAGAAAAAAGGTTATTAGACGAAGATTATAAAACTATTAAAAAAAAAATTAGTATTGCTATAAAAAATAAACTGAAAGTTATTTTTTGTATCGGAGAAAATTTATCGCAAAAGAATAAAAATTTATCGTTTAAAACTTTAAAAAATCAAATTACAAATTCTTTAGATAAAAAAATTGACTTTAATAATTTAATTATTGCTTATGAGCCAATTTGGTCTATTGGAACTGGTATTATTCCATCGAATAATTATTTAGATCAAATTTATCAAAATTTAAAAAAATTTTTAAATGAGAAATACAAGGTTAAATATCCCGTCCTAATATATGGTGGATCTGTTACCACGGATAATGTTGCAATTTTAGCAAAGAATAGTTTAATATCTGGTTTTTTAATTGGTGGAGCTTCTTTAAGAAGTAAAAGCCTCATTAAGATTATAAAAAATTATTTTAAATAATTAATGGAAACTTTATTATTAGTAATTCATATTACTTTAGCCATTCTTCTGATTGGATCAGTATTACTCCAGAAATCAGATGGTGGGGCTTTAGGAATAGGGGGGAATAGTGATAATCTTATGTCATCGAGATCAGCTGGTAATTTTTTGACCAAATTTACCACCGTTCTAGCTTTTTTATTTATTATAACTAGTATTTCTTTAACTCTTATTAATAAAAAAGATAATTCACAAAAATCAATCATTGATAAAATTGAACAGTTAGATAAAAATAGCAGTTCACAACCAAAAATTCCTAGTTCAAAATAATTTATTTAATATTTTCTTTGTCATAACTGCTAAATAATCTATAGTGATTTTCCATGGTCCGTTTTATTTTTGTTACCGGCGGCGTGGTTTCATCACTTGGCAAGGGTATTGCTTCTGCTTCAATAGCTACATTATTACAGTCACGGGGTTACAAAGTAAGAATTCGAAAATTAGATCCTTACTTAAATATAGATCCAGGGACAATGAACCCTTACGAACATGGAGAAGTTTACGTGACAGAAGATGGCGCTGAAACTGATCTTGATCTTGGACATTACGAAAGATTCACGGAAATAAATACAAAAAAATCAGATAATATTACTACAGGAAAAATTTATCAAAATATAATCACCAAAGAAAGAAACGGTCATTATAAAGGATCAACAGTTCAAATTATTCCACATGTCACAGATGAAATAAAAAAATTTATTACTAGTGATTTAACTAATGAAGATTTTGTAATTTGTGAAATAGGAGGAACGGTTGGAGATATTGAAAGTTTACCATTCTTAGAAGCAATCAGACAATACTCTAATGAAGCTGGAACTGAAAAATGTTTATTTATCCATTTAACATTAGTACCATATATTAAAAGTGCAGCAGAATTAAAAACAAAACCAACGCAGCATTCAGTAAAGGAATTAAGAAGCATTGGTATTCAACCTGACATGATTTTGTGTCGTTCAGAAAGTTTAATTCCTAACGAAGAAAAAGCTAAAATAGCGTTATTCTGTAATGTAAAAAAATCAAATGTATTTCAATCCATAGATGTAAAATCAATTTATGAAGTACCTTTAAAATACCAAGAAGAGGAATTAGATAAAAAAATATTAGATCACTTTGGTATTGAAAGTAAAAAAAATCCTAAATTAGATAATTGGAAGTCATTTAATAAAAAACTTAATAGTAAAAAAAATAATATTAAAATTTCAATTGTTGGTAAATATACGCATTTAAAAGATGCTTATAAATCTTTGCATGAAGCTCTAATCCATGCTGCAGTTTATAATAATGTTCATTTAGATCTAAATTGGATTGAATCATCTGATATAAAAAATTCAAAAGATTTAGAAAGTAAATTAGAAAAAACTAATGGAATTTTGATACCGGGCGGTTTTGGAAAACGTGGTGTTGAAGGTAAAATTTTATCTGTTCAATATGCAAGAACAAAAAAAATTCCTTTTTTTGGAATTTGTTTTGGAATGCAAATATCTATTATTGAACTTTCGAAAAATTTATTAGGTTTAAAAGATTCAAATTCTACAGAGTTGTCTAAGACCAAAAACCCAGTAGTTTGCCTTATAGAGGAGTGGACAAAAGGAAAAAAAATTTTAAAAGGTGAGAAATATAAAATTGGTGGATCTATGAGACTAGGCTCATATCCAGCTAAAGTTAAAAAAGATTCATTACTTTATAAGATTTATGGAAATAAGAGTTTAATCCATGAAAGACATAGACATAGATATGAAGTAAATAGTTCATATAAATCAATGTTAGAAAAAAAAGGAGTTATTTTTTCAGCAAATTCTCCAGATGGAAAATTGCCAGAAGCTATAGAGCTTAATAATCATCCTTGGTTTATAGGTGTTCAATTTCATCCCGAATTAAAATCAAGACCATTTACTCCTCATAAAATATTTATTTCTTTCATTGATGCCGCTATTAAAAATAAAAATTTAAATTTATGAAAAATAAAATTATTAAAATAAAAAAATTAAGTTTAGGAAATAATTTGCCATTAACTTTAATTGCTGGCCCTTGCCAAATTGAAAGTAAAGATCATTGTCATATGATAGCTTCGAGAATTAAAGAAATAACTAATAAATTAAAAATCGGATTTATTTTTAAAAGTTCCTTCGACAAAGCGAACAGAACAAGTTTGAAATCTCAAAGAGGAGTTGGCCTTGAAAAATCTTTATCTATATTTGATTTCATTTCAAAAGATTTAGATATTCCTATTTTAACTGATGTGCACAACGTAGAACAATGTAAAATAGTTTCTGATGTTGTTGATATTATTCAAATACCTGCTTTTTTATGCAGACAAACAGACCTGCTAGTAGCTGCAGCTAAAACAAATAAAGTTATTAATGTTAAAAAAGGTCAATTTTTAGCACCATGGGATATGAAAAATGTTATTAAAAAAATTGAAGATACTGGTAATGACAAAATACTACTTACCGAAAGAGGAGTAAGTTTTGGGTACAATACATTAGTTTCTGATATGCGATCATTGTCAATTTTGTCTGATTTTGGATATCCAGTAGTTTTTGATGCAACCCATTCTGTTCAACAACCAGGCGGCAAGGGTGATAGTAGTGGAGGGGAAAGAAAATTTATTAGTTCATTATCAAGAGCTGCCGTTGCGGTGGGGATTTCAACAATTTTTTTAGAAACGCATGATAACCCAGACAAAGCACCATCTGATGGAGCAAATATGATACCACTAACAGATCTTGAGTATTTGCTTAAAAATTTAATAGGAATAGATAAATTAATTAAGACAAAATAATAATGTCAGTTATTACAAAGGTTAAAGCTAGACAAGTCTTTGATAGCAGAGGTTTTCCTACAGTAGAAGCAGAAGTAATATTAGCAGATGGCTCTATAGGACAGTCCATTGTTCCTTCAGGAGCTTCTACAGGCTCCTACGAAGCTCATGAACTTAGAGATAAAAGTAATGAGTACCTTAAAAAAGGCGTTTTGAATGCAGTAGAGAATATAAATTCAGAAATTAATAAAAAGTTAAACGGACTATCTACCTTCGATCAAAAAAAAATTGACAACTTTTTAATTAAACTTGATGGCACTAATAATAAAAAAAGATTAGGCGCAAATGCTATTTTGGCCGTATCTATAGCAAATGTTAAAGCAGCAGCTGCTTGTGATAAAACTCCACTCTATAGGTACCTGGGTGGTAATAATAAAAATAAGCTACCA
>CANMFY010000056.1 GCA_947497305.1 Candidatus Pelagibacterales bacterium | reverse complement strand
GAAAGCAGATATCGTTGTTGCAGCTGTTGGACGTGCAAATTTAGTAAAAGGTGATTGGGTAAAAGAAGGAGCAATAGTTATTGATGTTGGAATTAATCGAGAAGAAGATAAAACAGAAAAAAAAGGCTATAAAATAGTTGGTGACGTTGAGTTTGATTCAGTTGTAAAAAAAGCAAGAGCCATAACTCCAGTCCCAGGTGGGGTAGGACCGATGACGATTGCTTGTCTTTTAAACAATACTTTAAAAGCTTTTAAAAATATAAATTAATTATTTTCTAAGTAGACGAGCGTTTTTTTTAATAAAGTTCTCAACTCTTCTTTTATTAAATGTTTTATTTTCCTCGAAAGAAACATTTTTCATAGAGTAAATACTTTTACTCGAAATTCTTGATAGGATACTTACATTACCTTTATAAATTTTTAACTTAACTGAACCCTCAACACGAGATCTTTTTTGGTCAATAATTTTTTGTAATCTGAGCCTTTCTTTAGAAAACCAAAATCCGTTATAAATTAATTCTGCAAATCTTGACATGATAGCGTCTTTTTTGTGCGCAGTTTCTTTATCCAATGTAAGAGATTCAATTGCTCTATGTGCAAATAAAAGAATTGTTCCACCAGGAGTTTCGTAAACACCGCGAGATTTTATTCCAATAAATCTATTCTCAACAAGATCCACTCTACCAACACCATTTTTTCCACCAATATTATTTAATAGAGTCAGTAGTTTGCTCGGAGAACATTTTTTACCGTTAATACTAATTGCGTCACCATTTTTAAAACCAATGGTTACATAGGATGGTTTATTTGGAGCTTTCTCAGGTGAAACGGTTCTTTGAAAAATGAATTCTGGTGCTTGTTTTGATGGATCTTCAAGGATTTTACCTTCAGTTGAAGTATGAAATAAATTATCATCTACCGAGAATGGCGGAGCTCCTTTTTTATCACTTGGTACAGGAATATTATTCTTTTTAGCGTATTTAATTAGATCGCTTCTTGATGAAAAATTCCAATCACGCCACGGGGCAATAATTTTTATTTTTGGATTAAAATAATAATAAGCTAGTTCAAATCTTACCTGATCATTCCCTTTGCCAGTTGATCCATGGGATACTGCATCGGCTTTAAATTTTTTAGCAATTTGAATTTGACGTTTTGCAATAAGAGGTCGAGCAATGGAAGTGCCAAGCAAATAAATTCCTTCATATAATGCATTTCCTCTAATCATTGGAAAAATATAATCTTTTACGAATACATCTTTTAGATCTTCAATAATAATATTTTTAACGCCAAGATTTTTGGCATTTTTAATTATTTTTTTTCTATCGATTTCTTGGCCAAGATCTGCTGTGTAAGCAATAACTTCAGCTTTATAGTTTTCTTGCAGCCAGCGCAAAATTACTGAAGTATCAAGTCCCCCAGAGTAAGCTAAAACAATTTTTTTAACTTTTTTTTCCATTATTTATGAAATGAAATTACATTTCTTTTTAGCAGTCTCGTAAGCATCACTAAATCCATTTAACGAGAAGGTATCGGTAGTTCTGGTACCTTTAGCTGAGATAGCACTAACTTTAGCTTGAGTAGATTTTCTCATTAGTTCTATTAGCGAAACTTCTTCTTCATATTTTGTAAGCCAAGCAAAGTTATCTTCCGTTTCAAAATTGAATTCTTTTTTTTCAATAGCAAGGCTGACTTTAGAAGAGGCTTTATAATTGTAGCCACTAGTAATACTTATTTCATTTTGAATTTTATCATTGGATCTAAAACTTACAAAAATTCGAGATTCAGCTCTATTAAGATTTTTTGGATCAGATGCCACAGGACTTGATACAGCATAACAAACTTGCTGACCGTTAATACTAGTATTTTGAGCAGTCCAGTTTTTAAACTGTCCGTCTAGTTTTATTTGAGCAAATATTTTTTGTTCAAAAGACAAAAGACAAATTATAGAAAAAAATAAAATTCTTATGGACATGGGTTTGAATATATTAATTGAACATTATTAATATCTTTTATTACATCATTAGTGAGCGACAGATCAATACTATCAATATTCTTTTTTAATTGATCCATAGATGTTGCTCCAATAATCGTTGAAGTTACAAATTTTTGAATAATGCAAAATTGTATTGCCATTTGCGCAGGATCAATATTATGTTTTTTAGCAACTTCGTAGTAAGCCTTAACTGCTGGCTCAGTGTTAGGAGTTCTGTATCTATCAAATCTATTTCCCCATAAAACTTCCCTAGATCCTCGAGGTTTTTTTCCACCTAAATATTTACCACTTAAATGTCCGCCACCTAAGGGAGAGTAGGCAAGTAATCCAATTTTTTCTCGAATTGAAATTTCTGAAAGCCCAACCTCATAACTTCTATTAAGAAGACTATAGGGATTTTGAATTGTTATTGGCTTTGGAATATTATTTTTTTCTGCAAGCTTAATATATTGACTTGTACCCCATGAAGTTTCGTTGGATAATCCATAATATTTTATTTTACCAGCCTTAATTAAAGATGCCATTGCTTCCATAGTTTCAAGAATTGGAACCACATCATTAGTTTCAGTATGCTCGTACTCAAGTCCACTGAATACATTTAAAGGTCGATCCGGCCAGTGCAATTGATAGATATCTATATGATCAATTTGTAAGTTTTTTAAACTATTTTCGATTGCAGAATTTATTTGTTTTTTGTTAAGCCGGGCTTCTTGTTCGCCAGGTCTAATCCAGTTCATTCCAGATCTTCCAACAACTTTATCTGCAATAATAATTTGATTTCTCTTTTTTGTTTTTTTCAGCCATCGACCAATAATTCTGTTTGTTTCACCACAAGTCTCCTTTGTAGGAGGTATTGAATATAATTCAGCAGTATCAAAAAAATTTATACCTTTAGAAAAAGCATAATCCATTTGTTCAAAACCATCCTGCTCAGTGTTTTGCATTGAGCCCCAAGTCATTGTTCCTAGACAAATTTGACTCACATTTAACTCAGTATTGGGTATTTTTTTAAATTTCATAATTTTTTATTTTAAAAACCAATGGAATAGCCTTTTTTTAAGCTTCTTGAAAAGAACATATTTTAGCATTATGTAGTAATTCAAATAAACATTTAGGTAAAAAAAATATGAATTTAAAGTACGGTCAAACAAGAGCAACGACACGTGTAGAATCGGGTGCCATAGATCAGGGCCTTAGATCCTATATGTTGAAGATCTACAATTACATGGCATCGGGAGTACTGGTGACTGGTTTTGTAGCATTATTTTTATTTAAATATTCAGTAGTAACAAATGAAGCGGGTTCAATCACTGGACTGACAAGCCTAGGCGATGCAATTTATAATTCTGCATTGATGTGGGTAATTGCTTTCGCTCCTCTGGGTATTGTGATGTGGATGAGTTTTGGACTTGCAAAAATGAGTGCATCAAAAGCGCAAACATTATTCTGGGTTTTTGCAGCATTAATGGGTGCATCACTTTCATCAATTTTTATGGTTTATGTTGGAGCAAGTATTGCTCGAGTATTTTTCATAACAGCAGGAACTTTTGCTGCAATGAGTTTATATGGATACACAACAAAAACTGATTTAAGCAAACTTGGATCATTTTTGATGATGGGTTTAATTGGAATTATAATTGCATCAATTGTAAATATTTTTCTTAAATCCTCTCAGATGGAATTTATTATCTCAATACTTGGTGTTTTAATTTTTGTTGGTCTAACAGCGTATGACACACAAAAAATTAAAGACATGTATTATGATGGCGGAGACTCTGAAGTGATGGCAAAAAAATCTATAATGGGTGCTTTAACTCTTTACTTAGATTTTATTAATTTGTTCATTATGCTTCTTAGATTGTTCGGACAAAGACGTTAATTAATTTAATATTCATAGCCCCAATGATTGGGGCTATGAATAAAATGAGCCCATTCAATTTACTAAAGTCTGTCGTTTTAACAAAGAAGATAAATATTTCTAAGTTACCCAAACATTAAATCTGCAATACCCACAAACAAGTAACAACCAAAATAAAATATTATTAAAACTAGAGTCCAATAACAATTTACCAATCTATCTTTGAAAATTTTTTTATTTACAATTATTTTAGATTCTTTGGGTTCCCAAATTGATTTTTTAAATTTTTGAGTATCGTAACTATATTTCCAGTAATCCTGACTGGTTTGATCCTTATCTCCCGTTTCAAATTTTCTTAAGTAATTTGATATAAAAATTAATAAAGATATTGCTATTGTTAAAATTAAAATTGACCAAAATGCTTTTATTCCTAAAATGAAAAGTAAAATTATTGCTCCAGTTATAACTATAAATGAATTTTTCATTTAATTGTTTTTCTTATAATTAAAAAAATTGAAACTAATATTAGAGGCAAAAAAATAGCACCTATATAACCATACTCATCCAGCACCCAATTTAAAAGAAACAGAAAGCAGGCTATTCCAGCCAAAACACATAGCAAATAGATAATGAAGTTATTTTTCATAAAATTATTTTAATTTAATTAGATAATAATTTCACTAAATTTAAAATTATTATCTTTAATTTTATATTAATTCCTTGAGCATTTTTTTGAACAATATTTAACAAAATCCCAATTTTTTTCCCATTTTTTTCGCCATAGAAACTCTCTATTACAACTTATACAAATCTTTCTTGGGAATTGATTTTTTTTCCTCAAACTATTTAATAACTTTA
>CANMFY010000055.1 GCA_947497305.1 Candidatus Pelagibacterales bacterium | reverse complement strand
GCTTACTTTTTTATTATCAATATTACAAATCATAGCGAGATTATTAGATATAATTTTTTTATAATTTTTAAGATTGGGTTTTTGTGCAATAATATTAATATCAACATTGTTTATCACGTATTTTTTCTTTTTAAGTAGTTTTATAATTCTTTTTAGAAAATATGTTGATCCTTTATTTTTAAATTTTTTATTATTTGGAAATAAAGTTCCAATGTCTCCTAATTTTTTAGACCCTAATAAAGAATCTATCAATGCGTGGATTACGGGATCACCATCTGAATGCCCAACGGTTCCCATTGAGTGAGGAATTTTTATTCCTCCTAAGTATAATTTGTAATTTTTTTCTAATTTATGGATGTCATAACCGATACCATAGGAAATTTGGTCATCAGAATTTGAGTCTTTTTTTAGAGTTATTTTAACATTATTGAAATCACCTTTAATTTTTTTTACTTTTAAATTTTTAAAAAAAAATAAAGAGGACTCATCGCTAAATTTATTATTTAAAAACTCTTTATGAAGTAAAAATATTTTTCTATATGAAAAACATTGTGGGGTTTGAATAGAAAATACTTTTTTTCTATCTAAAATTTTATTTTCATAAACTATTGTGTCAGTATTCGATATACATGGTATAACAGCGTCGTTTTTTTTAGATAATTTTATAATTTTGTTAATAAGTTCTTTTTTAATAAAAGGTCTTGCTGCATCATGAATTATAACTTTTTTATAATTACTATTTTTTAATTTATTAAGGCCAAGAAATACTGAGTTACTTCTCTCTTTGCCCCCTTGAATTATTTCAATCTTTTTATTTGTAAAAACTTGAGTTCTAAATTTATTGAAATCAGCCCTATTAATTACCAAAATAATCTTTTTTATTGAATTTATTTCAGAAAATATTTTAAGAGATCGATTTATTATTAATTCATTATCAAGTACTGTATATTGCTTTGGTATAGTTTTTAAATATCTATGACCTTTGCCAGCAGCTAAAATTATAGCGCAATAATTCATATATAATGATTAAAAAAATATTAAGTTCAAATTTAGTTTTATACTTTAGTACTTTTCTTTCAATCATTTTTGGAATTTTCACTCTTTACACTTTTTCTGGCACAAGTTTTGTTGAGTTAAGTGAAAATAATATTCAAATCTTATTAGTTATAAACATAATTATTATATGTTTATTGTTTTTTTTAATAATTAGAAAACTTATTGTTTTTTTTTATAAATCTAAAATAATTACAGGATTAAGCACTAATTTAAATTTTATAAAATATTTTATTTTCGTAACAGCTATTCCAGCAATTTTTATAGCTGTTTTTTCTTTAATGCTTTTCAATCTTGGTATCGAAAAGTGGTTTGATAAGAAAGTTAATGATGTTGTAAATAATTCAGTAGAAGTTGCTAGAAATTACCTCGAAGAAAATCAAAATTCTATTAAAGGCGAAATTTTAGCAATGGCAAACGATCTTAATAGAAATTTTAATTTATATAGTGAAAATAAACCACTATTTCAAAATTATTTTGATCAACAATCAAGATTTCGTAAAATTGAAGAGTCGTATTTAATAAGTAATGAGGGTGTTCTTTTATTATCAACATCTTTTACTAATAAAAATAATTTTTTACCGCCATTGAAAACTTTTATTGATATGGCTAATAGCGGACAAACAATACTAATTTCTGATGCAAATAAAAATCAAACAAATGCTCTGATAAAATTAAATGAAAACATTTTTTTATATGCAATTCGATATGTTGATGCTGAAACAGTAAATTTTTTAAAAAATACGGGTGAAGCCTCTACTTTTTATTATAAATTAAAATCTAATAAACTTGGTCTGCAAATAACTTTTGCAGGAGTTTATATTATAATAGTTAGCTCATTAATTTTAATCTCTGCTGTTTATGCAATTAATATTGCAAATAAAATTTCAAAACCAATAATTAAATTAATTTATGCAGCTAAAGAGGTATCTAGTGGAAATTTGAATGTAAAATTAAAAGATGAGAAGGAAGATGATGATTTTAAAAAATTATATAATACGTTCAACATAATGACACAAGAAATTCAGGTTCAAAAAAATAAAATTGCCTTGTCAGAAAGATATCAAGCTTGGGAAATGGTAGCAAAAAAACTTGCTCATGAAATTAAAAACCCACTAACACCAATTACACTTTCGTTAGAAAGAATTAAAGATAAATACTTAAAACAAATAAATATTGATAAACGCGACTTTGAAAATTATTTAAATATTATATCAAGACAAGTTCAGGATATTGGAAATTTAGCTAATGAGTTTTCAGATTTTGCAAGAATGCCTGTTCCGGTAAAAAAAATAAATAATTTGAAAAAATTAATAGAAGATAATATCAACTTATATAAATTATCAGAAAAAAATGTAACTTTTTATTTAGAATATAAAAGTGAAAAAGTTTTTTTAGAATTTGATTTAGACCAAATTTCAAGAGTTTTGGTAAATATTATTAAAAATTCCCTGGAGTCTATATATGAAAAGCAACAATTAGAAAAAAATTTTCAAGGTTTAATTAATATAAAGATTGAAGATGATAATGATTATATTAATATTACGATTGATGACAACGGAGTTGGTTTTAAATCTGCGCCTAAAGATTTAGTGTCGCCACTGACCACAACTAAAAAACATGGATCTGGCCTTGGATTATCAATAGCTTCTAAAATTTTGTATGAACATGGTGGAGATATAAAATTTATTAAAAAGAACGACGGGGCTAAAATTATATTAAGTATTAAAAGTAATTAATGAGTAGTGAAATTTTATTAATTGATGATGAAAAAGATATAAGATTTGCTGTTCATGAAATCTTAAAAGAAAATAATTTTTTTGTACGTGAAGCAGATACGGTTGAAAAAGCTTTATCAGAAGTTAAAAAAAAATTGCCTGATTTAGTAATTCTGGATGTATTGTTGGATGAAAAAAATAGAGATGGAATACATATATTAAAATTTATCAAATCAATAGACGCTGACCTTCCAGTTATAATGATCTCTGGACATGCAAATATTCAAATTGCTGTAGACTCTATAAAACATGGCGCTTTTGAATTTTTAGAAAAACCTTTTAATAAAGACAGATTATTGAATTTTGTTAATAGAGCACTTGAAAATTCATCTTTAAAAAAAGAAAATAAGTCTTTAAAAAAAAATTTATATTTATCAAATGAGTTAATTGGAAATTCATCCATGCTTGTAAAATTGCGAAATTCTATAGAAAAATTTTCAAAAACTGATAGCCGAATTTTAATTTTTGGTCCTGCCGGATCTGGAAAAGAGTTAGTAGGAAGACTTATCCATGAAGCCTCATCAAGATCTAATAATTCTTTCAAAGTTGTGAATGGCGCTATTTTAGACCCTAATCATTTTGATTTTGAATTATTTGGTTCAGAAAATAATGATAAAATTATTTCAGGAATTTTTGAAAAAACTAATAATGGAACTTTGTTAATTGATAATATTTCAGATGTTCCTCTGCAAACACAAGGAAAAATTTTACGAGTATTATCTGATCAAAAATTTCATCGAGTCAATGGTGCAAATGAAATTAGCGTTAATATTCGTGTTATGTGCTCTACCAGCAAAAATTTAAAAGAAGAGATAGTAAGTGGAAATTTTAGAGAAGATCTCTTTCATAGAATAAATGTAATTCCAATACAAACTCCATATTTAAAAGATGTAAAGGAAGACATTCCTTTATTGACGGATTATTTTATTAAAAGAATTTCTGATACCAATGGTTTGAAGCCTATTGCAATTAATAGTAAAAATGCAGTTTTTTATGATTATGACTGGCCAGGAAATGTAAGAGAACTAAGAAATCTCATTGAAAGAGTTGTTATTCTCGCTTCTGGAAAAAATGAGGATGTTGATAAAATTTTATCCGAGTCATTGAAAATTTCATCAATCAAAGAAAACAAAAGTGAAGATGCTTTTCAATTTCCATTAAAGGAGGCTAGAGAAAAATTTGAAAAAAATTATCTTGAAATTCAACTTAATAGACACAATGGAAATGTTTCTAAAACTGCAGATTATATTGGAATGGAAAGAAGTGCTTTACATAGAAAACTAAAGTCTTTAGGAATTAATTAAATATGAAAATTAAAGTTGCTATTAATGGCTTTGGTAGAATTGGCAGAACAATTTTAAGAGCGCATTATGAGAATAAAAAAAAGCATGATTTAGAAATTGTTGCTATTAATGGTTCTGGTAATGCAAATGATAACGCTCACTTGTTAAAATATGACTCCACTCATGGAAAATTTAATGAAGAGATCAAATCTAAAGAAAATTATATTTTTATTAATAAAGATAAAATTGAATTTCTAAATAAAAAAGATCCAAAAAATTTACCATCATGGAAAAAATTAAAAGTTGATTTAGTTTTAGAATGTACAGGTCGCTTTACTTCAAGAGATGATGCCCAATTGCATATTAATGCAGGAGCAAAGAAAGTTTTAATTTCGGGTCCTGGATATTCACCTGGTACAGGTAAAGAGGTGGATGCAACAATTGTCTATGGTGTTAATCATAAAATTTTAAAAAAAACACACACAATAATATCAAATGCCTCTTGCACTACTAATTGCTTAGCTCCTATTGCAAAGGTGTTAAATGATAGTTTAGGCATTGAATCAGGGATTATGAATACGATTCATGCTGATACAAATGACCAAGTGTTAAATGATGCTTACCATAATGATTTACGAAGAGCG
>CANMFY010000054.1 GCA_947497305.1 Candidatus Pelagibacterales bacterium | reverse complement strand
TTTTTTGTAATTACTTATTCACCCAAAAAAAAATTAATAATGAGACAATTCAAGAATTAAAAAAATTTGTTAATGAGATTGATAATATTCAATGGGTAAGCAAAACAATAAGTATATTAAATGCTCCATTATTTGAAAGTTCTGATCAGCCCTTAATAGAAAAGATAAATAATATTCAATATATCACTACTCCTGGAATTGAAATTAATAGGGCTTTAAATGAATTAAGAAACAGTCCTGTTTATAAGAGATTAATAATAAACGATGATGCAACAACTTTTGGCATTGTAGCTTATATTAAAGATAATAAAAAATATTTATCAGCTTTAGAGATAAATAAAAATTTTCTTGATAAACAAAAAAATAAGAAACTTTCTGATAAAGATTTTAAAGAGTTTGAAAAACATAAATTAGTTTTAGAACAACTTAAAAGAGAACAAAATAAAAATTTAGAATTATATAACATTGAAATTAGATCTAATATATCAAAGCTGACGACTTAATATCTTTTGTAAAAAAAGATATTACAGTTTTTGGGTCAGGAGTTTTTGTTTTTATTATAATTACTTTATGGTTTATTTTTAGAGATATAAGGTGGGTAATATTTCCCCTATTGAGTTGTTTCTTGTCCATTTCAATAATGGTTGGAATGTTAGGGTATCTTAACTGGAAAGTTACAGTTATATCCTCAAACTTTATTTCTCTGATGCTTATTTTAACTATGGAAATAAATATTCACTATGTAGAAAGATATAAACAATTACAGGCGGAATTTCCTAAAAAGAAAGAAAATTTCTTAACCTACCTAACAACAACTAAAATTCTTACACCTATATTATATGCTGTGTTAACGACGGCCTTAGCATTTTTATCATTTATATTTTGCGATATTAAACCAGTTATAGATTTTGGATTGATGATGACACTTGGATTATTTATTTCACTATTTGTATCGATGATATTACTTCCTTATCTTATAATTAAATTTAAACCAAAAGCTAGTCCCGTCCATAAAAGTAAAGAATCAAAAATTGCAAAATTTTTTGAAACAATTGCAATAAATCAAAAATTTTTAGTACTCACGTTTTCATCAATTATATTTATTTTAAGTATTTACGGAATGACAAGACTAAAGGTCGAAAATAGTTTTATTAATTATTTTGATAAAAATACTGAAATATATAAAGGAATGAAATTAATTGATGAAAAATTAGGAGGAACAACTCCATTAGATATTATTTTAAAATTTAAAGAATCTGAATCTAAATCAACTTTTGCTGACGATGAATTCTTTCAAGGTTCTTCATCTGACGAATATAAAGACAGTTACTGGTTCACAAATTTTAGAATAAATAATATCGTAAATGTTCATAAATACTTAGAAACTTTACCGGAAATAGGAAAAGTTCTATCTTTTTATTCTGTTTTACAACTAGGCGAAAAATTAAATGATAATAAAAAATTAGGCCCCTTAGAAATGGCAATTTTACATAGTAAATTGCCAGAGGACATTAAAAAAAACATTATTACTCCATATATTTCAATTGATGATAATGAAGCACGAATTTCTTTAAGAATTATAGACTCAAATCCAGAACTTAACAGAAAAGAATTATTAATAAAAATTCAAAAAGACCTTGAGGAAAAATTACAATTAAAAAAAGAAGAATTTAAAATTACTGGAATATTAGTAATATTTAATAATTTATTACAAAGTCTTTTTGACTCACAAATTAAAACTTTAGGTATAACTTTTGCTGGAATATTTTTATTATTATTAATTTTATTTAAATCATTTTGGTGGTCTGTTGTCGCTGCTATACCTAATTTTACAGCTGCACTTTTTATTTTAGGTAGCTTAGGTTTGTTTAATATTCCCTTAGACATGATGACAATAACTATTGCATCAATTTCTGTCGGTATAGCAATAGACAATAGTATTCATTACATTTATCGATTCAGAGAAGAGTTTAAAATAAATAAAAATTATAATAGAACGATTCAAATTTGTCATAGAACTGTTGGTAAAGCGATTGTAAATGCTTCTTTAACAATAGTTTTTGGATTTTCAATACTCATACTTTCGAATTTCATCCCATCAATTTATTTTGGAATTTTTACAGGCCTTGCAATGTTGACTGCGATGACTCTTGTTTTGACCTTAATGCCACAATTAATTTTAATAATTAAACCATTCAAAAATGGATAGTTTTATAAGTTTTTTTGAGTCTATTAAAATAAATATATTTGATATCATTGTATGCGTAATAGTTCTTTTTAATATTATATCTTCAACAAAAAAAGGGTTTGTATTAAGCGTAATCACTTTTTTAAAATGGATTATAGCTTTTATAATAGCAAAATTTTCAATTCCTTATGTGCTACCTTATATTAATGAAATAATTCAAAATGAGACAACAGCTCGAACCGTTTCTGGTGTAACTGTGTTTTTATTAAGTCTTTTTCTTATAATAGTCTTAGGTAAAGGCATTGGAAAATCTATAAAATGGGTAGGTTTAGGAGGAATTGATAAATTATTTGGTTTTATATTTGGTGGTATTACTGGCTATTTATATTGTGTTATAATACTGAGTCTATCAAATTATATTTACATATATGATAAGTGGCCAACGTCTCTTAAAAACGGCTCCTCTTATAATGCAATTGAGTTTGGGAGAAAAATATTTGATGAAAAAATTCTATTTAGCAATGAATATCTTGATGAAACAAAAGATAAATTAAAAAAATAGTTTATGCTTCTAGATTTAAATTCAGATAAATTAAAAGAAGAGTGTGGTGTTTTTGGTATTTTTGATCATATTGATGCCTCGGCCTTAACTGCTCTAGGATTACATTCATTACAACATCGAGGTCAAGAGTCTTGTGGCATTGTCTCTTATGATGGCAAAAATTTTTTTTCTGAAAGAAGATTAGGTTTAGTAGGTGATAACTTTACAAAAGAAACAACTATCCAAAAATTACCAGGAAATTTTGCAATAGGTCATAATCGATATTCAACTACGGGCGCCCCTGTATTAAGAAACATCCAGCCCTTTTTTGCAGATTTATATACTGGAGGAATTAGTATCGCTCACAATGGAAATCTGACGAATTCAATTATGTTAAGAGAAAAAATGATTAAAGATGGAGCAATATTTCAAACTACCTCTGATACCGAGACAATAGTTCAATTAATAGCTCGCTCAAAAAGATTAAAAACTATTGATAAAATTATAGACTCCTTATTCCAAATACAAGGTGGTTACGCCCTTGTCATGTTAACTAATAAAAAACTAATTGGCGTTAGAGATCCTTACGGAATAAGACCTTTAGTTCTTGGCAAGTTAAAAAAATCATATGTTCTTGCCTCTGAAACATGTGCATTAGATATTATTGGTGCGACTTTCGTTCGAGAAATTGAAAATGGTGAAATTGTCGTGATTACAAATGATGGAGTAGAAAGTATTAAGCCATTCCCTAAAATAAAAGCACGACCATGCATATTTGAATATATATACTTTGCAAGACCCGACAGTTTAATGTCTGGCAAAAGTGTTTATGAATTTAGAAAAAATTTTGGTGAACAATTAGCAAAAGAATCTCATGTCGATGCTGATATTGTCTCGGCAGTTCCAGATTCTGGTGTTCCTGCTGCAATTGGATATTCCACGGAGTCTAAGATTTCTTTTGAGCTTGGATTAATTAGAAATCACTATGTAGGAAGAACCTTTATTGAGCCTACTCAGCAAATTAGACAGCTGGGTGTTAAATTAAAACATAACGCAAACTCATCTTTAGTTAAAAATAAAAGAGTAATTTTAATAGATGACTCTATAGTGAGAGGAAATACATCAAAAAAAATAGTTCAGATGATGTACGAAGCAGGAGCTAAAGAAGTACATATGAGAATATCTTGTCCTCCTATTATGTATCCAGACTACTATGGAATTGACACGCCAGATAAAGACCAACTTCTAGCACACAATATGTCTTTGGATGAAATGACTAAATTTATTGGTGTTAAAACTTTAAGATTCTTGACTATTGATGGCATTTATAAAGCTATGGGCTATCAAAAACGTAATAATTTAAATCCTGAATTTACAGATCATTATTTTACAGGAGATTATCCAATACCCCCACTTGATCAATCAAATAGAAGCGTAAAAGACAATCAATTATCACTGCTAAGTAATATTAGATAATTTAATATCTTTTCGATTGAAAAGGATTTTCTGCGCTTACAAATTTTAAGAAAATTTTAAAACCTTTAATATTAAATTTCCTGCTTAAACTTTTGGCAAGATACTTTTGATAATCAAGTGAAAGTTTATTAGCTTGATTTCCAAAGATTTTAAAAATAATTGGTCTTGTGCTTACTTGTTTAATATATTTTATTTTAGGGCGAAATTTTGAATAAACAGGAATTTTATTTTTATTTATTGCCTCCTGCAAAGCTTTATTTAAATCTTTATTATCAAAATTTTTTCTTAAGCGAGAATGAATGCTAATTACTTCATCAAATATTTTCTTAGGAAATTCTAATTTTAATGAGCAAATGCTAAAAGGCTCAGCTAATAAAGCATCTGAGAAAAGATTTTCTATATAATATATATATTCATTTTTAATTTTTTTTAACTCGTTTACTAAATCAATTTTATTTATAACAAAAATTAAACCTTTACCCTTGTCTAATACTAATCTGCAGATTTGTTTATCTGTTTTAGTAAATTCCTTATCTGCCTCAATCATAAATAAAATAACATCAGCAAGATAAATTGCTTTTAAACTTTCTTTTGTTATGTACTGCTG
>CANMFY010000053.1 GCA_947497305.1 Candidatus Pelagibacterales bacterium | reverse complement strand
GTCAAGCAGCATCAAAAGTAAATGCTACAACTATGGATCGCCCAGAATGGGTAGCATCACATCCATTAAAAGCTGAAGTTTATCTGGCGCTTACAAATAATGCTAATCGAGGAAAATCTGAAACTCAACCAGTCAATGCTGCAAATCCAAGAAAAGAAAATAAATACGGGCAAATTGTGCGATGGATGCCAGATAAGAGTAATCACACTTCAGATAAATTTAAATGGGAGATTTTTTTATTAGCGGGCAATCCTAAAGTGTACGGAGATGACAGAGCTGGAACTAAAAATATCACTGTGAATAATATGTTTAACTCTCCAGATGGAATTGGCTTTGATTCTAAAGGTGGTTTATGGATTCAAACTGACGGTAATTACTCTAATAAATTGGAATTTGAAGGACAGGGCAATAATGTGATGTTGTATGCGGATCCAAAATCGCAAACGATTAAAAGATTTTTAGTAGGTCCGGTTGCATGTGAAATAACAGGTCTTTGTTTTTCACCTGATAAAAAAACTATGTTTGTGGGTGTTCAACATCCAGGTGAAGATGGAATTGAGTCTCATTTTCCAGGCGGAGGGGATACTCGACCTCGTTCATCGGTAGTTGCAATTTCAATGAAAAATAATCAAGCGTTTTTATAAATTTAAATATTCATCATTTAATTTAATAAATGATGAACGACATATCCTATAAGTTGAAATAAACTTTCTTTAGTGATTTTGTCGTAAGTTAAAGCCCATTTTTAACAAAAAAATAATAATTTTGTTACATCAGAATTGTACTATTGGGTTAATTTCATGGCACATTTTGACATTGATCCCGTAAACAAGTGTGCCATGGAAGCTAAAATTTTATGCAAATTGAATTAATAAATTGTCCGTACTGTGAAATTAAACAAAAAGTATTTCATTTAAATTATACTTTAATTCAATTGCTAAAAAAAATTGATCCAAGCAATGAAAAAGTTTTAGTTTTACGAAGTTATGTAAATCCTAATAAATTTATTAGAAATTTTAATTGTAAAAATTGTAGGGAGAAATTAACGGTTTTTTATAATACCGAGACTTATCAATACTTTATTCAAGGTGAAAAATTAATTAAAATTCAAGAGGAGATTAGAAAAATTAGATTAAAAATTAAAAAGTTAAGAAAAAAAATTATTGTCACTTACAATACAAAAATTATTGATCTATTAAAATCAGAAATCGATAAAGAAGTTCAATCTCTTAATCATTTTATCACCCAAGATGCACAAGCAAGAGCCTCACGGCCATTACAATTAAATCAAGCCGTTAATTCTTAAAGTTTTAAATTAAAACTAAGGGTAAATGACAGTTATTCAGTTTAAAAGACCGGATAAAATTAAAAGCGAGGGTTATTTATTTCAAAATGAAGAGAATGTTCCAGGCATTGTTCTGCTACAAGAATGGTGGGGAGTAAATGAACAAATAAAAAAAGTTGCAAATAATTTAAACAATTTAGGCTGGCGAGTTGTAATTCCTGACTTATATAAAGGCCAAGTTGCCCTTGCAGAAAATGAGGCCAAACATTTAATGAATAATTTAAATTTTGTCGATGCCGCAAGTCAAGATGTACGCGGTGCGGTGCAATATTTAAAAAATTCTGGATCTAAAAGAGTTGCAGTGACAGGTTTTTGCATGGGCGGTGCTTTAACTTTTCTTTCCGCAGCAGAAGTTTCAGAGCTAGATTGTGCAGTAATTTGGTATGGATATCCGTCGATTGATTTGATGAATTTTGAAAATATTAAAATTCCAATTCTTGGTCATTTTGCAATTCATGATGAAGCCTTTGCTATTCAAGGAGTTGAAGAATTTGAGAAAAAATTAAATAAAAAAAAGGTAAATTTTGAATTTTTTAAATACGATGCCAAACATGCCTTTGCCAATGAAGAAGCAGATAGTAAAAATTTGCCCTATCTACAATATAATGAAGAGGCAAAACAATTGGCCTGGACGAGGACAGTGACTTTTTTTAATCATTATTTAAATAAAATTTAATGATGAAGAGTTTAAAACTCTTTTGTTTTTTTATAATTTTTTTTCTTCACTTCACTATAAGTTTTAGTCAAACCATCACACTTAAAAGAGTTGAGGCGAGCAAAATAAAAGCAAAAGTTTTATCAGAGGTTAAAGTTTATGAAATGTCCTCAGATTTTAAAAAATTTGGAGGTATTTCAGGTCTTAAAATTATAAGCCCAAAGTCTACTCCTTATCCATCTGCACAATTTGATTTTTATTTTTTAAGTGATGATGGTTTTTATCTTAAGGCTAATCCTGAATTTGATAAAAAAAATAACTTAATATCATTTAAAATTAAAAATATTATCCCCTTAAAATCAGAAGATAATAAGACTCTTATGGGAGATAAAACAGAGGGTGATGCTGAGGCAATCGATATTAAAAATGGTGATATTTTTATTGCCTTTGAGAGAAATCATCGAGTTTTAAGATATGCGAATGAAAAAAAACCGGATCACTTCATCAATCCAGAAAATTTTAAAAATTTAATTTCAAATGAAGGTATTGAGGCAATGGGTTTTATTAAAAATCAACTTATTTTAATTACAGAAAATTCAAAGGCATCTCCACAAACCGTTAAAGCTTATCTTTACCGCAATAATGTTTTAACAACTTTTTATTATCCTCTTTATAAAAATTACAATCCAACGGATTTAACAGTTCTAAACGATGATGAGATTTTAGTATTAGAGCGAAGTTATTCGCCTAAATTTGGTAACCGTGCGCGTATTTTAACATTTCAATATAGTGATATTAAAGAGAATGAAATTGTCAGACCTAAACAACTAGTTAAATTAAAACCCCCCTTTCCTTTAGATAATTATGAGGCCATAGGAAGTATTCAAATAACAGAGCAAATGTATAAATTATTTATTGTTTCAGATAATAATTACAACCCAAAGCAAAAAAATTTATTAATAGAATTAAATTATAAAAAATAAATGCAGTTTATTTTAACTAAATTTTTACGTAATATTTAAAAATGATTAAAAAAGACTTATTTAAAGCAATCAACTATTTGATGAAACGACCTAAAACCGTTGTCATCATTTTAGTTTTAGTCGCACTTTCGCCTTTATTTATAAATTTGATTAAATTTTAGGTTTTGGTGATCTACAAGATTTATCGTAACACCATGTATCAAAGGACCAGAGATTTAAACCTTGTAGATCGATTATAATGTAATTTACTTAAGTTACAAAATTATAAAATTTTTGTGATTTAATTTTACTACTTTCAACTATAGGTTTTTTTTACAACTTTAAGTTTTAAAGTTCGTCTTTATCTAATTGAATACCTAAATGTTTAGAACGTCTAAATTTTAAAATCACAATTGCAATTGCAAGAAGTAAAATTGCACCAGATTCATAAATCAGCGCTGAAGGGTCCAGAGAATCTTTTTGTTGTAAAATAATAAGTCGAGAAAGCGCCGTGATTGCAATAAAGAGAGGGTACGTTAATCTAATAGTCTGTGTTCGCCAGTAAGATGTGACCATTCCAATCACCTCAAGATAAATAAATAATAATAATAAATCTGGTAAAGCCACTGTTTTTAAATTTACCATCTGTGCAATTTCAAGAACAAAGGCAATGGAGGTTGCAATTACAATTGCAGTTGCAAATAATAGCTGTAAATTTCTTAGAAAATTAATCATTAAATTCTTTAACTCTTTTAGCATTATTTTTTTATTTAATAAAACAAATACATAAGATAATTAAGAAGGTATGAGTGCATTAGTTGGAGTTATTATTTTAGTTAGCGGACTTGGCATGTTATTAGGTCTAGGTCTTGAGCGAATTGGATTGGTGATATTTTTTTTTACATCACTAATGGTTTACTTGCATTTCTTTGGTGGAATTTAAATTAGGTGAAACAAGCTTTAATCGATAGCTTATTTTATCTAACGGCTTGCATTATTTCAGGTGTGATTGTTATTTTTTTATTCATTGGTTTTCCAATTTTAATTATTGATTGGCTGTTAAGTGCGCAATTGACTAATGCGGAAGCTTTCTTAACTTTTTCTTTAAAAAATCCATTAAAAAATATTTTAGAAATATTTTTTGGCAGTGGCTTAAAGGGTGCTCTTTATACTTTCTTTATAGGCATGCCTTTAGTTTATATTGTTCATAGAAAGAAAAAGTGACGTAAAATATCGCTTTGTCATCGATATGAAATCTCTTTAGTAGATTTTTATTTTTACAACCTCAAATTATGATAAAATTAAACTTAGATGAAAAAAATTATTTTGATTTTCTTTCTATCTTTATTACCTCCTCAAATAACTTCAGCGCAAATTATTATTCTTAAAAATTGTTACACCATAGGTCATACTCCAGAGCAAACAGAATTTTATAAAAAAAATTTTAGTAATGTTTATGAGGAACATATGTTTATGGCGAATATGTTCACTAAAGAAATCATTAATACTACCATCTACTCTGATCGTCGTTTAAATCAGCTTAATGCTCATGCTACGCTTAATAAATTTGAAAAAGTCAGCACAGATTATTATGAAATTGATTACTATGATTATAACAAGATTAGCTCTTCAGATTCTCTAATTTGGTCTTTAGTTGAGTTATCTAAAGATAATAAAAGAGTAAAACTTAAAAAAGATAATATTACTCTAAACTTTCAGTGTGAGTAATTGAGTTAAATCCAATTTTAAAATTTATATTTTTTTAAGTTCTTCTTTATATTGAGCATGGAAAGCAAACGAACAAAATCCCAAAACTAAAGAATTAAGTAAATGCCATAGCCAGTGTGTGCCAAAAGGAAAAGTATCACAAAGGGCTAGATCTAATTCCCTTGTTAAAAGCGAGAGTGGAAAAAGGCAAATAGCAAAAAATATCCAGCGTGTTGCTTCTTTTACTC
>CANMFY010000052.1 GCA_947497305.1 Candidatus Pelagibacterales bacterium | reverse complement strand
CAATTTAATGAGCTTCCAAAAATTAAGTAATAAAACAAATGTATAAAACAGCTTTTATCAATTATCAAAAAAGTAGAAATATTTTAATCGTTAAAAATTTTTATAATTTAATGAAGCCAAGAGTTATGTCTCTAGTAATATTTACTGCTCTTGTTGGATTAGTGATTTCAAAAAACCAGATAGATCTTGCAAGTTCTGTCTTGGCTTTATTTTTTGTTGCAGCTGGAGCCGGTGCAGCTGGAGCATTAAACATGTGGTATGACTCAGAAATTGATGCAATAATGTCTCGGACATGTTTAAGGCCAATCCCTCTTGGTAAAATTTCAAATAACCAAGCATTATATTTTGGAATTTTTTTAACTTTTATATCTATTATCGGCTTATATTTTGTATCAAATATTTTATCTGCTTCAATTTTAGCCCTAACCATTGGTTTTTATATTTTTGTTTATACAATTTGGTTAAAGAGAAGAAGTGTTCAAAATATTGTAATAGGAGGGGCTGCAGGAGCATTTCCACCAGTTATCGGTTGGACTATTTCAAATAATAGTTTGTCAATTGAACCTATAGTTTTATTTTTAATTATATTTTTTTGGACACCATCTCATTTTTGGTCTTTATCTCTCTATAAATCAGATGATTATAAAAAAGCAGATATCCCAATGCTTCCGGTGGTATCTGGAGTTGAATTTACAAAGAAAAATATTTTTATTTATGCATTAATATTATTTCCGATTACGATACTTCCTTTTTATTTTAATTTTGCTGGTTTAATTTATTTAATTCCGGCTTTAATTCTAGGAATAATTTATATTTTTTTAACTTATAAATTATTAAAAGCTAATACTAAAATAAATGAAGAAAAATACTCAAAAAAAATATTTGCTTTTTCCATTTTATACTTATTTCTAATTTTTAGTTTATTATTAATTGAAAGTTTTTTTAAAATTTTTTAATGAAAAAAAACAATATTACAGCTGTTATATTAATATTATTAGTGATCTTCTTTTTTATTTTTTCAGTTTATAACATGGGAATTTATACTAGGCCTTTATGAGCGCAAAAGTTAAAAATAATATAAATCCAATTTATTTAGTTCTTATATTTTTAATTATGCTTGGACTTTCTTATGCTTCCGTTCCGCTCTATGAACTATTTTGTAAAGTTACAGGGTTTGGAGGCACGACAAAGACCTCTAAGCAAGCTCCAAATGTTATTATTGATCATAACATTGTAACTCGTTTTGACACTAATGTATCTAAAGGATTATTTTGGGAGTTTAAAGCAGAAAAAAATAAAGAAAATATAAAACCAGGACAAGTTTCTACAATTAAATTTAATGTTAAAAATTTAGGCAATGAAACCTCAACTGCAATTTCTACTTTTAATGTCGTGCCTGCTAGCGCTGGTAAGTACTTTAATAAAATTAGCTGTTTTTGTTTTGAGCAACAAACTTTAAAGCCAAAAGAGTCTATGGGTTTTGTTATGGCATATTTTATTGATCCCAAGATAGTTGAAGATTTATCTTCAAAAGAAATTAAAGATATCACCTTGTCCTATACTTTTTTTGACGTGGCTAATTATAAAAAGGTAAATAACTAATGTCAGACAATCATAAAAAAGGGCATGATTATCATTTAGTAGACCCAAGTATTTGGCCTATCGCGATATCTTTTTCAGCTTTAATTTTGGCAATTGGTACCGTTTATTTTATGCACTCTAAATCTTTATGGTTGCTGCTTATTGGATTGGCTCTGACACTTTATTGTATGTTCATGTGGTTTAGAGATGTTGTTATCGAGGGAGAACACAAGGGTGATCATACCCCGATAGTTCAAATCGGCCTAAGGTATGGCATGACACTTTTTATAATTTCAGAAGTGATGTTTTTTGTTGCTTGGTTTTGGGCATATTTTGACTCCAGTCTATTTCCTGATGCAGTAATAGGAAGTGTTTGGCCACCAAAAGATATTAAAACTTTGGACCCCTGGCAAATACCCTTAGTGAATACATTAATATTACTTTTATCAGGAACCACAGTAACCTGGGCCCATCATTCTATGTTAGAAAATGATAGAAAAGGATTAACAAATGGACTGCTGTTGACTGTAATTTTGGGACTTATTTTCACTGGTTTTCAGGCTTATGAATATTTTGTTGCTGACTTTAAATTAAATTCTGGAATTTACGGTGCAACTTTTTATATGGCAACAGGATTTCATGGTTTCCACGTGCTTGTAGGCACAATATTCTTGGCAGTTTGCTATTTTAGAGCAAGAGCTGGACATTATAAACCTGATCATCATTTTGGATTTGAGGCAGCGGCATGGTATTGGCATTTTGTGGATGTAGTATGGTTATTTCTATTCGCTTCAATATATATTTGGGGCAGCTAAAAGTTACTTTTGTTTAAAATTAAATCCTTAGATACTTTTTTTATATTTTTTGTATTAGCTATTTTTTTATTAGGAACTTGGCAAGTTTTTAGACTATATACAAAAAAAAATTTAATTTTTTATTTAGAGCAAAATTTAAAAAAAAATTCCATATATTTTAATAAAGATATAAGTGAAGAGTATACAAAAGTTAAATTTAAAAAAAATAGATCTAATCCTGCAATCTTTTTATATCAACTTAAAAAAGGTGAAATAGGTTTTAAAGTTATAGTTCCTTATGATATTGATAATTCCTCAGTAGTCTTGATAGATAAAGGCTGGGTTAGAAAAAAAAATATTAATTCAATAAAAAATACTTCATTTAAGGATGATCTTATTGAGGGATATACAAAAAAAATAATACCAAAAAAATTATTTACACCAAAAAATAGTTTAAATGAGGACTTTGTATATTCAATCGATATTGAATATTTAAAAAAAACTCTAAATAAGGATATTTATCCTTTATTAATTATTCAAACTTCTCTTAAAAATGAAGATATTATTTCCAACGATTATGAAATTCATATAACAAATAATCATTTGCAATATGCTATAACTTGGTATGGCTTGGCTTTATTTACTACAATTTTTTTTTTATATTATAAGAAAAGATCGCAATGAAATATATTAGTACTAGAGATAATAAAAAAACTTATAATTTTATTGATACTTTTTTAAATGGCCTTGCTCATGATGGTGGACTTTATATTCCTAAGATAATTCCTCGATTATCAAATGCTACTTTGCAAAAATTTTCTAAACTAAATTATAATAATTTAGCCTATGAAATTATTAAAATTTATACAGATAATACTTTTTCAAAAAATGAGCTAAAAAAAATCATAAAAAATTCTTATAAAAAATTTGATAGCAATAACGTAGTAAAATTTTCTAGAATAAAAAAATTTAATTTAATAGAATTATATCATGGGCCTACATTAGCCTTTAAGGATATCGCAATGCAAGTAATAGGTAATATGTATCAAACTATTCTTTCAAAAAATAAAAAAAAAATTAATCTTGTTACTGCAACATCAGGAGATACGGGGGCTGCGGCTATAGATGCTATAAAAAATAAAAAAAATTTAAGAATTTTTGTTTTACATCCAAAAGGAAAAGTTTCCGTAACGCAGAGAAAACTTATGACCACAGTGAATTCTAAAAACGTTTTTAATATTGCTATAGAGGGGTCATTTGATGATTGTCAGAAATTAGTAAAATCTATGTTCAATGATCGCAGCTTTAGGAAATCTATTAATATGTCAGGTGTTAATTCTATAAATTGGGCGAGAATCGTTATTCAAATAGTTTATTATTTTTATTCACACTTTCGCTTATCTGGAAAAAACAAAAAAAGTGTTTTTTCAGTACCGACAGGAAATTTTGGTGATATTTATGCAGGTTATATTGCTTATAAGATGGGTTTACCTATATCTAAATTAATTATTGCAACGAATGAAAATGATCTTTTGCATAAATTTTTGATCAATGGGGTTTATAAGCCATCAAAAGTAAGATTTAGCATTTCCCCAAGTATGGACATACAAGTGGCAAGTAATTTTGAAAGACTAATTTCTTCTTATTATAATAATAATTCAAAAAAAATATCCAATTTAATGATGCAGCTTAACGTTAAAGGGTATTACAAGGTTGATAAAAATATTTTAAAAAATATCAGAAATCTTTTTTACTCTAATTCTATAAATGCCAAAAATACAAAAAAAACTATTTTATCAGTTTATAAATATAATAATAAAATATTAGATCCACATTCTTCAGTTGGATTAAAAGCTTTAGAAAATTATCATTTAAATAATACAAAAAAATCAGAAAATTTATTTTGCTTAGAAACAGCTCATCCTGCAAAATTTGGAGAAACTATTTACAAAATATTAAAAAACACTCCTAATTTGCCAATTGAGATTAGTAAAAGTATTAAAAAAAAAGAATACTACAAAGTATTGCCTAACAATTTAAAAAAAATTAAAAATTATATAATCACTAATCGTCTGCATTAGCAGCTTTTCTTGCAAGAATATCAACTTTGTTATTATATTCGCTAACAGAGTGAGCCTTTACCCACTCCCAAGAAATTTGTTTTTTACTTATAAGTTTATCTAATTTTGTCCAAAGGTCTTTATTTTTAACATCTTTTTTGTTGGCATTTTTCCAATCATTTTTCTTCCAATTATTTATCCACTTTTCAATACCGTCCTTAAGATATTTAGAGTCAGTATAGATTTTTATTTTTTTACTTTCTTCAGTTTTTAATAAGGCATTTATAGCTGCAGTTAGTTCCATTCTATTATTTGTAGAGTTTTTTTCAGAACCAAAAATTACTTCTTCTTTATCATTTTTAATAATTAAAGCTGCCCAACCCCCCTTACCAGGATTACCTAGACACGAACCATCTGTATAAACTATAGTCTCAGTCATCAAATAAAATATTCGTTAAAATTTTTGATAGACGAATGAAACTCAATTTTTTTAAAATATTCAAAAGGATCTTTAATTTTAACATCTGCTTT
>CANMFY010000051.1 GCA_947497305.1 Candidatus Pelagibacterales bacterium | reverse complement strand
TAACTTCACCAACTGCATTAATTTCAAACATTTTTTTAAGACGTAATCTAAGTAACTTATGTAAAAAATTATTTTCAGGATTAATATATATTTTTATAAATCGATAATTACCAAAGTCATTTTTATGATATTTTTGCCACTCTAATAAAGATTTTTTTGTAAAAACCATAACTTCATAAGCTCTAATTAACCTATGTGTATCATTTTGTTTTATCCTATTCTCAACTAAAGGATCTAATTTTATAAGCAAATTATAAAATTTATCATTTCCTAATTTCTTATTTAATCTCCTTGCTTTTGCTCTAATAGAATCTGGAATTTTTGGAATATTAGAAATGCCTTCAGTTAATAATTTAAAATACAATCCTGTTCCACCAACAAAAATCGGCGTCTTTTTTTTATTTAAAATTTTTTTTAAATTTAATTTAACTTTCTTTAGCCATTCACCGGCTGAAAAATTATTTTTTACAGAAATATTACCATAAAGATAATGTGTAATATTAAAAAATTTTTCTGGTCTAGCTGATAGAATTTTAATTTCCTTATAAACTTGCATGCTATCAGCATTAATAATTTCGCCATTTATTTTTTTAGCAAGTCTTATAGCAATTTCTGATTTACCAGAACCAGTGGGTCCTGCGATAAGAATAATTTTTTGCATTGGCAAAAATTATTTAATTTTTACACCAATAAATTTACTTTGATTGTTGCTATCAAAAATTGTCAACAAAATAGAATTTGTATTTTTTCTTATTTCTTTTTTAAACTGATCTTCAAAATTTTTTATATCTATTACAGGAGCATTACCAACTGCAGTAATCACTTCACCCTCTTGAATAGGTAGTAATGCAAGTGGGCCGTCCCCTTTTATTTCTAAAATCAAAACACCTTTTTTATCTTTTAAAGTTGGTCTTTTTTCAACGTCTTCGTTAGTAATATTTCTAATTTTTATTCCAAGTTCTTTTATAGATACTGAGGTTGGAGTTGATTGCCTGTTATTTTCTCTTCTACTTTCAACTGTCTCCTCAAGTCTTGCAACTTTTATATTTCTTGTAATTATTTGTTTATTTCTCCATATTTTTACATCAACATTTTTTCCAATTGGAGTTTCAGCTACAATTTTTTGAAGTCTTCTGTAGTTTTCAACTTTAATATTATTAAACTCAAGTATTACATCTCCTGCAAGAATGCCTGCTTTATTTGCAGGTCCATCAGTTGCAGCGCTAGAAATTAAAGCCCCTTCAACATTTTTTAGTCCAAGACTGTCTGCTATCTCTTTTGTAACTTCCTGTATTCTAACTCCAATATATCCTCTCTTAATTTCTCCAGTATTAATTATTTGATCAATTACATTTTTTGCAAGATTGGATGGAATAGCAAAGCCTATTCCAACTGATCCGCCAGAATTAGATAAGATTGCACTATTTATTCCAACAACTTCTCCTTTTAAATTAAATAGAGGTCCTCCTGAATTTCCAACATTTATAGCCGCATCTGTTTGAATAAAATCATCATATCTACCAAGACTTATGTCTCTATTACGCGCTGAAATAATTCCAGCGGTCACTGTTCCGCCTAATCCAAAAGGATTTCCGATTGCAACTACCCAATCTCCAACTCTTGCCTGATCAGAGTCTCCAAAGGATACTGCCTTTAATGTGTCTTTGGTTGTAATTTTAATGACAGCGATATCACTTGTAGGATCTGTTCCTAAAACTTTTGCCTCATATTCTTTCCCATTTGTTAACCTTACAAAAATTCCTTCAGCACTTTGTATGACATGATTATTAGTAATTATAATCCCTGCTTTATCAATTATAAAACCAGAACCTAGAGCCTGTGATTTTCTCTTTTGAGGGCTACCACCTCTATCAAAATCTTTAAATAAATCTTCAAAAGGATGTCCGGGAGGAAACTGGAATGGAAATGGATTTTGAGTTCTTGTCTCTACGACTCTTGTTGCTGAAATATTCACAACTGAAGGGGTTAATTTTTCAACAAGATCTGCAAACGAATTTGGAACTTCTTTTGAATTTAAACTTGAAATTAATAAAATATTAAAAAATATAATTAGTATAAAATTTTTAAAACTTTTCATTAAAATTTTTTTATATAAGCTATTATTATAAATCCTATAATAGCAAAAATAAGTCCTCCAACCCTTAATTTTTGTTCAGATAAATCCTTCATAGAATTTAACATTTTTTTCATTCCGCCTGGAAAAATTGTATAAAGTAATCCTTCGATAAACAGCAATAAACCAATTGCTGTAAAAATCTCATTCATTTATTACTTTTTTCTTAATATCTTATTTAGTCCAGACTCACCAAAATATCTAAAAAATTCACTGTCGGGAGAAAGGACTAATGATGTCTCGCTACCACTGATTAAAGATTTTTCATAAGATTGCATGGCTCTGTAAAAACTAAAAAACTCAGGATCTCTTCCAAAAGCATCTGCAAATATTTTATTTCTTTGTCCATCACCCTCTCCTCTTAAAATTTGTGATTTTTTTCTTGCCTCTGCTAATAAAATTGTAGCTTCTTTATCAGCTGTAGATTTTATAGTTTGACCTAACTCAAAACCTTCTGCTCTAAATTCTTTAGCTTCTCTTGTTCGCTCTGTTTGCATTCTCTTAAAAATTGCCTCGCTATTTGCAGTTGGAAGATCAGCTCTTTTAATACGAACATCAATAACATTAATTCCAAAATCCTTAGCTTCTTCAGCTACATCTTTGGTAATTTGGTTCATTAATTTTGTTCTGTTTGTTGAGATTAAATTTATTAAATTTTCTTTACCTAAAACTCCTCTAATTTTAGCATTAATAATTGAGGATAATCTTGATTGAGCAACTCTTTCGTTACCAACTGAGATATAAAATTTTAAAGGATCAACTATTATAAATTTTGCATAAGCATCAACAATTATTCTTTTTTGATCTAATGCTATAATTTCTTCAGATGGCGCATCAATGTCTAAAACTCGTTTATCAATCATTTGAACATTTTGAAGTAAAGGAATTTTCCAATAAAGTCCCGCATCTTTATATACTTGCTTTGGATTTCCTAGTTGCAAAACTATAGCTTGCTGTGTCTCTTTAACAATAAAGAAAGTTGAATAAATTAGAAGCCCGATAAGAGCAATTGCAAAAATTCCAATTTTAAAAATTTTATCAGACATTAGTTTTTAACTTCAGTTTTTTTTTGTGCATCTAAATTTTTCTTAAGCTCAGGTAATGGAAGATAAGGCACAACTCCAGATCCTGATTGTTTATCTATAATAATTTTATTCACTCCAGATAAAACTTTTTCCATAGTCTCGAGGTACATTCTTTCTTGTGTCACTACTTTAGCTTTTGCATATTCATTATAAATTGCAATAAACCTACTAGCTTCTCCCTCCGCTTGTGCAACTACCTCCCGTTTATATGCTTCTGCATCTTGAATTATTTTTGCAGCCTCTCCTCGCGCTCTTGGAATAATATCATTTGCATAGGCTTGCGCTTCATTTTGTGATCGCTCTTTATCAGCCTTTGCAGCCTGAACATCTCTAAAAGAATCTATTACTTGCGCAGGAGGATCAGATTTTTGTGCTTGCACTTGCGTAATTTCTACACCAGCGTTGTAAGAGTCTAATATCTGTTGCATAATTTTTTGTGTTTCATTCTCAATCTCTGCTCTACCTTGAGTTAAAATTACTTGTATTTTTTTTCTTGCAATAATTTCTCGCATTGCAGTTTCAGCTACTACTTTAATTGTATTAATTGGATCTTGAATATTGAAAATAAACTTACTTGCATCTTTAATAACCCAAAATACAGAATAATTTATATCAACAATATTTTCATCCCCCGTTAACATGGCGCTTTCATCTTTGATATCGTTTACGGAACCTCTGGCACTATCTCCAGAAGATCTAAAACCAACATCTACTCTATTTACCCTTGTAACTTTTGGAGTGATCACTGACTCAATTGGAAACGGCAAATGATAATTCAAACCTGGTTGGGTCATGTTAGTATATTTACCAAATCTTAATACGACACCTTGCTCATCTGCATCCACTCTATAAAATCCACTTAATGCCCAAACAGCAATTGCACCAATTATAAAAAGAGCGATTGGTTTTTTCGCATCTGGTGTTTTTGATGAACCGCCGAATATGTTTTTAATTCCATCTTGAAATTTTTTTGCTAAATCCTCCATATCTACTGAGGAATTATCGGGACTAGGCTGCTTATTGTTTTTTGAAGGTGAGCCCCAAGGAGATTCTCTCTTTAAAATATCTTTACTATTATTAGTCTCGATTAATGACATATTATTTTTAAAATTTGGCTAATTAATATAGGTTTAAATGGGTATTTAAAAGTAAATTACAATAGAAGATATGAGTGAAAAAGACGCAAATTTAAGCAAAAAATTTATAGATCAGATTACCCCAAAAACTCTATTTAAAAAAAATAAAATTAGTGGAGTTAAAAAAATTATTGCCATCTCCAGTGGCAAAGGTGGTGTTGGAAAATCAACTATTGCTGTAAATCTTGCAATCGCACTTAAAAACTTAAAATATAATGTAGGTATTTTAGATGCTGATATTTATGGCCCATCTATTCCTAAAATGATGGGAATTTTAGAAAAACCAAAAAGTGAGGATGGAGTAAATTTAATTCCAATAAAAAAATTTAATATTCAATGTATGTCCATTGGCTTTATGATTTCAGAAGATACTCCCATGATCTGGAGAGGCCCGATGGTTTCAAGTACTATTAAAACTTTTACTGGTAAAGTTTTATGGGAGAATATTGATTTTTTAATTATCGATATGCCTCCTGGAACTGGAGATGCTCTTTTAACTTTTTCTCAAGAAATAGATATTGATGGGGCGGTGATTATTACCACACCTCAAGATATTGCAATTATTGATGTAAGGAGAGGAATTGAAATGTTTAAAAAAACTAATGTTAAAATA
>CANMFY010000050.1 GCA_947497305.1 Candidatus Pelagibacterales bacterium | reverse complement strand
AACAACTAACAAGAAAATTCATAAGTCAATTAATGATCATTTTAATCAAAAATTTAAAAATAATTCTTTAAATAATATTATTAATGCTCAATTCAATGCAACGATTAGTGTTTTTAAAAAAAATTTCATACCATTTCGAGTAATCTTGATTGATCAAAAAAAACCTACTCAAAACCTCGTTTCTTTACTCGTTTATTCAATGATGGAAACAGTAATTTTATGTAAAGCTTTAGATTTAAATCCCTTCAACCAACCGGCTGTAGAAGCAATTAAGAAAGAGACTTACTCAATATTAGGTTAAGTTTAGTTTTGCAAAATAGATTTTAGAAACACCATAAACTCTTTCTTCAATAAAATTGAGTTCTTTATTGTCAATATTGTTTTCTGAATTTGTATGTATAACTAATATATTTTTCCTATTAATGATTTTTTTTAAGTCATTTATAATGCTGTTAATATTCTTTATTGCAAAAGGGGGGTCTAAAAATATTAAAGTTGGTTTAATTTCATCCAATAATTTATTGCTAAGAATTAAAGAAACATCATCATTAATAGCAATGGCGTTCTCACTTAGTATATTGAGTGCATTAAGATTTTTTTTTAAAACGGAAAAAGCTTCTAAGTTTTTTTCAAAAAAAAATACTTTACTCACATCTCTTGATAGACATTCCAATCCAAAAGACCCGGAACCAGAAAAAAGGTCTAAGACTATTGAATTTTTAAATTCAAACTGAATTTTATTTGAATGCTGCAATATATTAAATATATTTTCTTTAACTCTGTCCCTAAGAGGCCTAGTAATTGATTTTCTTGGAAAAAGTATTTTTTTTCCTTTATATTTTCCCGATATAATCCTCATACAATCTCATTTCTTTTTCTTCTGCTTTTTCTACTTTTCCTGGTAATAAGTTTTTAAGTTTAAAAGGACCATATTCTAGTCTAATAAGTCTATTAACTTTAAGATTAATAGCAGCACATAAATTTCTTATTTCATTATTTTTTCCTTCACGCATTTGGAATTCTAGCCAAGAATTTGCGTTTCCTTTTTTCAACAATTTATACACAAAAGGAGCATATCCAATGTTATTTATTTTTGCGCCTTTGCTAATTTTATCTAATGAATTTTCATTTATGTATCCATAGACTCTAATTTTATATTTTCTAATAAATTTGTTTTTAGGCAACTCTAGATTTCTTATTATTTCACCATCATCTGTTAACAGCAATAGACCTTCAGAATTGATATCTAATCTGCCAACAGTTTTTATTTTTTTTAGATTAAAAGGTAATAGATCATATATAATTGGTCTATCGTCCTGCTGATTTCTCGACGTTATATAATTTAGAGGTTTATAAAATTTCCACACCTCTAGTTTTTTTTGAAGATTAATTTTTTTATTATTTATAACTATTTCATCGTCATTATTAACGAAAGTAATAGGAGATGAAATAATTTCTTTATTTACAATAATTTTTTTTTTTAAAATTAATTGTTCTATTTCACGCCTAGAACCATATCCTTTGCTTGATAAAAATTTAGCTATTCTAATTTTTTTTTGGTAATTATTATTCATGATTAATAGTCAGATTAACATTTATACTGATTTACTTTTAATATTATCTAAAAAATCTCTTAGTTTGGTAGAACTTCCTATTAGTGCAATTATAGTAGATCCTGTTACTAAAAAAGTTGTATCGGCATGCATTAATCAGACTAAAAAAAATCCAATTTTGCATGCTGAGATCAGCGCTATTTTAAAAGCATTGAAAATAGCAAATTTAAAAAGATTAGATAAATTTGACATTTATTGCTCCCTAGAGCCATGCCCCATGTGTACCTCTGCAATTTCTATTTCTAGACTTAGAAGAGTTTATTTTTGCCTAGAGGATAAAAAGTCAGGAGGCTTTATAAATGGTCCAAAATTGATTTATTCTAAAAACTTACATCACAAGCCTAAGTTTTATTATGGCTTTAAAGAAAATATTTTTTTAAATTTAATGAAAAATTTTTTTAAAAAAAAACGTAATTAGTTATCTATAGCTCTCCAGCCAATATCTTTTCTAAAGTATTTATCTTTCCAATTAATTTTTTTTAACATGTTAATACATGTATTTCGGCCTGACCTTAAATTTTTATTTATAGCTGTAGCATTTAAAACTCTACCGCCAGATGTGAAAATCCTATTATTTTTATTAAATGTACTGGCATGAAATAAATATTGATTATTATTTAGTAAGATTTTTTTCGCATTCTTTATTTCTGTCACTTTACTTTGTTTATTAGGGTATCCTTTAGATGAAGCGACAATTGTTATTGCTTTTTTATTACTCCAATTGATTGCTAATTTATTAATTTGTTTTTTTTTGCAAGCAGTTATAATTTTTAATAAATCAGTTTTTAATCTCATCATCAAAACTTGGCATTCTGGATCTCCAAGTCTAATATTATATTCAATAAGTTTTGGTTGATCGTCCTTTATAATTAAGCCAGCATAAAGAATTCCGACAAATGGACATCCTAATATTTTTAGTCCTTTTAAAGTTGGTTCAATAATTTCTTTTTTTATTTTTTCTTCAACTTTATTTGTAATAATATTAGAAGGAGAATAAGCACCCATTCCTCCTGTATTAGGGCCAGTATCACCTTCGCCTATTCTTTTATGATCTTGTGCAGTCCCAAAAAATTTATAACTTTTTCCATCTGACAGTATAAAATAACTTGCTTCTTCCCCAGATAAAAACTCTTCAATGACAAATTTTTTAGAGCTTTTAAATTTTCCTTCATTAATTTCTTTACATTTTTTAAATGCTGTATTTTTACTATTGCAAATAGAAACGCCTTTGCCTGAAGCTAAACCGTCAGCCTTAATTACAATTGGAGTATTCATATTTTTTATATACTCCTTTACACCCTTCATACCGCTAAAAGATTTATACTGTGCCGTAGGTATTTTATATTTTCTACAGAGTTTTTTTGTAAAAGATTTAGATTTTTCCAATCTCGAAGCTGCTTTGGATGGTCCAAATACAAAAAAACCTTTTTTTTCTAGGTAGTCTTTAATCCCGTAAACCAAGGGTATTTCAGGCCCAACAAATACTACTTTTGTATTATTATTTTTTAAGAAATTAGAAATACTTTTAAAATTAAGAATATCTATATTAATATTTTCTGCAACTTCGTTTGTCCCAGCATTTCCAGGAATACAAAAAATTTTATTTATATACTTGGATTGTTTTAGTTTGAAGCAAAAAGAATGTTCTCTGCCACCACTTCCTATAACAGCTATGTTCATATAATAATATAGGTATATAAATTGATAATGAAAAACATACCAGAATTTTCTGTTTCAGAAATCACATCTTTAACAAAAAATATTTTAGAAGAAAATTTTGAAAGAGTAAGAATTAGAGGCGAAGTTTCTAAAATAAAAGAAAATAAAGGTCATTTGTATTTTTCACTAAAGGATGAAAATTTTATTTTAAATGCTATATGCTGGTCAAGTGCAGTGCCATTTTTGCAAGTTTTTCCAGAAGAGGGCATGGAGGTTGTTGCTGAAGGAAAGATTACAACATATGCAAAAAGTAGCATTTCAAGTTATCAAATTAAAGTAGATCAAATTGAGCTTCAGGGTGAAGGAGCTTTGCTAAAATTAATTGAACAAAGAAAGAAAAAATTACAAGCAGAAGGCTATTTTAACGAAGAACATAAAAAATCTATTCCATTTATTCCTAATAAAATAGGAATAATTACCTCACCAACGGGGGCAGTAATAATGGATATTATCAATAGAGTACAGGATAGATATCCAACTCACTTATTAATTTATCCAATTTCTGTTCAGGGAAATAAATCAGCAGGAGAAATTATTGAAGGAATAGAATTTTTTAATAAAAAAATTAATGTGGACACCATCATAATAGCTAGAGGAGGTGGTGGAGCTGAAGACTTATTATCCTTTAATGACGAAAATGTAGTTAAATCTGCATTTGCAAGTAAAATACCAATTATTTCTGCTATCGGTCATGAAACAGATTTTACATTACTAGATTTAGTAGCAGATTATAGAGCTTCAACCCCAACTGCGGCAGCAGAAAAAGCTGTTCCAGAAAAAACTGCTCTAATTGAAAGAATTTTTGCATTTAATAAACAGTTAATTTCTAATTTTAATTTATTTCTAAAAGAAAAAGATAAAAATGTTTATCAATTAGTAAAATCATTAAATATTAATAATTTAAAAAATTTTATTAGAGAGAAGAAAGATAAAATTAAAATTTATGATAAATCTCTTAACAATTTACTAAAAGATAAATTTAAATATTTTCAATTAAATTTAAATAGTATTTTTTCTAGATTAGATAGTTTGGATACAAAAAAAATTCTAAAAAGAGGTTTTTCAATTATTAGAGATATAAATAATAATATTATTTATAAAAAAAATCATACACTCAAAAATAATGACGTTGTTATTGAATTATCAGACGGAAAAATTAAAGCTAAAATTAGTTAAAAATATTTTTTATGAAGGAAGCGAAATTAAAATTTAAACCTGGAAATTTCGAAATCATTAGTCCTGGAGACCACGTAACTTGTAAAGTTTCAGGAAAAAAAATAATTTTATCAGAATTAAAATATTGGAATGTTGAGTTACAAGAGGCTTACTTTTCTTACATTGAAGCAAATGAAAGATTTAAAAAATTAAATGAAAAATAAATGCGCTTTTTAATTATTTTTTTTTTATTATTTAAATCAAATATAGTAAATTCATTTGAAATTAATGGAGAAATTATCCAGGGAGCACTTATTATTGGAAAGGAGCATCCTGATAAGACTGTATATATTAATAAGCAACAAATAAAATTATCAAAAAATGGGATTTTTGTTTTTGGAATTAATTACAACCAAACAGGAGATATTATTATAGAGTCAGTCGATAAAAGTAATCAAAAAATTTCGAAAATATATAAAATTAA
>CANMFY010000049.1 GCA_947497305.1 Candidatus Pelagibacterales bacterium | reverse complement strand
TGGAAAAAAGATTTCTAAAAAGTCTTTGTAGTATTGATTTAAGTATTCAACAAACTCCATAAATAAAACAAAAAATGCAGAAAGTTCAGGATATTGACCACTTAAAAAGGCTCTATTTTCATACATAAAAATTAATCCAATAAAAATAATAAAAAAAAAGATAATTAAAATTTTAAAATGACTGGTATCGCTCTTATCTTTATATTTAATTGGTATATAGTTTTTTTTATCTTTATCCTTTAAATTTTTTTTATTTTCAGCTTTGGACTCAATTTTTTCTTTTTCTTTGACTAAATTTTCTTTTAGAAGCTTAAATTCCTCAGTGCTAGCAGGTTCTTGAAACCATTTTTGATCACAAACTCCGCATTGAACAACTCTACCATTAACACCTATCTCTTCAGCCTTTACTGCAAATTTATATTTTTTACAAGCGCATTCAATTATCATTTAAAAATTATTCGATTTAATATTAAAACATCCTTGGCATTATTTATAACCATTAAATCATATTTTTTTTTATTATCTTTGATTAAATCTTTTTTATTCTCAAAATTATCAATAATTTTATCAGGCTCATTTTTTTTGATTAATTCCTCATTAATTACCTTTATTGGAGATTTAGTAATTAGTTTAGTTTGAAATGTAGTATCTACAGTAGTGGTGTTTTTTTTAAAATTTTTACTCAATTTTAATTCATTATCAATATTTTTAGATTGAATTTTTAAAATATCATCAACAGCACCTAAGATTTCTTTAACTGAAAAATTTTCTTTCATAAAATAAATTAATATTTTTTATAAATTTTTATTTTACTACAAAGTAAAATGATTTAATCACCAACGTTTTATTATTTTTTAGCTTTTGTATGTTTATTTACACTTCTATTCATTATGTAATCCATCATGGCTAATAAAACTCCACTAACTACAAATGTTAAGTGAACTACTACATACAAAATAATTGTATCTTTTGAATATTTATCTAAATTCATAAATATTTTTAGCAAGTGTATTCCAGAGATTGCAACGATTGAGGAAATTAGTTTAATCTTTAGGTCGGTAAAATCTACATGTCCCATCCATTCAGGTTTATCTTCATGATTTTGAACATGAATTTTAGATACGAAATTTTCATATCCTGAGAAAATAACTATAATTAAAAGATTAGCTGCCAGAGAAATATCAACTAGACTTAAAATAAAAAGTAAAACTCCAGAAATATCAGTTTCATGAATAATATTAAAAAAATGTATTATTTCTCGTCCAAATTCATAAAGCAAAACTAGCAAACTCAAACAAAGGCCTAGATAGAAAGGAGCTAAAATCCATCGAGAAGCGAAGATTGTTTTCTCTAATAATATTTCAAGTTTTTTCATGTTATTTAAAGACGTAAATTCTTTTATAAAATTTTTATAAAAAACTACAGTTTTATTTATAAAAATTTAATATTTACTCTTTATATCATAATAAATTCGAAGCATGGCGTATAATCATCACACAAAGACAAATTATGAGTGAATAACACTTTAAATTTAGTTGTTAGCTGATAAAGGTTCTTTTTTATTATTAAATATTTTTATAAAATTTTATCCATTAACTCCTAAAATTTCAAATGCTTAACTTTGAGGGTTTTACCCTATCACAAAACTTAAAAAATTCGCTAGCTCGCATGAATTTTATTACACCTACTCCCATTCAAATAAGCTCAATTCCACTTGCGCTACAAGGCAGAGATATTTTAGGTTCAGCACAAACAGGAACTGGAAAGACAGCAGCTTTTAGCATTCCACTGATTGAATTATTAGTAAGATCAAAACAAGGTTCAGCTTTAGTATTAACCCCAACTCGTGAACTTGCAAACCAAGTGATGGAAGTTATTGTTCAGTTACTTGGAAAAAATAATCCAATCAAAGCCGCATGTTTAATTGGAGGAGAATCAATGCACAAACAATTAGGCCAACTTAAATCACGTCCAAGAATTATTGTTGGAACTCCAGGTAGAATTAATGATCACTTAGATAGAAAATCTTTAAAATTAACCGATACAGGATTTTTAGTTTTAGATGAAACTGATCGTATGCTTGATATGGGCTTTGGAATTCAAATTGATAGAATATTAAAACATTTGCCAGCAAAAAAACAAACCTTAATGTTTTCAGCCACTTTACCAGAAGAAATTGTACGATTATCTGCAAAATATTTAAAAAACCCAGAGAGAGTTTCCATGGGCGCAACAAATATTCCATCCATTAAGATTAAACAAGAAGTAATTCAAATTCAGCAAGAACAAAAATATCATGAACTAATTAAGCAGTTACAGCAAAGAACAGGTTCAGTTTTAGTATTTGTAAAAACAAAACATAATTCGAAGAATTTAGCTGCAAAACTTTGTAAAGAAAAATTCAAGGCAGACGCATTGCACGGAAATTTAAGACAAAGCAAAAGAACAACTGTGATGAATGCTTTTAGGAATAAAAAATTTACCATACTTGTTGCAACAGATATCGCTGCAAGAGGACTTGACGTTCCACACATTGAGCACGTTATTAATTACGATCTACCTCAAGTAGCTGAAGATTATATCCATCGTACCGGAAGAACAGCGCGTGCTGGTGCCGAAGGGTCTTCTTTATCTTTCATTACTAATAATGATAGAGAAAAATGGAATGCAATTGAGAGATTATTAGATCCAACTAAAAAGAAAGAAAATTTTTCTAAAAGCAGAAGTGGAAGTGGTGGATTCCAAAGAGATTATAAAAATAAAAGAAGAGGTGGCGGAAGAGATAGAAATAGAGAAAATAGATCAAGTTTTAATAGCAGCAGATCGTCCGAGGGATTTAGAGGAAATAAAGCAGCTGATAAATCTCGAGAAAATAAGTCTGCTGACAGATTTAAATCAAATATAAATTCAGAAGGATTTAAACCCAAAAATATTGAAGGTTTTAAAGAGCATAAACCAAGAGAAAGTAATGAAAAAGATTACAGAAGAAAAAGCGACAGAGAAAAGCCAAAATTTTTTACTAAAAAATCTAAGAATTTTAAAAATAGAAATTTCAATTTAGGTAATGCAAAAAAATATAAAAATAAAGAATCTTTTCATTAAAAATAGATTTTATTTTAGTTAATTGATGGAAAAATACATAACTTATATTGGTTTTTTTTCTGGTTTTTGTACTACAGTCGCTTTTATTCCACAGGCTTATAAAGTTTGGAAAACAAAAAGTACCAAGGATATTTCTTTGTGGATGTTTTTAATATTTACAACAGGAGTTGCTAGCTGGCTAGTTTATGGAGTTTTAACTGATAATTTGCCAATAATTTTTGCCAACATTGTAACATTGTTTTTAGCCTTTTTAATTTTAGTAGCTAAAATTAAATTTAATTAAAATTTAGAGAAATATCTAAATTTTGAGGGCTATGGGTTAGTCGACCAATTGAAATTCTATTAACCCCAGTTCTTGCGTAATCAAGAATATTTTTATCTGTAATATTTCCAGATGCTTCGGTTTCATATTTGTTACCAATCATATTTAGAGCTTTTTTTATTTCATCTGGCTTCATGTTGTCTAATAATAATCTATTAAAGTTGAGTGTTTGGATTTCTTCTAATTGAGTTAAGTTATCTACTTCAACCGTTATAACTTTTCCACTTCTGTTCAATCTTAAAGCATTTTGCACAAGATCAAATATATTTTGTGAAGCAGAAATATGATTATCCTTTATAAAAATTTCATCGAATAAATTAAATCTATTATTTATGCCGCCGCCAAGAGTTACAGCATATTTTTGAACAGCTCTAAGTGTGGGTAAAGTTTTTCTAGTACAGCAAATTTTCGTTTTATATTCTTTAACTAAATTAACGTAATAATGCGTCTTTGTTGCAATTCCTGATATTAAACCTAAAAAATTAATGGCTGTTCGTTCTGATTTTAAAATAGAACCAGTTAATCCCTTAATTTCAGCAATAATATTACCTTTTTTTATAGAAGATCCTTCTTGAACTTTTTTCTTAAATTTAGTTTTTTTATCAATTTGTTTAAAAGCCTCATCTGCAAAATCTAATCCACCAATAATTCCATCTTCATTTGCTATAATTTTTGCAGAGGTAATAGAATTTTTACTTACCAAAAGATCAGTTGTGATGTCTTTTTGAGCCTGATCTTCAAATAAAGAAGCGCCAACAATACTTTTTATATAACCGCTGGTTATAAGTTTAGATTTTGACATTATTTAAGCAACTTTTTCGATATATTCTTTTTTATTTAAGAATTCATGCATTTCTTTTAATGTAATTTTTTTTCTAAATAAAAACTCATTATTAGACTCTGGATAATCACTTCTAAAATGAGCTCCTCTACTTTCTTTTCTTAAGTATGCTGAGTAGGTAATTAGCCTTGAAACTAAAATCATATCTTTGAGTTTTGCTGACAAATCTTTTGCTTCTCTTTCAATTCTATCAATCTCAATAAATGCTTTTCTAAGTTTTTGTTCGTTTCTATAAACACCTACCAAATCACTCATCACATTTCTTAGCTGCCAAATATATTTTTTTGCTCTTATTCTTGATGATGTTTTTTCTTTTGGTAAATATTTTTTAAAATTAATATTTTCATCTTTAGTATTATTCAGTATTTCAGAATTAATAGAGTTAGCTATTCTTTTTCCAAAAACAAAAGCTTCAAGTAGAGAATTCGATGCAAGTCTATTTGCCCCGTGAGCTCCTGTTGAAGAAACTTCACCGCAAGCCCATAGACCTTTGATAGACGATTTTCCATTTTCATCTACTAGAACACCACCCATATGATAGTGGGCTGCAGGAGTTACGGGTATTTTTTCTTTTGTAAAATCAATATTGGCTTTTTTTAAAAAATTATAGGCACTTGGGAACAATGTTTGTAGTTGATTGTCTGTAAATTTTCTACAATCTAGGAATGTTGAATGACCAAGATCTTTTAATTTCTGTAATTCACGAGCGACAATATCTCTAGGAGCAAGATCACCATTTGG
>CANMFY010000048.1 GCA_947497305.1 Candidatus Pelagibacterales bacterium | reverse complement strand
TTGAACTCGTCTAATACCAAATATAATTTCCAATTAATAGAAAAGAAAACTCATACACGTATTAATTGTTTTTTTTAATATGTTTTGAAAAGAACCAGTTAATGTCTATAATCTTAAAAAAAATTTATAAATTATTAATCCAATAATGCTCAGTGATATTGAAATAGCCCAAAAAGCCAAAATGAGAAAAATAGCCGATGTGGCAAAAGAGCGTTTGGGTATTCCAGAAGATGAACTTGAAAATTACGGACGATACAAAGCTAAAGTTTCATTTTCTTATTTAGAAAAATTAAAAAATCAAAAAGATGGAAAGTTAATTTTAGTAACAGCCATCAGTCCAACCCCTGCAGGAGAAGGAAAAACCACAACAACCATTGGCTTAGGTGACGCTTTAAATCATATAGGAAAAAAAACTATGATTTGTTTGCGCGAACCCTCTTTAGGTCCAGTCTTTGGAATGAAAGGTGGGGCAACAGGCGGTGGCCTTGCACAAATCGTTCCTATGGAAGACATAAATTTACATTTTACTGGTGATTTTGCTGCAATAGCTGCAGCACATAACTTGCTAGCTGCCATGGTTGATAATCACATTTATCACGGCAATGAACTTGGAATTGATATTAAAACTATTCAATGGAAGCGTGCTGTTGATATGACAGACCGTGCCCTTCGTAAAATTACTTTAGGGGTAAATGAAAAAAAAGAAGGATTTCCACATGAAGGTGGTTTTGACATTGTCGCTGCATCAGAAATTATGGCAATCTTTTGCTTGTCTTCATCTATTGAAGATTTAAAAAAAAGACTAGGTCAAATTGTTGTGGCTTATAATAATAAGGGCGGACCTGTTAGTGCAAAAGATTTAAAAGCAGATGGAGTTATGACTGTGCTTTTAAAAGATGCACTTGCGCCAAATTTAGTACAAACCTTAGAAAATAATCCAGCCTTCATTCATGGTGGTCCTTTTGCAAATATTGCGCATGGTTGTAATTCATTAATTGCAACTAAAGCTGCATTAAAAATGGCAGACTACGTTGTAACGGAAGCGGGCTTTGGTGCAGACTTAGGAGCTGAAAAATTTATAGATATAAAATGTAGAAAATCTAATCTTCAACCCTCTGTAGCTGTGCTCGTTGCAACTGTTAGAGCAATTAAATATCACGGTGGCGCTGAGCTTACGAATTTAACAAAGGAAGATATTTCAGCAGTTGATAAAGGACTTGTAAATTTAGAGCGTCATGTTGAAAATATGACTAAAGTTTTTAATCTACCTTGTATTGTTTCCATTAATAAATTTGTAAGCGATACACCTGCTGAGATAAATTTAATTTTTGAAAGAATGAAAAAATTAAATGTTAAAACTGTACTTTCTTCTCATTGGGGCGAAGGAGGAAAAGGTGCCGTTGAACTTGCAAAAAATGTTGTGGAAATGAGTGAAAATTCAAATCAGAAAATGCAGTATGCTTATGAAGATAAAGATACTTTAATTGAAAAAATTAATAAAGTTGCAAAAAAGATTTATAGAGCAAGCGAAGTAACTATGGATGATAATGTAAAGTTACAAATCCAAAACTTACAAGACTCAGGTTATGGTCATCTTCCTATTTGTGTTGCAAAAACTCAAAGTTCTTTCTCTACAGATGCAAAGTTAAGAGGTGCCCCCTCAAATCATAGCATTGCTATTCGTGAAATTCGTTTCTCAGGAGGTGCTGAATTTATTGTAATGATTTGCGGAAGTATTATGACGATGCCTGGATTGACTAAAATTCCATCAGCTGAGAGTATTAATTATGTTAATGGAAAAATTGTAGGTCTTTAAAATTACTTTCCCCACTTCTCTTCAAATAGTTTAGGATTTTGTTGACTGCCTAAGCTGCAAATTTCATAAAGTTTTTTATAAGGAAAGTCCTTAAAGTTATTACCGTCCTCCATTTTCACTTTAAAACTTTTGTTATTATAGGCCGCATTTTGATCGCCCCAGATATATAACACGCCACCATCTGCGCATCTCTCTAACGCTGATTTTTGTGGCCTAAAATTTAAAATAATCAAAATAACTGCAGCTACTACAATAACTGAGATTAAGATGTTTGAGATTTTGGCCTGAACTTTGATTTGATCGTTTCCCATAATTTTGCAAATCCAAGCGGCTCAAAAATCATTAGCGTTATGATTAATCCACCAAATACTATTTGTTCAATAGAACTTATGATTGTTGCATCAATCATGCCATGAAATAGATTGTTGCCAACAGCATTTAGAACAACTGGAAAAAGTAAAATAAAAGCTGCACCAATAAATGCTCCTGAAATTGTCCCAAGACCTCCAATAATAGCCATGAACATTATTTTAAAAGATAAACTAATATTAAAAGCAGCAAATGGTTCTACAGTTTTTAAATATGTGTAAGTATAAAGTGCGCCGGCTATACCGCATAAGAAAGCATTGATTGCAAAGGCTTGTAGTTTGGTTTTTAAAAGCGTAACACCCATAGACTCTGCAGCAATATCCATATCTCTAACTGCCATCCAGTTTCTACCTGTGGAGCCTCTCGCCATATTAATTGCAAGTATGGTTATTACAACCACAATTGCTGCAACTAAAAGGTACATCATATATCCGCTGTGAAAAGGTATTCCATTTATATCTATTTTCTGAAATGTTGTTGCTCCAGACAAGTCGTAGTTCTTAAACCAACCAAATTTATCAACTACCCAAACAATAAAAAATTGTGATGCTAAAGTTGCAACCATTAAGTAAATTCCTCTAATTCTAAGACTTGGCAAGCCAAATATAATTCCAAGACCAGCTGCTATTAACCCTGATAAAATTAATGCTCCTAAAAAAGGCATATCTTGTATTCGCAACATTAAGTTGTAACACGCATAAGCACCTGCGCACATGAAACCTGCGGCACCTAAAGATAATTGCCCAGTGTATCCCATCACAATATTTTGTCCTAATGCTGCAATGGTTAAGCATAACCAAGGTATTAAAATGGACGTGTACCAATAATCAGATTTAATAACATTTGGTATAACCAAAAACCCCAATACGAGTAAAACAATAAAGTTTATAATATCATTTTTTGTATATCTCATAAAAACAGGTTTCATAACTTAAACTCTCCTAATAATTTTTTCTCCAAATAAACCTTCGGGTCTATAAAGTAGAAATAATATCGATATCATATACGGTGCCCAAGCCTCAATTCCACCTTTAAAGAAAGGTCCTATATAAACTTCTAAAATTTTTTCAACTGCACCAACAAGTAAACCCCCAACAATGGCTCCAGGAATTGATGAAAAACCTCCAATAATTAAAACTGGTAAGGCTTTTAATGCTAATTCAATAAGAGCGAACTGAACACCCGCCCTTGCGCCCCACATCATTCCAGCAACTAAGGCAACGACGCCAGCTGCAGACCAAACGAGTAACATAATATGCTTTAGAGGAATTCCAATGGAACTTGCAGCTCCAGGATCATCCGCAACCGCTCTCAATCCAAGACCAATTTTTGTATACTTAAATAAAAGCGTTAGAAGAACAATCATGCCTAAGGCAACTGCACCTGCAGTTAAATCAAGCGCGCTAATAAATAATTTTAAATTATCTGCAATCCACGGAATAGGAAAATCTCCAATTCCAAGACTTAGTTTTCTAACCTCGACTCCCCATTTTGCTTGCGCGAGACCCTCAAGAACAAACCCAAGACCAATTGTTGCCATTAGAACTGTATCTTCGCTCTGATTCATTAAAGGGCGAAGCACTAATCTTTCTGTAAGCATTCCAACTAATATCATTAAAAAAACAGTCATAACGAAGGCAACTGCAAATGGTATTCCATATTCCATAAATCCCACGAATGAAAGGACCGCAAAAAATACCATGGCCCCTTGTGCAAAATTAAAAGTAGCGGAGGCTTTATAAATAAGAACAAAACCTAAGGCGACTAAGGAATACATCGTTCCTGATAATAGGCCGCCAACTAAAACTTCAAAGAAAAATAAAATCGACTCAGTCATGGGCAACTCCTAGGTATGCATCAATTACTTTTTGATCGGCTCTAACTATATCAGGAATATCATCTCCAATAACTTTTCCATAGTCTAAAACCACAACTCTATCTGAAATATCCATAACTACTCCCATATCATGTTCTATTAAAACTATAGTTGCTCCAAGTTCATCATTTATTTTTAAAACAAATCTGCACATATCTCTTTTTTCTTCAACATTCATCCCGGCCATTGGTTCGTCTAAAAGTAATATAGGAGCCTCTGTTGCAAGAGCACGACCAAGTTCTACTTTTTTTTGCAGTCCATAAGGAAGTTTTCCAACTTCCGTATTTTTAATATTTTCAATTTCTAAAAACTTCACAATCTCCTCAGACTTTGCTCTGTTTACTTTTTCTTCTCTGGTCGCCCTTGGAAGTTGCAAAGCTACTTCAAGGAAACTAGATTTGGTATGTAGCTTTCTACCAACTAAAATATTATCTAGGACAGACATTCTTTTGAATAGAGCAAGATTTTGGAATGTTCTAGAAATGCCTTTTTGAGCCATGATATTTGGTGTAATCGACTTTAATTCTTCCCCTTTAAAAATTACTTTTCCTTCTTGCGGTTTATAAATTCCATTAATGCAATTGAGCATTGAGCTTTTACCAGCTCCATTAGGCCCGATAATCGCCCGTATTTCATGTTCTAAAACGTTAAAAGAAATATTAGTGATAGCCTTAACGCCCCCAAAGGTTAAAGAAATATTTTTTACCTCTAGTATCGGTTCGCCAATTTTAAATTTTCTTTTATCAACCATAATAATTTTTTTAATTATTCTCCTAATTAGTTTTTTTTCTTTGACTATCTCTTATTGCATCTTTAAAATTTAAACGTTTTCCTTTTGAAATTCCTAAATATAATTCTTTTACCTTTTCATTGTTTAATAAACTTTTTGCAGACCCCTCTAACATCACATTTCCTGTTTCGATAATATATGCATAGTCACTATTCCTTAGTGCAATATTAGTATTTTGTTCCGCAAGTAATATGCTTACACCTTCTTTTTCATTTAAATCTTTTACGATATGAAATATTTCGGCAACTAGCTGAGGTGCTAAGCCCATAGAAGGCTCATCTAGTAAAAGCATTTTTGGTTTTGCCATCATTGCTCGGGCAACAGCGATCATTTGTTGCTCACCGCCTGAGGTAAATCCAGCTTGACTTTTTCTTCTCTCTTTTAATCGTTTAAAATAATTATAAATTTTTTCAACTTCAGCATTTAAGTCTCCTCTAGATAATTTTCGTGAATAAGCACCAGAGATAATATTTTCTTCAACGGTTAAGTGTCCAAAACATCTTCTACCTTCTAAAACTTGAACCATTCCAAGTCTAACCATCTCAGACGGGTTTTGTTTTTTTATTTCGATGCCGTCGTAATTAATTGAGCCTTTAGTAACTTCGCCTCTTTCAGAGGCAAGCATTGTAGATATTGATTTAAGTGTAGTGCTTTTTCCAGCGCCATTTGCGCCAAGCAAAGCAACTATTTTTCCCTTTGGAACGATTAAAGACACATCGTGAAGAGCTAAGAT
>CANMFY010000047.1 GCA_947497305.1 Candidatus Pelagibacterales bacterium | reverse complement strand
AAGAATAAATCATCTTTAATCATAATAGATTTCTAAAAAAAAATGTAAAAATATTAAAAATCCAAATGAGTTATTGCTATTAAAAATTTTTTGAATTTTATCTTTATTATTAGATTTTATTTTTTGAATTATTATAACTTGAAACGCTAAATGTAATGCAGCTATTGTTATTAAGATGAAATATATAAAAGATCTTCCTGTCAAAAGTCCTAAAGCGACAAGAAGAGCTATTGAGGAAATATAACAGAAAAATAAAAAATTTTTTATATCATGACTAAATTTGATTGCCGTAGATTTAACTTTTATTTTTAAATCATCGACCTTATCTTGTAATGCATAAATCGTATCGTATCCCAAAGTCCAAAAAACTCCCGTCATATAAAGGATTATAGTTTCTAAAGTTATGTTTTCAAAAAATACTGACCAACCAAGTAATACACCCCAATTAAAAGTAAACCCAAGAAATAATTGAGGCCAAAATGTTATTCTTTTCATAAAAGGATAAGTGATAATTAGCAAACCCGAAGATAGACCTAATATTTTCGAAAAATTATTGAACTGAAATAATATTATTAACGCAGGTATAATGAGTAACAGAATACTTAGCCAAGCAGTTTGAATTGATATTTTTTCCGAAGCTATTAAACGTTTTTTTGTTCTTTGAACTTTTAAATCTATTTTTTTATCAACAATATCATTATAGACGCAACCAGCACTTCTCATAATGATAGATCCAATAAAAAAAAGAATTAGGTATTTAATAAATAGATAATTGTTAACAGAAAACCATTGGGTCATTGTTAAACTCCATGCACATGGCCAGAATAATAAAAAAATTCCAATTGGTTTATTAAGTCTGAATAGGCTTACAAATTGGTACATTTTGTAAAAATTAGATAATTTAGTTACAATAACAGTTATGTCTTTAAAAGTAAGAATTTATTTAGATAAAACATTAGATCTAGACTCGGATTTAATTTTAGAAAATGAAGATGCCCATTATTTGATAAATGTGATGCGTCTTAGAGAGGGGGATAATCTTTTTTTGTTTAATTTTAAAGATGGAGAATTTAAAGCAAAAATTATTAGTTTCGATAAAAAAAATGTAAAAGTAAAATTAATCTCAAAAATTGAAAATATAAATAAACCAGGCAAGATATCTTTAATATTTTCTTTGATTAAAAGTTCAAAACTAGATTATTTAATTCAAAAATGCACTGAAATAGGTGTTAAAAGTTTCATGCCAATAATCTCAGAAAAATCTGTTGTAAAGAACTTAAATATTAAACGGGCAAAAAAAATCATAAAGGAATCTTGCGAACAGTCTAATCAGTTATATTTGCCAGATATTTATGAGGTTCAAAAATTAGAAAAAAAACTCAAATCTTTTAACAAAAACTCTATAATTTTTTTTGCAGATATTAATTCTTCAAATAAAAAAATAAGCGAAGTAGTTAAGAATAACAAAAATTATGAGTTTTATTTATTAATAGGTCCGGAAGGCGATTTTTCTCTAAAAGAAAGAGACCTATTAAATAGTATGAGTAATTGTATCCCTTTTTCATTGGGACAAAATATTTTAAGATCTGAGACTGCTGCCGTTGTCGGCCTTGCCCTGTTAAACTCTGAGATTAATTAATTTTGAGTCCCACCAACAGTTATGCCATCAATTAAAATTGTTGGTTGACCAACACCCACCGGTACCCACTGTCCATTTTTTCCGCAAGTTCCAACCCCAGCATCTAATTCCATGTCATTACCAACCATTTTAACTTTTGTTAGAACATCGGGGCCATTGCCAATGAGCGTTGCACCTTTTAATGGTCTTTGAATTTTTCCATTTTTAATTTCATAAGCTTCAGTACAAGAGAAAACAAATTTACCATTTGTGATATCCACTTGCCCACCGCCAAAAGCAACAGCATAAATTCCATTTTCTACTGATTTAATTATTTCATCGGGATGATATTTTCCTGAAAGCATATAAGTATTAGTCATACGAGGCATTGGCATATACTCAAAACTTTCTCTTCTACCGTTTCCTGTTGGCTGTACATTCATTAATCTTGCGTTCAATCTATCTTGAATGTAATTTTTTAATATTCCTTTTTCGATCAAAACAGTTTTATTAGTTGGCGTTCCTTCATCATCGATGGTGATTGATCCTCTTCTATTTTCAATCGTTCCATCATCTACTACGGTTACTTGTTCATCAGCTATTTTTTGTCCCATCAAATTTGAGAATGCTGAAGTTTTTTTTCTATTAAAATCACCCTCTAGGCCATGTCCAATTGCTTCATGAAGAAGTATTCCAGGCCAGCCAGGTCCTAAAACTACTTTCATTTCGCCAGCAGGAGCAGCAATACTCTCAAGGTTTATTAGCGCTTGTTTTAGTGCAATATCACAAACTTTTTTCCAATTTAATTCAGTTACATATTCATCTAATATTTTTCTACCACCCGTTCCATAACTTCCAGTTTCTTTTCTTCCGTTTTTTTCAACTACGACTGAAACATTAAATCTAACCAAGGGTCTTTTGTCAGAGTAACTTTGGTTATCAGGTCTTATTATTTCTATTTGCTGATATTCAGAAAATATTGAACTTGAAACTTGTTTAACATATGGACTTTTGTTTCTTAAGTATTTATCGATTTTATTTAATAGGTCTATTTTCTCTGAAAAATTTTTTGCTTCAATAGGATTAACATCTGTATACAAATATTTATTATTTTTTTTTGGCCCTAAATTTAATTTTCCAGAGTAATTTTTATTAGCTTCTATTATTATTTTTGCAGATTGTTTTAGAGACTCTTCCGTCAATTCATTTGAGTGGGAATAAGTTGTGACATCATTATTAACTGACCTTAGACCATAACCTTTACTAGAATCATAACTAGTATTTTTGATTTTTCCATCATCTAATAATAGTGACTCTGAAACAGTAGATTCTAGAAATAATTCGCCATCATCGCACTTAAAAAGAGTATTATTAACTATTGTTTCTGCTGACTTTCTTGAAATTGAATTTTCCTTTGAAAAAAATTCATTAAAATTTGAATGCATTTTTAGATAAATTGTCGCAAATTTTTTGTATATATTTGTGTTATTAATATAGCTAAATAACTACATTTACATAGCATATCTTTTATTGATGATAAAAAAATTAATTTATAAGTTTTTTCTTTTTTTAGTGTTTTTTAACTCGGCAAACTCTTCTTTTGCCAGCGTTAACTGGCAAATGGGTTTTAATGAGTCAGTGACTACTGTTATGAGCGATATTGTGCACCTTCACGATCGTATTTTGCTTCCAATCATCGTTGCAATATCAGTTTTTGTACTTTTTTTATTACTCTATTCTATTTTTAAATTTAGAGCTTCAAAAAATCCAATACCTTCTAAAACGTCTCATAATACTTTTATAGAAATTATGTGGACAGTTATTCCTTGCCTAATTTTAATAGTGATAGCAGTTCCATCATTTAGACTATTGTATAAACAAGATATTATACCTAAGGCCGATGTAACCATTAAAGCTACAGGCTACCAATGGTATTGGGGATATGAATATCCAGATCAAAATATCGCATTTGATGCGAACATGATTGATACAAAAAATTTAAAATCTAATCAGCTAAGACTTCTTGAAACAGACAATCATGTTGTTGTTCCAGTTAATAAAGTCGTTAAAGTTTTAATAACCGCAAACGATGTATTACATGCTTGGGCAGTCCCATCTTTTGGAGTTAAAAGAGATGCTGTTCCTGGAAGAATTAATGAAACTTGGTTTAAAGCTGAAAAAGAAGGGGTATATTATGGTCAATGTTCAGAGTTGTGTGGATCTAGACATGCATTTATGCCAATCACAGTAAGAGTGGTTTCTGACAAGCAATATAATGAATGGTTAAAAGAGTCTAAAATTAAGTTTGCAAAATATCCTGAAAATAATCTTGTTGTAGAAAATTTAATAAAGGAAAAAAAATAAATGGCTAATACAAGTTCTGAACATTCACATTATCCAGGTTTTTGGACTAGATGGTTTTTCTCAACAAACCATAAAGACATAGGAACTTTATATTTAATTTTTGCAATTGTAGCAGGAATAATTGGTACAGCTTTTTCAGTCTTAATGAGAATGGAACTTATGCATCCAGGTGATGGAATTTTAAAGGGCGACTATCACCTTTACAATGTTTTAGTTACAGGTCACGGTTTAATTATGGTTTTCTTTATGGTGATGCCTGCAATGATTGGAGGATTTGGAAATTGGTTTGTTCCTCTAATGATAGGCGCCCCAGACATGGCTTTTCCTAGAATGAACAATGTTTCTTTTTGGTTATTACCTGCTGCGTTCATTTTATTAATTGCATCTATTTTTGTTGAAGGTCCACCAGGCGGATCAGGTGTTGGAGGGGGTTGGACGATTTATCCTCCATTATCATCAAAAGCCGGGCAACCCGGTCCCGCAATGGATCTTGCTATATTAAGTTTGCACCTTGCAGGAGCATCTTCAATTCTTGGAGCTATAAATTTCATCACGACAATTTTCAATATGAGAGCGCCAGGAATGACAATGCATAAAATGCCTTTATTTGCCTGGTCTATTCTAGTGACTGCTTTTTTATTATTATTGTCTTTGCCAGTGCTTGCGGGTGCAATTACAATGTTATTAACAGATAGAAACTTTGGGACTGCTTTCTTTGAGCCTAAGGGTGGAGGAGATCCAGTTTTATTTCAGCATTTATTTTGGTTTTTTGGACACCCAGAAGTTTATATTATGATCTTACCAGGGTTTGGAATGATAAGTCATGTCATCTCAACTTTTTCCAAAAAGCCTATTTTTGGTTATTTAGGAATGGCTTATGCAATGGTATCTATTGGTGTTGTAGGTTTTGTCGTTTGGGCTCATCACATGTACACAGTTGGAATGGGCGTTGATACAAAGGCATACTTTGTTTTTGCAACTATGATCATTGCCGTCCCTACAGGTATCAAAGTATTCTCATGGATAGCTACCATGTGGGGAGGATCCATTACCATGAAAACCCCAATGCTTTGGGCGGTAGGTTTTATATTTTTATTTACTGTTGGTGGAGTCACTGGAGTTGTTTTAGCAAACGCTGGAGTAGACACTGCATTTCATGATACTTATTATGTTGTAGCTCATTTTCATTATGTGCTTTCTCTTGGAGCAGTATTTTCAATATTTGCAGGATTTTATTATTGGTTTGGAAAAATGTCTGGATATGAATATTCAGAAGTTTTAGGAAAAATTCATTTTTGGTTAACATTTATAGGGGTCAATTTAATTTTCTTTCCTCAGCATTTTTTAGGATTAGCAGGAATGCCAAGAAGATATGCAGATTATCCAGACGCTTATGCTGGCTGGAATTACGTTTCTTCAGTAGGTTCGTATATTTCAGCTTTTGGAGTTTTAGTATTTTTAGCTTTATTAGCCCATGCATTTATGAGAGGAAAAAAAGTTTCGGACAATCAATGGGGTGAAGGAGCAACCACATTGGAGTGGACATTAAGTTCACCTCCGCCATTCCACCAATTTAATGAGCTTCCAAAAATTAAGTAATAAAACAAATGTATAAAACAGCTTTTATCAATTATCAAAAAAGTAGAAATATTTTAATCGTTAAAAATTTTTATAATTTAATGAAGCCAAGAGTTAT
>CANMFY010000046.1 GCA_947497305.1 Candidatus Pelagibacterales bacterium | reverse complement strand
AAGATAAATTTGATTTTGGTTTTGCAATTGACTGGATGAGAAAAGATTTAGGAATTGCTATGGAAGAGGCAAAAAATAATGGTTCTGAACTTCCAATAACTAAAATTATCGATGGTTATTATTCTGATGTTCAAAAAAATGGTGGCAATCGATTTGATACATCAAGTTTAATTACTCGACTTAAAAAAAAATAAATTACTAAGAGTGATTAAGGATATTCCTGATTATTATAATAATATTAATTTAATATTAGATGAAATCTGGACTCTCTTACAAAGAGGTGTTGTTGATAGAAATGAAGAGTTTAGGCTACCTGTTGTAATTGCTAATTCTCAAGAGGGGGCTGATGGTAGAATTGTGGTTCTACGAGGTGCTTTCAAAGATAAAAATATTTTAAGATTCCATACTGATTATCGCTCACCAAAGATCGATTATCTAAAAAAAAATAATAAAATCTATTTCGTATTTTATAGCAAAAAAAGAAAAATTCAGGTTCGTGCTGAAGGAATTGCTACAATTCATAAAGATAATGAAATTACAAAACAAGCATGGACTAAAACGCAAATGATAAGTAGAAAATGTTACCTTTCGCCTCAAGCTCCTGGTGATTTTATTAATGAGTCTGCCTCTGATTTATCAAAAGATATAGGTGGTAATATTCCAACTTTTGAACAAAGTGAGATTGGTTATAAAAATTTTTGTGTGGTTGAGAGTAAAATTAAAATTTTTGAATGGCTTTATTTAGCGTCACAAGGTCATCGTCGAGCTAAATTTCTACTTGATGAAAATAAAAGTAGTTGGCTAGTTCCTTAAATTTTTTTTAAATCTTTTACGTATCTCTTCCAATTATCTATATAACGCTGAGCATTTTCAGTGATTGCTTTTTTTTCTTCCTCAGTCACTTGTCTGACTACCTTTCCAGGACTTCCCATGACTAAAGAATTGTCTGGAATTATTTTTCCCTCAGTAATTAAACTATTGGCTCCAATAATACAGTTATTACCAATGACACTATTATTTAAAATTGTTGATCCAATACCAATCAAACTATTATCCATAATAGTACAGCCATGTAACATCACTAAATGACCAACTGTCACCATCTTACCAACTTTAAGAGGAAAACCTTTATCAGTATGTAGAACACAATTGTCCTGAACATTACTGCCCTCGCCTAGAGTGATACTTTCAATGTCTCCCCTGATTACAGCATTAAACCAAACACTAGAGTCATTTTTTAAAATGACATCACCAATTACATTTGCATTTGGCGCAATCCAATATTTTCCCTCACCTTTTAATCTTTTATTACCCAGTTCAAAAATCATGTTATATTCATAACAAATATTCTAAATAGTAAAATAGAATTATGTCTCTTACAGAAACGCCAATATGCAATTTTGGAGAAAAAATAAAAGAATTTAAATTAATATCAACTGAAGACACATTTATTTCACTTAAAGATATCAAGGGTCAAAATGGAACTTTAGTTATGTTCATTTGTAACCACTGTCCTTATGTAAAAGCTGTAATAAAAGAATTGGTTGATATTACTAATAAACTGTCAAAAATTGGCGTTAATTCAGTCGCAATAATGTCAAATGATGTAAATAATTATCCTGAAGATAGTTTTGAAAATATGAAAAAATTTGCAAAAATAAATAATTTTAAATTTCCATACTTGTACGATGAAACTCAAAAAATTGCCCAAAATTATGGTGCAGTATGTACTCCTGATTTTTTTGGATATAATAAAAATAATGAACTGCAATATCGCGGCAGAGTTAGAGAAATGAAAAATCTTAAACCAATATTAGATGGCAAAAATGATCTTTTAAATGCAATGGAATTAATTGCTAAGACTTCAAATGGACCAGAGCAACAATTTCCTAGTATGGGCTGCAATATTAAATGGAAAAAATAATTTAATGATTGTTATAATAACTAGAAGTTTTCCTCCTGAACTTGGTGGCATGCAAAGTTTAATGGGAGGTCTTGCAATACATTTAAATGCTCTTCACCCTATTAAAGTATTAGCAGACTCATTCTCAGGCGATCAAGACTATGACAAAAAAAATAATTTTGAAACAAACAGAATGGGCGGTCTAAAAATATTAAAAAAATATAGAAAATTTAATCTTTTGAAAGAAATTATCAAAAATAATCCAATTAAAGCTATAGTTGCTGATCACTGGAAAAGCATTGAATTAATTACTAATAATATATCAGATAAGATTCCAATTTTATGTCTTATCCACGGCAAAGAAATTAATCATCCAACTAACTCATCTATAAATAGAAGATCTATTAATGCGTTAGCAAAAACTAAATATATTGTTGCAAATTCAGAATTTACAAAAAATTTAGCAGCTGAAAAAGGTTGTGAGGGTAATAAAATCCATGTGATAAATCCTGGTATTAATGAGCCACAGACCATTAGCTCAGAGGTAAATCGACAAGCTGAAGAAATATTTGCAAATTCTGATATTAAAATCATCACTGTCTCAAGATTTGATAAAAGAAAAGGAATTGATTTTTCTTTATTAGCTTTAAAAAATATCCAATCGATTTATCCAAATTTTAAATATGTAATAGTTGGAAGTGGGGATGAAGAAGAAAATCTAAAGAAAACCGCTAAAAATTTAAACTTAGAAAAAAATGTAACATTTATAAAAAATATAAGCTTAGAATTAAAGAATGCTCTAATTAAAAATTCTAATATTTTTTTAATGCCTGCAAGAATTGAAGGAACTTCCGTGGAGGGTTTTGGAATTAGTTATATTGAAGCTGCAAGTTATGGAATTCCATCTATTGCTGGAAAAGACGGTGGAGCTCCAGATGCAGTCAAACATAATCAAACTGGTTTATTATGTAATGGATATGACCACTCTGAAATTTATGATGCTTTAAAAAATATAATTGAAAATAAAAAATATTTAGAACTAGGAAAGAATGCAAAAGAATTCGCTAAACAATTTTACTGGAAAGAAATAATTAAAAAATATGCCAATCTTCTTAATTTATAATAGAACTTTTAATTAAAGCATAAACTCTATCAGCAAAAAGCAATTTTAAATCCATAGTCTGAAGTGCGATAAACTTTTCTCTCTCAATTGAGACTTTATCAGGAGTGGTGTGAGGACCAAATAACGCAAAGCCTTTAGCACCAAGATGAGCTGCCATATGTGCTGGCCCTGTATCATTTGCAATAACAAGATGTTATTTTTTTATTAGTGATGCAAGTTCAAAAAAGTTTAATGCTAAATTATTATTTAAAGCTATTTTAATATTAAAATTTTTAGCCTCAACTATTTCATTTGGTCCCGGAGCAACTACTAGTTCATATTGGGGATGGTTTAGTTTTATTAAATTTATAAGTTCAGCAAAAAATGGCCATCGTTTATGGGGTAAATCTTTAGAACAGAAGGGAAAAAATAAAATATATTTTTTGTCAGTATTAAAATTATAGTTATTAGCCTTCTCAGCTGCCCAGCTAAAATCTGGCTTTAAAGTGTAACAAGTTTTGATATTAGATTTTCTTAATTGATCATCAAATCTTTGTAATACAGAATTGTTATATTTATTTTCCGAAATATCTTTAGAAGAAGACCAATGCTCAATATTAAAAATAAATTTTCTATAAAAATTAGTTCTATTTGAATTTTGTAAATCATAAACTTTGGTAAAGTTTGAGGAGTTTATAATTTTTCTTAATTTTAAAAGATAAAATATATTATATCTTGGAAGCCTTTCATCCTCTAAACAATCGTCTACATAAGGGCAATTTTTAAATAAGTTTAAATATTTAGAAGTGGTTAAAATTGTAATTTTTTCATTCTTATGATGTTCTCTTATGTCTTTTAAAGCTCCAGATATTTGAACAACGTCTCCAAGAGAGCCGAGTTTTATTATTAAAATATTTGACATATATTATAAAAGAACATTATTGATTAATTATGAAAATTACAAAAAAAATTTATTCAGAATTATCAGCTGGTGAGTTATTCGATAAAATCTCAATTCTTGAGATAAAAAAAAATAAAATTAAAGATAAAAGTAAAAGAAATATTGTCTTAAAAGAACTTAGTTCCCTGCAAGAAACTGCTTCTGAAAATATTAAAAAATCAAAATTAATTACAAAATTATACAAAAAGCTTAAATTTATTAATCTTAAACTGTGGAAAATTGAGGATGATATTAGAGATTGTGAAAGAAAAAGAAATTTTGGGGATAAATTTATAAAACTAGCAAGAGCAGTTTATTTTACTAACGATGAAAGATCACTTGTTAAAAATAAGATTAACAAAGTAACAAAATCAAATATTTCTGAAGTAAAGAGCTATAAGAAATATTAATTAGATTTAAGACTTGGAATTATAGCTCTTAATTTTTTTGGAAGATTTTCATCTATTCTTGCAATAATAAAGCCCTCTCCCTTTTCTTTTTCTTTTAATATTTCGCCATCAGGTGAAATAATTAAAGAATGGCCGTATGTTAACCTATTATTATAATGTTTTCCCGTTTGTGCAGCAGCAAATATATAAGAAAAATTTTCAATAGCCCTAGCTTTCAATAAAGTATGCCAATGTTTTTCTCCTGTTATTTTCGTAAAAGCTGAAGGAACTGTCATAAAAATTGCTCCTTTCTTTGCAAGCTCTCTATATAAATTTGGAAAACGAATATCATAACAAATACTAAAACCTAATAAACCCCAAGGTAATTTTGCTAAAACTTTTTTTTTACCTGCTAAAAATTTTTTTGACTCTTCATACCTTTCCTTATTTGAAAGTTTAACATCGAACATATGAATTTTATCATAGTAGTTTGCAATTTTTCCATTTGGATTAAAAAGTACAGATCTATTAGCTAATAATTTTCTAGATAACTTTATCGGTAATGATCCAATTAAAATCCACTTTTTATAACTTTTTGAAATTTTACTTATAGATTCTAAAAAAAAATTATTATTCATCTTTTCTGCTTTTTCTAAAAGTTCACTATGATCTAATGTAAATAATGATGTATTTTCTGGAGTAATAATTAAATCAGCTTTTTTCTTAATAGAATTAATTATTAAATCTGTTGTTTTTTCTAAATTAGAAAAAACATTATTGTCTGACGTGAGTTGAATACATGAAACGTTAAACATAATTTATAATATTTGGTAGCGGGAAGTGGAATCGAACCACCGACCTCAGGCTTATGAGTCCTGCGCCTCGAACCTCCCTACTCCATTCATCTTTCAATACCAACAAAAACATATTCAAAGAATCTTGTCAAATGTGTAAATTCTTATCTTCTGTGTGGCAATAGAGTGGCAGGATTTTTTGCAAAATTATTCTCTAATAATAGAAAGTTCAGATACCGGGAGGGGTAAAAAATGAATTATATAACTATCTACTTTGAACTTTAACTTTAAGTTATACCTAGTTAATCAAATTTAATTGGAATTTTATTTTCTCATTTTATTAATCAACTAATAACAATCGTTATAGACGGAGTGCCCAATCTCCTACATACACGATGCTTGTGATTGTTCTAGAAATGAAACTCGTTGTATTTATGCTTATTAGATAAAGCAAAACTAAAAATTAACATTAAAGTTAACGGATATATTTTTATTAATGTCTCTAGACTGTCTAATCTCTGTATTTAACGCTACTTGCCCGAAAACTTTTTGTTGCTCATCTTTTAAAAGCACACCTAA
>CANMFY010000045.1 GCA_947497305.1 Candidatus Pelagibacterales bacterium | reverse complement strand
TCCGCTGATAACTAAAAAAATTAAAATTATAAAGGCTTTTTTAATAAACTGGGAAATAAACATAAGAACATACTATATGCCATTTTATAACAATCAAAACTTATAACTACATAAAGATTTAAATATAAAAGGATAAATTATTCAAAAGTTTTAAACTTTGATTTTTGAATAAACCAAACAATAAGAATTGGGATTATCAAATTTAATAATGTGACTGCAATAAGTAAAATTCCAAGCTCAGAATAATCCGCCTTAGATTGAATAACTCCACTTATTTTATCTTTTACTTCTCGAGTGATGATAAAAATTTCATTTAGATATTTAGTTCCAAGTGAATTTGCAGATAAAGCAAGATTAGTGAAAGATGCAAAAACTGCAAAGAAAGTTGCCTTTAAATGTGAGGGTGCATTTTTTGCAATCCAAGCTAACATTGGAATCATTGCAACTTGACCTAAGGGAGATTCAATTGCCGTATTAATAACTGCAATAAATCTTGCATCCACCACACCATTTGTAACTGAGGCTGTCCACTGATGAAGGCCATAATACATGCCAACACTTGGTAAAAATAATATGGATCCTAAAATGGATAAGATCACTACAATTTTTGCAATGGAATTGTTTGCCATAAAGGATCTTAAAAAAATAATTCCAAGTAAAGTTAGTACGGATGCAATTAAAGAAATTGCAGATAAAAATTGTTCATCAAATTTTAACACATCAATTTCAAACCAAGTCAGACCAGGACCTGGTCCTGGCATTGCGCGAAAAATAAAAACAATAATAGCGGTGCCAACAATGGTATAACTTAAATGTTTTGGCATCTCTTTCATGAGTTTATTCATTAAAAAAATCACAATGGACATTGATCCAACAAAAACAATTTCTTGAGCAAAGGGAAGTTTCAGTGAGCCAATGGTTAATGTAAAAATTACAAAGGCTAAGGAACCGCCTAAAATCCACCAGTTTACCTTAGTTGAATTTAAATTTTCAGGAACCATTTTATTAAGTTGTTTAAATAGTTTTTGTTGTTTGTGTTTTAAATAAAAAGATAAAAATACACCAAGGACAGAAATAAAAGGAATAATTAGAGCGTATAAATAAACGGAGGCATACAAAGATACTTTATCACCCTGAGTAAATCCTTGTGAATTACTAAAAATAACAATGTTAGCAAGCGCTACAAGAATAGTGCCAGAAATAATTGCAAATCTTCCAAGAGTTTGAACGGTAGTATGCATGACTTTAATTTCTTCATTTGAATAATTGTTTCCCTGTTCATTAAAATTTGGAACAGCCTCCACAGTCATTGCATCTGCAACAACATCTTGAATGACGTAGCCGATGGGAGATAAGATCACGCTGATTACAAACCAAGTCTCAATTGCTAAATACCCTGCCATGAATTTGGTATGAGCAATAAGGCCGTACATAATTAAAATACTTAAACCAATCAAACCTGCGCCAAGAAACACTAAATAATTTTTCCTACTCCAAATTAAATCTACCAAATGACCAAGGGGCATTTTTAAAACCCATGGGATTCCTGCCCAAAATCCAAGACTTGCGAGAAAAGCTGCAGATAAATTTAAATAATCTTTAACAAAAAATGTTCCAACAATTCCAGTAAGACCTGAAACGCCTGCGGCCACATAAATCATTAGCGGGGGTAAATAACTTAGACGAAATTGCCTGCCAAGATCAATGAAGGTAATTTTAAAAAAATTAATCATTCCACGAAATATACTTCTGAAATTATATTATGACTTTATAATATTTTAGTGAGAATGTTGTGGAGTTTGTAGCCACAATTGGTCAATTTTACTTAGTTGAATGGGATCAAATTTATTAATCTGCTCCCAATATCTTCCAGAATGCACCATATAATTTAATTTCTTTTCAAAGCTTAAGGCTTCTTTAAGAGCTTTTAAATTCAATTTAATTTTATCAGCGCTAATTAAATTAAAAATGGTTCGTTTTTTTTTAAAATTGTCTATTTGTATTCTTGGAAATAATAATCGTGATTGATCTTGTTCTGATAAATTCACCACAGAACAATTATTAAATTTTGCAATAGCCATTAAACGTGCAGATTTTGCCTCCAAAGATTGTAATGTAATATCATCGCGCAATGGGTCTGCTGCCCCTTTTCCGTAAAAATGATTATTAGAGATTTTGTTTGAGTAAATCATATCGCAACCAAGGTAAGCGATCACATCAGGTTTTAATGTTCCAAGGGCCCAATATCCTGCGGTAAAAGCCATGGTGCCGCCTGCATACACAAAGCCACCAAACTTATTTTGAATGGGCACGTACTCTTTTGCGGTAATTATTTTTTTCACATGCAAATTTTTTGGCTGACGCTGAATTGGAAAATCTTCAGGATAAATTACATAATCCCATTTTTGCTTTAATCGCCAAGCATTATTAATTGCAACGGAATTGTTAAATAAAGAAAGATCTAATGAATTAATACGAACCGCATCGGGTGCGCTACCAACGATTAAAACCACATTCATAACGTGCTTCTATAGTTATTTAATAGGTTTATTAAGCTTTATTATTTCCTTTTAAATCAGCTTTGCTTTCAGTTTTTTTCTTACAACATACAAGATAAACAGCCGTTGCAATGCTGGTTGCTAAACTAAGTAAAGACAAACTAAAGCATATTTTTTTAATCATAAATTTATTTTATCATAACAAATTTTATAAAGACTACATTTTAATTTAAATTTGAAAGACTGCGACCTTATGTTTTTAAGTAATCCTTTGTAATGTTTAATTAAATTAAAAAGTGTAATATTGAGTTATGCTTCCTATTATAAATCATCCTGATTATGTGGCGCAAATTGGTGATGATCATAAATTTCCAATAAAAAAATTTGGCGAATTATTTAAGTTATTACAAAGCGATAGAATAGTGAGTGAGAAAAATTTACATATTCCAAGTCCTGCAAGTTTAGAAGATTTATCAAGGGTGCATACCCATGAATACATTGAAAAAATATCTAATTTAACATTAAGCCAAGAAGAGGAGAAAAAATTAGGTTTTCCAATGGTCCCAAGCGTTCGACAACGATCTTTCGTTGCAACGGGCGGAACTATTTTAGCAGCACAACTTGCATTAAACGAAGGACTTGCGTGCAATACCGCAGGTGGATCACACCATGCTTTTGCAAACTCTGGCAATGGTTACTGCGTATTTAATGATGTGGCGGTTGCTGCAAAAAAATTAATTACCGAACACTATATTAAAAATATTTTAATTTTTGATCTCGATGTTCATCAAGGTGATGGGACGGCTAAAATTTTTGAAAACGATGAAAATGTTTTTACTTTAAGTATTCACTCTAAAAAAAATTACCCCCTTAATAAACAGTTAAGTAATTTAGATATTGAATTGGATGAGGGGATAAAAGATGATGAATATTTAGAAATTGTCTTTAATGCTTTAGAGGAAATGAATAAGAAAAAATTTGATTATGTATTTTACGTTGCTGGTGTTGATGTGCATGAGGATGATCGAATTGGTAAATTTAAAATTAGCACTGAAGGAATTAAAAGAAGAGAAGAATTAGTTATCCATAACTTTTATAAAAAAAGGGTTCCTCTTTGCGGAGTATTGGGTGGGGGATATAATAAAGATTTTAATCAATTAGTTTATCTGCATTCATTACTGCATAGAACTTGTCATAATTTATTACATTATGAATCTTAGAACAGAAGCCGTTAGTCACCTTAATCAATTTTGTGAAAATTTTCTAAGTCAATATTCAAAGAGTCGAAATTTTGATTATGGCAAAGATAAAAGAGATAACACCAGTTGTTTATCTAAATACATCTCGCACCGTATAATTGATGAATTAGAAGTTATAAAATCAGCTCATTCAAAATATCCGTATCTTACCATTGAAAAATTTATTCAAGAGGTATTCTGGCGAACGTATTGGAAAGGTTGGTTAGAACTACGTCCTAAAGTTTGGCAAGTTTATAGACAAGATTTAATAAAATTAGAGGAAGAGAAAAAAAATAAAAATTATCAAAATGCTATTAACGCAACTACAACGGTTGAATGTTTTAATGATTGGGTACATGAGTTAAAAGAAACAGGATATTTGCATAATCATGCAAGAATGTGGTTTGCAAGTATTTGGATCTTTACTTTAAAACTTCCTTGGCAACTCGGAGCTGATTTTTTTTTAAAACATTTACTCGATGGCGACGCTGCATCCAATACGTTAAGTTGGCGTTGGGTTGCGGGGTTGCAGACAAAAGGTAAACATTATCTAGCAACCACTTGGAATATTAATAAATTCTCAGCAAAAAAATATGAAAATTTAACATTAAATGAAAAAGCAGCTTCTTTATTTGAAAGTGAAAATTTTACACAAACCCCACTACACTTTGATGAAATAAATAACGAAAACTCATTATTTCTTATCCATAATTTAGATAGCTGTTACTTATTAAAACATAAGGAAAAGAAATTTAATCATTATGGCATGTTGGATTTTAATTCTTTATTAGAAAAAAAGGGTTATTCAAAAAATGTAATAAACTTTAAAAGTCTTATAAATCTTGAAATTTTTGAGCAAATAAAAACTGAATTTAATTCTAATATTATTATAAAAAATTTAGATGATCTTTTAAAAGTCGTGAGAGAAAATAATATCAAATGCGTGATTATGCCCTATCTGACCTGTGGCTATGAAAATGATTTTATAAATGAATTAAAAAAAACAATAAAAATTTATTATTTAGCTAGGGATTATGATCAATTTTGTTTTCCTTTTTCAACTAAAGGTTTTTTTGCCTTTAAAGAACAAATTCCTAAAATTTTAAGCAAGATTTTGTAAAAAAATTGAACGTATATTTTTTTAAATTTTAATGTACAATTAGGAAATAAAAAATGTTTACATTACCAAATTTAAATTACGCAAAAAATGCACTCGATCCAGCGATGAGTGTAGAAACTTTAGATTTGCATCATAGCAAACATCACCAAACCTATATAACAAATTTAAATAATCTAATTAAAGGGACCACTCTTGAAAACGATACCCTTGAAGACATTGTAAAAAAAACTGCAAATGATGCAAGTAAAGCAGCAATCTTTAATAATGCCGGACAACATTATAATCACATTTTATTTTGGCAATGTATGCGCCCAAGTGGTGGTGGCAAGATGCCAGGAAAATTAGAGAAAAAAATTATTGAAACTTTTGGTACTGTTGAAAAATTTAAAGAAGATTTTATTCAAGCAGGTGTTACTCAATTTGGCTCTGGTTGGGCTTGGCTTTCTTTAAAAGGAGATCAATTAGTTATTAGCAAAACTGCAAATGGTTCAAATCCGTTAGTCGATAATTTAAAACCAATCTTTGGCTGCGATGTTTGGGAACATGCTTATTATGTGGATTATAGAAACCGCAGACCAGATTATTTAAAAGCCTTTGTTGAAAAATTAGCAAACTGGGAATTTGTAGAATCCCAATTAGGTTAAGATTTAATTTCATTTATTATTTTCTATAGTTAATCATGCAAGATAAAAGAGATTATATAGATATTTACTGTGAGCGTGTAAGTGGTGACTTTCTAGCAGAGCCGCTCAATGCTATAACTAATCTTGCATTTATTTTGGTTGGACTTTTTATTTTAAAAGGCCAAAGTTTTTCTGGACGAATACTTGGAGTTGTTACAATTTTAGTTGGACTTGGCAGTCTTACTTTTCACACCTTTGCAACAACTTGGGCTGCTGCACTTGAT
>CANMFY010000044.1 GCA_947497305.1 Candidatus Pelagibacterales bacterium | reverse complement strand
TAAGCTCGGCTTAAAAGAGAGATTAAATCATTATCCCCATGAACTATCTGGCGGAGAACAGCAGCGTGTTGCAATCGCTAGAGCTTTAATTAATGAGCCTGAACTAATTTTAGCAGATGAGCCAACGGGTAATTTAGATAGTAAAACTGCAAATGAAGTCTTTGAAATACTTTTAAGTTTAAAATCAAAAGAAAGATTAATTATTTTTGCAACTCATAATAGAGAATTATCAAATAAAGCTGATATTCAGTTAGCTATTCAAGATTCTAATGTTAGAATTTTGAATTAGAAAAATGAGTCTCAAAGATATTAATTTTAACCACTTTAAAATTCACACTCAGTATTCAATTTGTGAAGGAGCAGTGAAAATTGAAGAACTGGCTAAGTATGCAAAACTTTCAAAATTTTTATGCCTTGGTGTTTCAGATTCTTATAATTTAAGCGGTGCTTTAGAATTTTCTGAGGAACTTTCAAAAGCAGGAGTTCATCCAATTATCGGAACACAGCTTAATATAAAGACTGATAATATCATAGGCAAAGTTTCTCTCATTGCTAAGAATACTGAAGGATATAAAAATTTATTAAAACTATCCTCAAAATCCTATCTTGATATCAACGCAACTGAAGCACCACACTGTGCAATGAAGGATTTGCTTGAATTTAATAATGGTCTTATTGTTTTATTAGGTGGCAATCACACTTTAACGTCACATCTTATTCTTAATAATCAAGATAAAATTTTTTTAAGTAACGTTGGGCAAATAAAGTCAGTATTTAAAGAAAATTTATTTTTCGAAATTCAAAGACATAATGAGGCTAATGAAGACAGAATAGAAAATTTTTTAATTAGCAATGCAAAGTATTTAAAAATTCCAATAATTGCGTCTCATGAAGTATTTTATATTCATCAAGATATGTATGAGGCACATGACGCGTATATTTGTATTGGTCAAAAGGCATATGTAGAAGATAAAAATAGAATTAGTTACACAAATCAGCATTATCTTAAAAGCAATGAGGACATGCTTAAATTGTTTGCTGATTTACCAGATGCTTTAGAAAATAATCATAATTTGAAATATCAGTGTTTATTTCGACCTTTACCTAGCAAACCTTTGCTGCCAAACTTTACCTCAGCTTCATCAAAAGAAAAAAATATTGAGGTTGTTCTCCAAGAATTAGCGCAAGCAGGTTTAGAAAAAAGACTTAAAGAAGTTGTTCTTAAAAATATAACTGATCCAAAAAAAATTGAAGAAATAAAAAAAATTTACATAGAACGATTAAATTATGAAGTAAAAATGATTAACCAGATGAAGTTTTCTGGTTATTTCTTGATTGTCTCTGATTACATACTATGGGCAAAAAATAATAATATACCCGTTGGACCCGGCAGAGGGTCTGGCGCTGGATCTTTAGTTGCCTGGGTATTATCTATTACCGAATTAGATCCAATTAAGTTTGGATTAATTTTTGAGCGTTTTTTAAATCCTGATCGAATTTCAATCCCAGATTTTGATATCGATTTTTGTCAAGAGGATCGTGACAAAGTTATTAATTATGTAAAAAATAAATACAAAGGCGGTGTTGCTCAAATTATTACCTTTGGAAAACTTCAAGCAAGAATGGCAATTCGTGACATTGGTCGTGTTATTGGTCTTCCTTATAGCGTTGTAGATTCACTTTCTAAAATGATTCCCTTTGACCCCTCAAGACCTCTTTCATTACAAGAGTCTGTTGCACTAGAGCCAAGAATTCAAGAAGCACAAAAAAATGATGTTAAGATTAATAAATTAATTAACTTAGCAATAAAACTTGAGGGACTTTATAGAAATATTGCAACCCATGCAGCAGGCATTGTGATTGCTGATCGACAGATAGAAGAAATTGTTCCTTTATATAAAGATTTTGATTCAGATCACGATATTCCCGTAACTCAATTTGACATGAAGTGGTCTGAAAATGCGGGACTTGTGAAGTTTGATTTTCTTGGTCTTAAAACGCTTACTGTTATTAAGAAAACAGTAAACTCGCTTAAAGAAAATAATATTAATGTAAATTTAAAAGACCTTCCTCTTGACGATCCTAAAACTTTTGAACTTTTATGTTCTGGTGAAACTATGGGCGTGTTTCAGTTAGAAAGCGCTGGAATGAGAGAGGTTTTAAAACAAATGAAGCCAAATAAATTTGAAGATATTATTGCTCTTGTTGCTCTTTTTAGACCAGGTCCGATGCAGAATATTTCAAAATATAATAACTGTAAGCATGGAGTGGAAAAACCAGATTATCTTCATCCAAAAATAGAGCATATTTTAAAAGAGACATACGGGGTTATAATTTATCAAGAACAGGTGATTCAAATTGCCCAATCTCTTTCTGGCTTTTCAGCAGGCAAAGCTGACATATTAAGAAAAGCCATGGGTAAAAAGAAATCTGCTGAGATGGAAAGGCAGAAGAAAGATTTTATAGAGGGAGCTGTTAATAATGGAATTACTAAAGATCAGGCTGTTTATATATTTCAGTTAGTTGAGAAATTTGCACAATATGGATTTAACAAAAGTCACGCCGCAGCTTATGCATTAATTGCTTATCAAACAGCATATTTAAAAACACATTATCCAATTTATTTTATCGCAGCTTCGATGAACTTAGATTTAGCTAATACTGATAAATTAAATGAATTTTACGAAGAATTAAAACGATTAAAAATTGATGTGGTTTTACCGTCCATTAACAAATCCTTTGCAGAATTTGTTGTTAAGGAAAATAAACTTTATTATGCTTTAGCCGCAATTAAAGCTGTCGGTTATGAGTCCATTAATCAAATTATATCTAATCGAAAAGATAATGGTCCATTTGTATCTTTAGAAGATTTTATTTTAAGAATTGATTCAAAATTAATTAATAAACTTCAAATGGAAGGTCTTATTAAATCTGGATCCTTTGATTGTTTAGAAACTAATCGTAAATTTTTATTCGATGCTGTACCGGAAATTATAAAAATATCTAAAAATTATAAAGACTCAAACCTTTTGCAGAATAATTTATTTGAAGGTGAAAAAAATAGCAAACTTCCATCATTAGAAAACTTTGTAAGTAAAAAAGATACGTGGAACCAAAATGAAAAAATGAAGAATGAATTTGAGTCTATCGGTTTTTTTATTAGTGAGCATCCTCTTTCAAATTATGAAAAAATTTTAAAAACTTATAATGTTAAAAAATTTTCTGATATTAATGACAATGATTTAAATAAAGAGTTTGTTCTTTCTGGAACTTTAATGGCCGTTCAAGAGAAAAAGACTGCAAGAGGTCAACCATTTGCAATAATTAAATTAAGTGATTTAAGTAGAATGTATGAGCTTTTTATTTTTTCAGAAATTCTACTTGCTAATAGAGATAAAATGGCACCAGGTAATTCTTTTTTAATAAATATTGTTAAAGAAAAAATGACAAATGGGACAACAAGATTAACCGTTAGAAAATTAACTGAAATTAACTCTATAAAAGAAGCAAAGATTAGTAATGCTGAAATTATTATAAAAGATTTACAAAGCATCAATGAACTTAAAAAGATTTTAAAAGATAATGGCGAGACTAGAGTTTTAATTAGAATGAATTCAAAAGATAAAAATTACGTGTTTAATCTTAAAACAACTAAATTTATTGATGCTTCTATAGTTAATATTTTAAATAGTTCAGGTTTTGACTGTAAAATTCACTAGTATTCACTTGTTTTTTTTCTAATTTTCAATATAAAACCCTAAAAATTCGCACACAGTTGTGGGTAGTAATACCCCCCGGTCCAATTTAGGCAGAAACTGTGGTGGAAATAACCGGAGAAAAAAATGAACATACCTAATGCGTCCGTAAAAGAGCTTTTAGAAGCTGGAGTACATTTAGGACATAAGACTTTTAGATGGAACCCAAAAATGAAGAAATTTATTTTTGGAGAAAAAAACTCAATTCATATTATTGATTTACTGCAAACTGTAAAATTATTGAATAATGCAATGCTGGAAATGCATAAATGTGTGGCTTCCGGCGGTAAAATTTTATTTGTTTCTACTAAAAAACAAGCAAGTGAATTAATAGCTGAAGTTGCAAAAGAAACAGGACAATTTTTTGTCAACCACAGATGGCCAGGCGGAATGTTGACAAATTGGAAGACTATCAGCAATTCAATTCGAAGATTAAAAAAATTAACAGAAGAGCTTAATAAAGAAAATAAAGGTTTTACTAAAAAAGAACTTATAAAGATGAGTCTTGAGCGTGATAAACTTAATAGATCATTAGGGGGAATAGCAGACATGCGAGGTGTTCCTAATATGCTATTTGTTATTGATACCAACATTGAGTCCTTAGCTATTGCAGAAGCTAAAAAGTTAAAAATTCCAATCGTTGCAGTTGTTGATAGCAATTCTAATCCTGAAGATATTGATTTTCCAATTCCAGGAAATGATGATGCAAGAAGATCTATAAATCTTTATTGCGATTTAGCTAAAAAAACTATTTTAGATGCAAAACAAAATATTAAAATAGTTGAGCCTATTGAAGAAGAAAAGCCTAAAAAAGCTGCTAAAGAAAATTTAAAAATTAAAATAAAAAAAGATTCTGAAAACAAAGAAGAAGCTTTAAAGAATTAAAAGTTTATTCAATGTCTGATAATTTAGCAAAAGTTAAAGAACTTAGAGAATTAACAGGAGCAGGTATCCAAGACTGCAAGACAGCTTTATCAGAAAATAATTACGACATTGAAAAATCTATTGAATATTTACGTAAAAAAGGAATAACAAAAGCTGCAAAGAAATCATCGCGCGATGCGGCTGAAGGCCTAGCTGTAATCGCATCTACTAATTCAAAAGCTTGTATACTAGAAGTAAATTCCGAAACAGATTTTGTAGCTAAAAATAAAGAATTTATAAATTTTTGTTCAGAAATTTCTAAAATAGCTTTAAGTAATAATTTTAATCTAGAAAATTTATTAAACGCTAAAATTAACAATAGTTTAATAAAAGATGAGTTGGTTAATTTAATAGCTAAAATTGGTGAGAATATTAAAATTAGAAGAATTGGCTATCTAGAAAATACAAATGGAATTGTCGCAAACTACATTCACAATCAGCAAAATGAAAATATGGGCAAAATTGGAGTTATTATTTCAATTGATTGCCAAAATAAAAATAAAGAAGTTTTAGAATTTTCAAGAAAAATTTGTATGCATATTGCAGCTTTGTCACCAATGTCTTTGGGTGAGAAAGATTTAAGTTTAGATTTTATCAATAAAGAAAAAGAAATTTTAAAGGAAGAGCTTAAAAATCAAGGTAAAAAAGATGATATGATAGATAAAATTTTAGTTGGAAAATTAAAAAAAGTTATATCTGATAATACATTGATGGGTCAAAAATGGATACATAATCAAGATATTACAGTTGAGCAGGCTGTTATTGATTTTGGAAAAGAAATTAAACAGAATTTGATTATTAAATCTTTTATAAAATATAAAGTTGGCGAGGGTATCGAAGTTAAAAAAACTGATTTTAACGAGGAAGTAAAATCATTAGCGGGAGCTTAATATGATTATAAAAAAAATTGAAGAAAGAATGAATTTATCCCTAAGCTCTTATGGTAAAGAACTGTCTACTGTTAGAACCGGCAGAGCTAATCCAAAAATGTTAGATGGTGTAAGAGTTGAGGTTTACGGACAAAAAATGCCAATCAGTCAGTTAGCCACAGTTTCTATTCCAGAGCCACAAATGATTAATGTTCAGGTTTGGGATAAAG
>CANMFY010000043.1 GCA_947497305.1 Candidatus Pelagibacterales bacterium | reverse complement strand
TGTCTGATGTCACAACTAATTCGTGACCATTTCTTTCTAAAAATTTTCTAAGTCCTAATTCGCCTGATACGCATCCAAGTAATGTTCCAGGTTTAAAATCTCTTCCTTTTGGTGTCGGAAGTGTTTGGCCGTTTGGATACTTTTTAATAACTGGTAATTTATTTAAAGGGTACTTCTTTGGCATCCCTTTTTTTGGATTATCATACAGTACGCATAATATTTTCATGATTTTGAACCCTATTGTAATTTAATTAATATTATTTAAGCACAAAAGAATGCTATTGCACAGTGTAAATATAACATAAATATGATGGTTAAATAAAAGAACTATTATTTTGGCCAGTTAACAGGATAATTTTTTTTTAAAATAAACCGATTTAAAATAATTGCATAGAATATGATGATTAAAGTTCCAAAAATTATCGGATTTAATAAAAATTCATAAGAAGATGCGCCCAAGATCACAACAATTGGATTACCCCCTGCTGGTGGATGTGTAACACCAAATAAAATCATAAAGAAAATTCCAAATCCAACAGCAATTGTAATTTGTAAAAAATCATCCAAAGGTAAAAATTGCAGTACTAAAATAGCGACTAAAGATGTAATTAAATGGCCAAAAAAAACATTTTTCGGTTGAGCAAAGGGACTTTCTGGATAACCAAAAATCAACACCATTGTTGCTCCAAACGAACCAGCAAGAAACAAACCGTAACTAGTATTGAAACTTAAAAAAGAAAGAGTTGCGATAGTAATTACTGAAAATAAAAGAGCAAAAAAAGCCCTACTAAAATTTTCTTTGATAATATTAAACATCTAATTTGTTATTTAGTTCTGAGCACCTTAATTATAATATTAATTTTTAGCTAATTATAAATTTATTCTCTCAAGAGTTGTATAATAACAAAAAGAAGGGATTTGTAGACCTAATAGGATAACGCGATTTTAAATAAAATATTGTATGTAATTTTTTTAAACATATAATTTCTTCATAAAATAATTAAGGGGGTTTAATGTTAAAACAATTAGCAAAAAAAATTTCAGCAATATTTTTCGCTGCAGTTTTTTCTTTATCACTGCTACCTCAGAACTTATTTGCTCAAGCTAAGACGCAATATTTTCCGATACCAAGCAGTCGAGTAGGACCATACTCAGCAATGGGAACTGGTTATTACGGAGCGCAAATTGATTACATGAACTACGTCAACGCGACAGGCGGAGTAAATGGAGTCATGCTAACATGGCAAGAGTGCGAAACAGAATATAATGCCGCAAAAACTGTAGAATGCTACCAGAGACTAATGACTAAAGACGGTCAGAAAATGGTTGTGTTCGACACTTTAGGAACACCGGGTGCTTACGCAGTTATTAATCGTATGGCAGAAGACAAAGTTGTTCTAGCTCAATATGGTTATGGAAGAACAGATGCTGCTGACGGTACAGTTTGGCCTTGGGTATTTAATGCTGCAAGTAGCTATTGGTCACAAATTGCTGTTAAACTTAGATGGATGGCAGAAATGGAAGGTGGCGGACCTGAAAAATTAAAAGGAAAAAAAATAGTTCATATGCACATTGATACTGCATTCGGACGTGAACCACTTCCAACCATGAGAAGACTTGCTAAAGAATGGGGATTTACATTAGTTGAAATCGCTGTAGCTCCTCCAGGATTAGAGCAACAATCTCAGTGGTTACAGGTAAGACAAGAAAAACCTGATTGGGTTACTTTTTGGGGCGCAGGTTCTGGAATGAATTCAACAGCGATGACGAACGCTGCAAGAATTAATTTTCCAAGAACAAAAATGATGTACGTTACTTTCGGTGGAGCCGAAGAGGATATGATTCCTGCTGGTGACTCCTCAAACGGAACTTATGTCGTTTCAAACGCTTTACCTGGAAAAAACTATCCTTTAATTAAAAATATTCAGGATAAAGTTTACAAAGCTGGAAAAGGCAATATGGCTGATCCAAAACGTGTGGGCACTGCTTACTATAATAGAGGCTTAGGCGCAGCTATTATGTGGACTGAAGCAATGAGAAATGCACAAAAAAAATATAACAAAATTGGTCAACCAGTAACTAGCGAAGAGTTTAGAGATGGATACGAAATGATCAACCTGACCGAGGCTAGAATGAAAGAACTTGGCATCGAGGGGATGTTAGCTCCATTTCAACTTTCTTGTTCACAGCATGAAGGCGCAGGTAAATTTGCTTTAATGCAATGGGATGGAAAAGCTCAAGCTTTTAAAAAAGTTAGAGATTGGACAGGACCTAATGATCCAGTTGCTATAAGAGCTCAAATCGTAGAGTCAGCCGCTAAATACGCTGAAGAAAATAAAATTACTAAAAAAAAGTGTAGTTAATTTTTTTTTAGATTAATTTATTTAATTTAAGGGGAGTGTAAATATAATTTGATGTTTACACTCCCCTTAATATTTAATAACTTGCGTAAATAAAATTAAGGGGAATTAAGTGGGGACGAGCTCTAGTAATATTTTAGAAATTAAAAATATCGAAGTTGCTTATAATAAAGTTATTTTAGCTCTTCATGATGTGTCTCTAATCGTTCCAAAGGGAAAAATAGTTGCTTTACTTGGTGCAAACGGCGCTGGAAAAAGCACTACGCTAAAATCAATATCTACAATGCTTGCCTCTGAAAGAGGTGAAGTTACTAAAGGCTCAATTAATTACGATGGCTTTGAAATAAAAAAACAAACCCCGTCGGAGATGGTTAAACTTGGAATGGTTCAAGTTTTAGAGGGCAGAAGATGTTTTGGACATTTAACAGTTGAGGAAAATATCATCGCTGGAGCATATTCAAGAAAATTATCTAGAGGAGACTTAAATGCTGAAGTTGAAAAAATTTATAATTATTTTAAACGATTAAAAGAGAGAAGAAAAAGTCAAGCTGGATTTACCTCAGGTGGTGAGCAACAAATGATCGCTGTTGCCCGAGCAATGATGGCAAAACCAAAAATGCTTTTACTTGATGAGCCTTCGATGGGCTTAGCACCTCAGTTAGTTGCTGAAATATTTCATATTGTAAAAGATTTAAATGAAAAAGAAGGTGTGAGCATATTACTTGCAGAACAAAATACTAATATTGCACTTAGGAATGCTGACTACGCTTATATTATTGAAACAGGAAATGTAATGTTAGAAGGTTCTGCAAAAAGTTTATTAAATAATGAAAAAGTAAAAGAATTATATTTAGGAATTTCAAAAGGAAAACGTTTAAATTTTAAAGATGCAATAAGGGACAGTCAAAGAAAAAAAACTAATTAAGGGAATTATTTAAGAGGTTGTTATGGTTGATAAAAGAAAATTTAAAATAGGCAAACCGATACTAGAAGTAAAAAATATTTCTCTAAGCTTTGGAGGAGTTAAGGCTATTACCAACATTTCTTTTAACGTTTTAAAACATGAAATAAGGGCGATTATCGGGCCTAATGGAGCTGGCAAAAGTTCAATGCTCAATTGTATTAATGGAATTTATAAGCCTCAGGAAGGAAAAGTAATTTTTAACGGAGAAGAACTAAAATTGATTACGCCAAATATCATGGCTCAAAAAGGTATTTCTAGAACATTCCAAAATCTTGCTCTTTTTAAAAGAATGTCTGTTTTAGATAATATTTTAGTTGGAAGAAAGCTGCATACCAAATCTAGTTTCCTTGAAGTAGCTTTGCAATTTCCAAGGGCGAAAAGAGAAGAAAAAATAAACAGAGAAAAATCTGAAGAAATTGTGAAGTTTCTAGAAATTGAAAATATTAAAAATACAGAAGTTGGAAAACTTCCTTATGGACTACAAAAAAAAGTAGAACTTGGTCGCGCTCTTGCAACCGAAGCTCCCATATTACTTTTAGATGAACCAATGGCGGGTATGAACGTTGAAGAAAAAAGAGATATGTGCAGATTTATTTTGAAGATAAATGATGAACTTGGAACAACTATAGTTTTAATAGAACATGATATGGGAGTAGTTATGGATATTTCAGATCGAGTTGTCGTTTTAGACTATGGAAAAGTTATTGGAGATGATATTCCTGATGTAGTTAGAGCCGATCAAAAAGTAATTGATGCATACCTAGGAGTTGCCCATGACTGAGTCGATTTTATTCTTCTTTGAAGTTTTAGTTGGTGGCCTATTATCAGGAACAATGTATTCCCTAGTAGCTCTTGGTTTTGTTCTTATTTATAAAGCCTCCGCTACTTTTAATTTTGCACAAGGGGCCATGGTATTCTTTGCAGTCCTTTCATTCGTAGGATTTATGGAATATGGAATGCCATTTGCAGTTGCTTTTGTTGCAACTGTTTTTTTAATGATATTAGTTGGGATGCTTACAGAAAGATTAGTGCTTCGCCCTTTAATGAATCAGAGCGAAGATACCGTTCTGATGGCAACAATTGGTCTTGGATTTGTTCTCGAGGGTCTTGCACAAGCAAAATGGGGAGTTGAAGTTAGAAAATTAAGTCTTGGGATTGGTGATTTTCCTATTCCGTGGATTGCAGATAATTTAAAATTATTTATTAGTGCGCTTGATTTAACAGCTGGTTTAGTTGCTTTAGTCATGATTGTTCTCCTTACTCTTTTATTTAAGTTCACAAAAATTGGACTTGGATTGAGAGCGGTTGCGGATGACGCTGGAGCTGCAAGTTCTATCGGAATTCCTTTAAAGCATATTATGCTACTTGTTTGGTCTGCAGCCGGTGTTGTGGCTTTAGTTGCTGGAATGATGTGGGGAGCAAGGGCAGGAGTTCAGTTTGCTCTTATTGAATTAGCATTAAAAGCCTTACCAGTTTTAATTATTGGAGGATTTTCTTCAATTCCAGGAGCAATTGTTGGGGGTTTACTTGTTGGTGCAGTTGAAAAAGTTTTAGAAGTTTACATAGGGCCTTATTTTAAGGGTGGCATCGAGGCTTGGGCGCCGTACATGTTATCAATATTATTTCTACTTTATAGACCGGAAGGTTTATTTGGAGAAAAAATAATTAGGAGAGTTTAGTTTATGAAACCTGTTTTTATGAGATATACAAAAAATGATATTATTAATTTTGTTGTCTTATTAGTGTTAGGATTTTTAGTAATCCCTAATATTGTTACAACTGATTATTGGTACACGTCTATTTTAATACCTTGGCTATGTTTAGCTATTGCAGCTTTAGGGCAAAATATTGTGATGGGATATACTGGGCAATTATCTTTAGGTGCAGCAGGCTTTATGTGCGCGGGTGCTTACGCGTGTTACAATATGATGCTGCGAATACAAGACATGCCTTTTCTTGGAGCATTAGTTTTATCAGGATTAATTGCAGCTGGTCTTGGAATTATATTTGGCTTGCCAAGTCTTAGAATTAGAGGAATTTATTTAATGGTTGCAACTTTAGCATCACAATTTTTTATTGTTTGGGTAATAGATAAATTTGGTTGGTTTAAGAACTATGACGTTTCTGGATCAACAACATTTCAAAAAATTAATATAAATGGTGTGGCTTTTACTAGTGGGTATATGATGTATCTTTTAGTAGCAGCAATTGTAGTCGTTATAACATTACTCGCAATTAATATGGCTCGTGGTTCTACAGGCAGAAACTGGATGGCGGTTAGAGATATGGATATCGCCGCAGAGTCTATGGGAGTTTCACTTTTAAAAACTAAGTTACAAGCTTTTGCAATTAATGCTTTTTTATGCGGAATAGCAGGAGCTCTTTACACGTATACATATTTAAAAAGTGTTGAACCGTTTGCTGCCTTTAATATCAGTCTATCTTTTAAAATTATGTTCATGGCCATCATTGGAGGACTTGGTACAATTTCCGGCGCATTTATAGGAGCGGCATTTATTTTACTTTTTCCAGTTGTTCTAAATGCTATTGGTAACAATTTATTTCATGGTATGATTGATGCAACAATCATAAGTTCCATTGAGCAAGTCGTATTTGGTGG
>CANMFY010000042.1 GCA_947497305.1 Candidatus Pelagibacterales bacterium | reverse complement strand
ATAATAAAAAAAATAGCTGAGTGGCCTAAATGTTTAGAGTTATCAGCATATCATCTAGAACCTCATATGGTTCCATTTTATTTATATGAATTAGCCAGTTTGTTTCATACTTACTGGAACACTGGAAATGAAAATGATAATTTAAAAATTTTAAATGAGAATCATCCTGAAATTCAGGAAGCACGATTATTCTTAATTAAAAAAATACAATTGGTTATAAAAAGTGGATTAGATATTTTAAATGTTACCGCTCCAGCTGAAATGTGATTAATGAAAAAAAATTTATATAATATATTAGCTTTTTTTCTTGTTTTTTCTTTTTTAACTTTCTGTTTATTTTATTATAATTCTAATTCATTTATTAAAAATGTAGATAAAAAAAGAGTAGATTATTCAGTCTATTTAAACTCACATATTGAAAAATTAGATAAAATTAGCTCATCATCCGATTTTAAAAAAAGAATAGATAATAATGATTATTTTAAAAATATTTACAAACAAAAACAATATTGGGAGTTAATAAAATAAAATTTGAAAACTCACGCAATTATTTTCGGAATTAATAGTTTTAAATTAAATATTAGTGAAATTAAATTTTTTAAAAAATATAAACCTTGGGGAGTTATTTTATTTTCTAGAAATATTGAAAATTTAGAACAAGTTAGAAATTTAACAACTAGTATAAGAGATCTTTTTGAGGATAGAAATTTTCCAATATTAGTTGATCAAGAAGGAGATAAAGTTAATCGTTTTAAAAAAATAATCGATCTTGATAATTATAACGCTAAATATTTTGGTGATATTTATAAAAGTGATCCTCAATTTTATTATAAATATGATAAATTTCTAAAAACAAATATTTCAATATTAAAATATTGTGGAATAAATATAAACACAGTTCCAGTTCTGGATTTATATAATGAAGACAAAAGTAGTGTTATAGGAAATAGAGCTTTTTCTAAAAATCCTAAAGTTGTAATAAAATTATCTAAATATTTAATTAATTTTTATAAAAAATCAGGACTTGAAACTGTTATTAAACATATACCCGGTCATGGATGCACTAATAGAGACTCGCACTTAGTTTTGCCTCAAGTAAACTTTTCATTGGATTATTTAAAAAATAACGATTTTAGAACATTTAAAAATGTCAAAAATTATTTAGGTATGACTGCACATATTTTGTATAAAAAAATAGATCCAACAAGATGCGCAACACAATCAAAAAAAATAATTAATGATGTAATAAGAAAGTATCTTAATTTTAGGGGATTATTAATGTCAGATGATATTTGCATGAAAGCATTATCTGGGGGTATGATAAAAAATGCGAAACTAACCCTAGATGCGGGTTGCAATATTTTGTTACATTGCAATGGAAAGATAGATCAAATGAAGAAACTTTCCTTAATCGTCCCAGAAACTGATAATTTTACAAATAAAATAACCCAAAAAATTAAGGCAAATTTTTATAAATTTTACTAAAGAATCAGTTAAATAAATTACATGAGCAGTATTGTTGAATTAAAACCCTCCTTTGAAGAAAAACTAGAAGATAAATTTAGTTTAAATATTGATAATTATGAAGGCCCACTAGAACTACTTTTAGATTTAGCAAAATCTCAAAAAGTAGACCTCATGAAAATTTCTATAGTTCAGTTAGCTGATGAATATTTAAAATTTATAAATAATATCAAAAAGAACTTAGAATTAGCTGCTGATTTTTTAGTCATGGCAGCATGGCTTGCATATTTGAAATCAAGATTATTACTGCCAGATGATTTTGAAGATGATTTTTCAGCTCTTCAAATGGCAGAAAAATTGAAATTGCAATTAAGAAAGCTAGAAGCAATAAGATTTCTTTCTGATAAACTTGTGCTACAGAAACAGCTAGGAAGAGATATTTTTACAAAAGGTATTCGAGAAGGCATTAAGTCTATTTCTACTTCTAAATACGCAGTTTCTCTTTATGAACTCATAAAATCATACGCTGAAATAAAAAGAAAACAAAATTTTTCAATTATGAATATTTCAAAATTACCAGTTTACACGATGGAAGAGGCGATTAAAAAAATAACAAGTTTACTCAAAGAATTGACTGAGTGGAGAGATATAAAAGATTTAATTCCCGGATCATTTTCAGGTTCAAAAAATTTAAAAAGATCTGGATTAGCTGGAACTTTTGCTGGAAGTTTAGAATTAGTTAGAGAAGGAAAATTATCTATTATGCAAAAAAAAATTTTTGATAAAATATTAATTAAAGCTACATAAAAATGCTAAATAAATATAATGACGCTAAAAGACTAGTGGAGGCTATTTTGTTTGCTGCTGATGAGCCATTAGATATAGAAACAATTAAATCAAAAATTGAACTTAATGTTGATATTTTAAAAATATTAAAAGAATTACAATCTGAATTTATAAATAGAGGTATAAATCTTTATGAAATTTCTGATAAATGGTCCTTTAGAACCGCAGATAACTTATCTAAAAAAATTGCAAGTGAAGTTGTTCAGCAAAGAAAATTATCAAAAGCTACAATAGAGACTTTAGCTATCATAGCTTATCATCAACCAGTAACACGTTCTGAAATTGAGGAGATTAGAGGGGTATCATTTAGTACTGGAACTTTAGAAATATTATTCGAGCTTGGATGGGTAAAACCTAATGGCAGAAAAGAAATACCTGGTAAACCGTTATTATATGTAACAACTGATACTTTTTTAAGTCATTTTAATTTAAAATCTTTATCAGATTTACCAAACTCTGAAGAGCTCGCATCAGCTGGATTAATAGATAGTCGATTAGATAAATCAATTTTTGGAACAAATAAGTTTGCACAAGATGACCTTGAAAAACTATCTAAAGAGGACATTTTTTCGAATATAGATGATATGCTTTCTGGAACTTTAAACAAAAAAGATAACTAAATATTTGTATTAAAATATTAATTGATATATAGGTTTTAAATATGGGTCTTAGCTTTTGGCATATAATTATTGTTGTTATAGTAATTGTTCTCTTGTTTGGCAGAGGTAAAATATCTGATCTTATGGGAGATGTAGCTAAAGGAATAAAAAGTTTTAAAAAAGGTATGTCTGATGATCAATCAGCCGATAAAAAAGATCCAAACGATAAAGATCAAAATTCAAAGTCAAATCACTAAAATAATTTATGCCACAAATAGGGTGGTCAGAAGTTTTAGTTATAATCTTAGTTGCTATCTTAGTTATAGGACCCAAGGATCTTCCTGTTGTTGTTAAAAAGTTTGTTCAAATAAAAAAAGGGATAAAAAATTACGTTAATTCTTTTCAAAAAGGTATTGATGATATTGTTCAAGAACAGAAAAAAGATATAAAAAAAATTGTTAATATTGATTTAGAAGATGAAAATAAAAAAAAAAAAGATAAGTCATAATTTTTATTTTTATGAATATAAATAATGAGCAGAATCAATCAACAATTTCAGAGCATCTATTAGAGCTAAGATCTCGAATTATAAAAAGTTTAATTTTTTTTGCATTAGCTTTTATTATTTCTTATATTAATGCAGATAAAATATATGATTTTTTATTACAACCCTATGTAAAAGCTTTAGGAAATGATGGGGTAGGTAATAAAAGATTAATTTTCACTGCATTACAAGAAACTTTTGTAACGTACTTGAAGCTATCTTTTTTTTCAGCCTTATTCTTTTCATTCCCAGTTTTCTTGATTCAAATATGGAAATTTATAGCACCTGGTTTATATTCTAACGAAAAGAAAGCTATTTTACCATTTATGATAGCAACGCCAGTTCTTTTTTTGCTCGGGGCATTTTTGGCTTACCAATTTATAATGCCATTAGCTATTAAGTTCTTTTTATCATTTGAGTCGCTCACATCACAAACAAGTATGCCAATACAATTAGAGGCAAAAGTAAGTGAATATCTTTCTTTAATAATGATTTTTATGATTGCATTTGGGCTTAGTTTTGAATTGCCTGTATTATTAATTTTACTAGCAACCGTCGGTTTTGTTGACTCTAAATATTTATCAGAAAGAAGAAGATATATTATAGTAATTATATTTATTGTAGCTGCAATTATTACACCCCCAGATCCTATCAGCCAGATAGGATTGGCAATTCCATTAATGCTCTTATATGAAATATCTATTTTAATAATTAAATATTTAGAAAAAAAAAATAAGAATGATAATACTTAAACATATTAGAGAAAATCCAGTTAGTTGTAAAAAAAAGTATAAAGAAAAGTTTATTGAAAATTCAGACTTAATAATTGATGAAATTATTTTATTAGACACAGTTTTAAGACAAAACCTTGAGAAACAGCAAAAATTTCAAGAAGAACGAAATAAAATTTCAAAAGTTCTCTCAACGCATAAGGATAAAAAGAGTAAAGAATTCTTATCGTTATCAAATAAAGTATCATTACTAAAAGTAGATATTGAAGTTTTTGAAAAAAAAATAAGCGAGCAAAAAGAAAAAATTAACAAAATTCTTTTAAACCTGCCAAATATACACTTGGATGATGTACCAATCGGAAAAGATAGTTCGAGTAATAAAGAAATGAGAAAATTTGGAAAAATTAATAGTTTTGACTTTAAAATAAAGTCACATGATGAAATTGGATTAGAAAAAGATCTAATGGATTTTGAAACAGCTGTAAAAATTACTGGATCAAGATTTGTAATTACTAAAGGAAACATTGCTAAACTAGAAAGAGCGTTAATTAATTTTATGATAGATGTTCATGTTAAGGAGTTTGAGTATCAAGAGATGAATGTTCCAATCATTGTTAATGAAAAATCTATGTATTCAACCGGGCAACTGCCAAAATTTTCAAAAGATCAATTTTCTTTAGAAAATGGATTTTGGTTGATCCCTACAGCTGAAGTATCATTAACAAATATCGTTAGAGACAAAATATTAAATTATGAAGATCTACCTTTACGATATGTTGCAGCTACGCCATGTTTTAGAGCCGAGGCAGGCGCAGCAGGCAAAGATACAAAAGGAATGATGAGGCAACATCAATTCTATAAGGTTGAACTTGTCAGCATCGTTAGACCGGAGGAAAATAATAACGAACTAGAAAGGTTAACAAATTGCGCAGAAGCAATACTTAAAAAACTTGAAATACCTTTTAGAGTTATGTTGCTTTCATCTGGTGATATGGGATTTTCAGCAGAAAAAACTTACGATATTGAAGCTTGGATACCATCACAAAATTGCTATCGAGAAATATCTAGCTGTTCATCTTGTGGGCAATTTCAAGCTAGTCGAATGATGGCGCGTTATAAAGATTTAAATAAAAAAACGGACTACGTAACAACATTAAATGGTTCAGGACTTGCTATAGGCAGAACTTTGATTGCAATACTTGAAAACAACCAAAATAAGGATGGTTCTATAAACATCCCTGTAGCACTTCAAAGTTATATGAATGGTCTAAAAAAGATTTAAAAAATACAAAATTATTAAATAAAATATTGTAATTAAAGATCTTCTAGTATAATCAGCTTTTTATGTCTGCTTCCGGTTTTGCACAATTTATCCCATTAATATTAATCTTTGTAATTTTCTATTTTCTTTTAATTCGTCCTCAACAAAAAAGAGTTGCTGAACACAAATTAATGATAACTAAATTAACAAGAGGCGATACAGTTATAACTGCTGGCGGTATTGTTGGAAAGATTACAAGAATTATTGATGATGAAAAGGCAGATTTGGAAATTGCTGAAAATATAAACGTTAAAATTATAAAATCTACTATCTCTCAAGTTTTATCTAAATCAGAAACTAAATAATTAAGTAGTGTTAAATTTTTCCAGATTGAAAATTGGATTTATTCTAGCTTCATTATTAATTTTTTTTTATATTTTCATAGGGAATTTTAATTTTGTAAGTAAATATAAAATTTTTTTAGATAAAAAAGTAAATTTAGGATTAGATCTTCAAGGGGGATCATATTTATTATTAGAGATTGATA
>CANMFY010000041.1 GCA_947497305.1 Candidatus Pelagibacterales bacterium | reverse complement strand
CCTTGTCTAATACTAATCTGCAGATTTGTTTATCTGTTTTAGTAAATTCCTTATCTGCCTCAATCATAAATAAAATAACATCAGCAAGATAAATTGCTTTTAAACTTTCTTTTGTTATGTACTGCTGCTCATCAGATTTTGATTTGCCTTTTCTTTTTAAACCACCAGAATCAATTAATTTAAAATTTCTGTTTTTATAGAGAACGTTATCTATAAATAAATCTGTAGTTGTTCCAGGTGTCTCACTTACAGGTGATAGATCCTTATTTAAAACTTTATTAAAAAAAGTTGATTTTCCTACATTTGGTTTACCCACTATTGCAAGAGTAATCACTCCTGATGACATTTTATCCATTAATTAAGTATTATTAATTCTGAGGAGCGATTGAGAATAAATATTCTATTATCTACTATAATTGGTGCCCTTGATAAATCGCTATTAATTTTTTTATGTGAAATATACGTTCCATCGTTTGCTGATATTTTATAAATATCTCCATTTGATGAAGTTGCATATAAATTATTTGATGCTAGCAATAGTCCATAGTAACTTGGCACAGTTTTACTATCTCTTGAAAACTTTGTAAGATTTAAGCTCCACAATATTGTTCCATTTGTCTTATTAAAAGCAATAATAAAACCATTTTCGGTTAGAACAAATATATATTTATCAGTACTTATGTGATTTTGAATGGAAGATAATTTTTGAGACCATTTAATTTCACCTGTATCGAAGTTAAAATTGAGTAAGTCTCCATTATTAGATGAAATAAAAACATCTTTTTTATCAATTAAAAGATTAGAGGTTTTAAAAATTAAATTATTAGAAATAGTATTTTGAGATAAAATATTCTTAGTCCAAACAATTACTTGCTGATTCAAGTCTATTACAGTTACGTCTCCAACATCGTTAGTAAATAATAAGTTATTATTTAGTATTGAAATGCTGCTAGACCTAGAGGGTTTTATTAAACCCGACAAAGACTCGAAACTCCATATTTTTTCCCCATCAATGGGATTAAAAGCGTATAGACGACTGTTTTGATTTACGACATATAAAATGCTTTTATAAAAATTAAGATTAGAGGAGAATGGAACGCCGTAATTTTGTTGCCAAATAGGCTTTCCAGTTTCAGTATCAATTGAATAAAGAAATCCTAAATTATCAGCGGCATATAAAATATTCGAATTTAAATATAAAGCTATATTTTTAGGGTAATTATTAAGAGAACTCTCATATATTTTTAATTCCCAAATAACTCTTTGATTTTTTATATCAAATTTATAGATTTTTCCTTTTTCATCACTAAAAAAAACAAATTCATTACTAACTAATAATGAGCCGCTATCATTATTTTTATTTATATAATCTCCAATACTTTTTTTAAAAATATCCTGAAATTTACCCTCGTATACTAAATGTTCATATAAATTATTAGAAGAAAAATGTTCATAAACCCAATCTTTATTGGACTGAGGTGAATTCAATAACAATGGTGATTTAGAACTAATTTCTTTATCAAAGATATTATTTGCCTCAAAAACATTTATTTTTTCACCTTGATTCTTGAAAACTTCCAAATCTACTTTTTTATCTTTATCTGATGAACATGAAAAGATAATCAAGGACAAAAAAAAGATTAAAAAATATTTCATTTATTTTATTTCTTTAATTTTTTTTTCTAAATCTTTTTTAAATATTTCAGGAATATCTGGAATCTTAATTGCTTGCTCGTATATCTCTTTTGCTTTAATTTTTTGTTTTTTACTTAAATAAAAATCACCTAATATTTCTAATGCTAAAACTCTCCATGGAGATTCTTTAAAATCACTTGGATTTAATAAATTTATAAATTGTGTTTCATCTAAATTTTCAAAAGCTAATAAAGCCTTCTTAATTTTGAACAGATCTTTATCATTCTTCTCAATATTAGAGTTAATTGCATAATCTAGAATGGATATTTGCTCATTCTTATTTTCTTTTGATAGTTCTAATAATTTAGAAATAGCTAAAACTTTATATATATTAATTTTAGAATCTTTTAAAACTTCAAGTTTTTTTTTAGCCTCATCAACTTTTTTATTATTAACAAGATTTAAGATTATTACATACTCTTGAGTATATTTTTTTGCTCTACTTTCGAAAATGATATTTTTAATTACTAAAAAAAAAATTAATATAAGAATTAAAAAAAATATAATAATTAATATAAATTTATATTTCTTAAAAAAATTTATAAACTTATCTTGTTTTAAATCCTCATCTATTTCATTAAAAAGTTGACTCATTAAATCTGATACATATTTTTGAAATTAGGAAAATTATTATTCTTTAAATCTTTTACAAATTTTTTGATACAAATCTCTGTTCTTTCTTTAAAATTATCGTACATTTTAACAAATTTAGGAGGTTTTTCGGAATACCCTAATAAATCTTCTGTTACTAAAATTTGTCCATCACATTTATTTGAAGCTCCAATTCCTATTGTTGGAATTTTTATACTTTTATTTATTTTATCTGCTAAATCTTTAATAACACACTCTACAACAAGCGAAAAAGCGCCAGCTTTTTCTACAGAAATAGAATCTTTAATAATTTGATTAAAACTTAAATAATCTTTTCCTTTAACTTTGTAGTCAGATTTTTTTTTAACACTTTGCGGCAAAAGTCCTACGTGCCCCATTACAGGTATGTCATTGTTTACTAAACATTTTATTGTTTCATAAACTTTAATACCCCCTTCAACTTTTACTGCATCACAATTTGTCTCTTTCATAATTTGTCTAGCATTTATTAAAGCTATTTTAGAATTTTTTTCATACGTACCAATCGGCATATCAACAACTAACAAACTTTTTTTAATTCCTCTTCTTACTGCTTTTGCGTGCATAATCATCATCTCTAGAGTAACTTCTCTAGTAGATTTCATTCCGTGCAATACCATTCCTAATGAGTCCCCAACTAATATTACATCACAATATTTGTCTAAAATTTGTGCCATGGGCGTTGTATAAGCTGTTAAACAAACAAGAGGTTTATTAAATTTTTTTTGTTTTACATTATTAATTGTTAATTTTTTTTTCATAAATTTTATTCCCACTCGATCGTTGCTGGTGGTTTTGATGTAATATCATAAACAATCCTATTAATACCCGTTACGTTATTAATAATCTTATTTGAAATTTCAGCTAAATCTTTGTTCTTAAAGTTATAAAAATCAGCAGTCATTCCATCTTGGGAGGTAACTGCTCTTAAGGAGCATACAAATTCATAGGTTTTAGAATCGCCCATAACACCAACTGTTTTTATTGGCAATAAAACAGTAAATGCTTGCCAAATTTTTTTATAAAGATTTCTTTTTTTAAGCTCATAAATAAAAATACTATCCGCCTCCTGTAAAGTTTTAATTTTCATCTTGTCTACTTTGCCTGGAATTCTTATTGCTAACCCGGGACCTGGAAATGGATGTCTGAAAACTATTTCTTTTGATAATTTTAAAGTAATTCCTATTTTTCTTACCTCGTCTTTAAACAATTCTCTAAATGGCTCGATTAATTTAAATTTCATTTTTTTTGGAAGTCCACCTACGTTATGATGAGATTTGATAACCGATGAAGGTCCTCCATGATGACTTTGACTTTCAATAACGTCTGGATATAAAGTTCCCTGTGCTAAATATTTAATATTTTTAAATTTTTTTGATTCTCTTTCAAAAATCCTTATAAATGTTTTGCCAATAATTTTTCTTTTAGTTTCGGGGTCAGTAATATTTTTTAAGGCACTTAAGAAAATACTAGAGGCATCAACATAATTTAATTTAACTTTATAATTTTTTTTAAAGATATTAATCACTTCAATTGCTTCATTTTTTCTAAGAAGCCCAGTATTTATGAAGAAACAGTGTAGTTTTTTTCCAATAGCCTTGTATAGTAAAGTGGCTAATACACTGCTATCAACGCCTCCTGATAAAGCGCACAAAACATTTTCATTTCCTACCTCCGATTTTATATTCTTTATCAAGTAATTTATTTGATTTTTAGAGTTCCAGTTTTTTTTTAATTTACAAATATCGAATAAAAAATTTTTAAATAAAATATTTCCGTTATTAGTATGAATTACTTCCGGATGGAACTGAACTCCAAATATTTTTTTTCTTTTATCTTGTATGATGGTATATTTATAGTCATCGCTTGAAGCCACTCCTTCAAAACCTTTTGGTATTTTTATTACAACATCATTATGGTTCATCCATACTTGAGTTCTTTTATTTTTGCTAAAAAAATTTTTTGTTAATATCGATTTTTTTTCACTGAAAATTTCACATCTACCAAATTCACTTTTTTTAAAGTTTTTTACAACCCCTCCTAATTGTTTTGCTAGTAATTGGTGTCCATAACAAATTCCAAGTATTGGCTTATTAAAATTTAAAATTTGCTTTGAGATACCTAAATAAGCACTTTTGGTAATTGATAAAGGCCCGCCAGATAAAATAATTCCTTTAAGATTAGTTTCGTTACTTAAGTTATTAGTTTTATAACAACTAATAATTTCACAATACACTCCAAGCTCTCTTATTCTTCTTGCGATAAGCTGTGTGGTTTGCGATCCAAAATCTATTATAACTATTTTGTCTACATAAGAAATATCTTTCATTATTTCTTATCGATTATGATCATTTTAGATAAATCGTTTTTTTTAGAGCATAGTTCTTTACAAACTTTTGCGAAAATTAAATTACTTTCTTGCGCTTTTTTAAAATCGCCCTCATCAATATTTAATAAAATCTTTAAATATAACGCTTCCTCGTTTTTTGGGTTAAGGACTAGGATTGTATCTAAGTAAATCTTTTGCTGAATACTATCTTTATTAATTGCTGATATTTTTGATAAATATAAATAATATTTTTCATTCTTAGTATTAAATACTATATCTTTTTCAAAATAATATTTAGCTTCATTATAATTTTTGTCGTTAAAAAATTTTAAACCTTGATTGTAATAACTAATGTTCACTGCAAATACTTCTGAGGGTAAAATCAATAAAAATAATAAAAAGTATTTAAAATATTTGAAATATTTTTTCATTATTAACTTTCAAATGGATAATTTGGTGACTGTTTTGTAATTTGTATATCATGCACATGACTTTCCTTTAGTCCTGAATTTGTAATTTTAACAAATTTTGCTTTTTCCTTTAATTCTAAAATATTTTTTGCTCCCACATACCCCATGGATGCTTTTAACCCGCCAATAAGTTGATGGATGACTGCTCTAACAGGTCCTTTATATGGAACTCTGCCTTCAATTCCCTCTGGCACTAGTTTAAGTGAATTGTTAATTTCTTCTTGAAAATACCTATCAGCTGAACCCCTGGACATTGCGCCAATTGACCCCATTCCTCTATATGATTTATAGCTTCTTCCCTGGTAATAAAAAACATCTCCTGGACTTTCTTCTGTTCCCGCAAATAATGATCCTATCATTACAGCATCAGCTCCAGCTCCGATAGCTTTAGCAATGTCACCGGAATACCTAATGCCACCATCGGCTATAATTTTAATTTTTTTGTTTTTCATTGATTTTGCCACATTATAGATTGCTGAAAACTGAGGAACTCCTACACCAGCTATAATTCTTGTAGTGCAAATTGATCCTGGTCCTATACCAACTTTTATTGCATCAGCTCCATAATCAACTAATGCTCTTGCACCTTCAGCTGTCGCTATATTTCCAGCTATTATAGTTACCTTAATATTTTTTTTAATACTCTCTAATGTTTTTAATACAGAAATCGAATGCCCATGAGCTGTATCTAAAATAATCACATCAGCTCCAGCTTCTGCTAATTGCTCTGCTCTAATGATATTTTCTTTTCCAGCTCCAACTGCAGCAGCAGCTAATAATGAACCTTTTTTATCTTTTGCCGCTTCTGGGAAAATTTGCGACTTTTGAATATCTTTGACAGTAATCAGACCCTTACATTTAAAATTATTATCTACTATAATTAATTTTTCAATTTTATTTTTAAATAATATTCTTTTTGCTTCCGCTAATGATGTTCCAACTTTCGCTGTAATTAACTCTTTAGTCATTAAATCTTTGACTTTAATTTTTTTATCCGTAACAAATCTAACGTCTCTATTTGTTAGTATTCCAACCAATTTAAGATTTTTATTAACAACTAAGATTCCTGATATTTTGTGATTTTTCATTAATTCCGTCGCCTCAAACAATGACGCTTCAGCGTCAATCGTAATTGGATCAATAACCATTCCTGACTCAAATCTTTTAACTAATTTAATTTGATTAACCTGATCCTCTACACTCATATTTTTATGGATGCATGCCATACCTCCAGATTGAGCCATTGCTATTGCTAATTTGTATTCTGAAACAGTATCCATTGCAGAAGCAATAAGGGGGATACCAAGTGTTACTGTAGTTGATAATTTAGTAGAAACTATAGTCTCTTTAGGTAAAACGGAGGAATGTCTGGGCTCGAGTAAGACATCATCAAAAGTTAAAGCTTCGGGGATTTCCATATATAAATTTATTATATAAAAATCTTAAAGTCAAATAATTTTTAAATCCTTACATAACAAATACATTT
>CANMFY010000040.1 GCA_947497305.1 Candidatus Pelagibacterales bacterium | reverse complement strand
TTCACATAGGAAAAAAGATAAAAGAAATTAAAAAAGATACCGAGACAATAAAAAAAATATTAAAAAGCGGTAGCGAGAAAGCGAACATCGAATCTCAAAAAACTATCAAAGAAGTACATAAAATTGTAGGATTGTCTTTAAGTTAATGAGAAAAAATTATTTAGTTATTATTGATGAGAGTGATGAACTGAAGAATGCAATTTATTTTGCAGCAAAAAGATCAGCAGTTAATAATGCTGATCTAATCATGCTTTATGTTGTTAGACCCGCTGTTAATACTGAATGGGCATCTGTTAGCAATCTTATTGAACAAGAAGAGACTAGGCAGGGAAAAAAAATTAGTAGAGTTTGGTCTGCTGTGGTTGAGGAAAAATTTAAGATCAAACCTAAGATTATTATTAAAATGGGAGATAAAGTGGATGAAATAATCAAATTCTTAAAAGAGGATAAGACTATTCGATCCCTTGTATTAGCCTCTTCCATTGACAATGATAATCCAGGGCCTATTATAAAATCTTTATCTAAAAAGATGAATGATTTATCCGTGCCTTTAGTGATAATTCCAGGTCTTATTTCAGAAAAAGAACTTGATAATTTAATATAAGATATTGAATTTTATATCTTTTTTTAAATAGTAATTACTTTAACAACAAATCATACTAACTAAATATATACTATGAATATTGATGTGCAGCAGACGCCAAATCCAGACACATTAAAATTTGTGCTTAGTTTTGAGTTAGTACAAAATGGCTCTATTGAGTTTAAAAACTCTGCAGAAGCCAAGGAGTACCCATTTGTTCAAAAAATATTTCAAATTGGAGCAGAACTTGTTTTTTTTGGTTCTAATTTCATATCAGTAAAAAAGAATAGTAAAACGCAGTGGGGTGAAATACTGGAAAAAATTCAAGATATTATAAAAAATGATTTCCCAAAAGATTTTAAAGCTATCCTAGTAAAAAAAGAAACAAGCGATGATAAAGACGAAATATTTAAAAGAATTGAGGAAGTGCTAGAGCTTAAAATAAGACCAGCTGTTGCGATGGATGGAGGAAATATTAGTTTAAGATCCTTTGTTGATGGAGTCGCTGAAGTAGAATTACAAGGAAGTTGCGCAGGCTGCCCTTCATCTACATTAACATTAAAACAAGGCGTTGAACGTATGCTTGTTCATTATGTGCCTGAGGTAAAAAGCGTAAGAGCTGTAAGTCTATAATCTAAATTAATATGATTAATATTATATTAAATAAAAAAATTATTAATTTTTATAAAATAATAAAAGAAGCAATTTTAGGCAATGGTTTTGCAAAATATATTATCGAAACTATTGCGCCAACCTTTAAATTTTTATCTTTTATTTTAAAAAATATAAATAAAATTTATTTTTTTATAATTAAAAAAATTAATATTAAAAATTTCTTGCCTTATAGTATTATTATTTTTTTAGTCGTCTTTACTGCCTTTGTTCCAGAAATATTTAAATCCTCTGCAGGTAAGAAAATAATTATAAATACGCAAACAGATATGTACTCCACAAATGATCCATCGATTGACCAAATGTTGAAGAAAAGCTTTTTAACAAATGACTCAAAAAAATTAGGCTTAGATTTTCAGCAGGTAATAAGTATTATTAATTTATTTGAAAAGAGTGGCTATAATCTTGAGAAAGTAAGGGAGGGTGAGCCTGTTGCTAACTTTTTTTTAGCAAAATTTCCACAAGGGATTAGCGAATTAGATAGTATTGAACAAAGAAAAAGAATTTTTATACAAATATTATTACCAATAGTTTTGTCCGAAAATGAAAAGATTATTACCGATAGAAGAAAATTAGTTACGATTATTAATAGAAAAAGTTTTAAAAAAGATGCGGAGTGGTTAAATGAAAAGTTTGAGCAATATAAAGTTAAAAATAATAGTCCAAAAGAATTATTAATTAAGATGGACATTATTCCTCCCTCATTGGCCATAGCGCAGGCAGCCTATGAAAGTGGCTGGGGTACTTCACGTTTTGCCATTGAAGGAAATGCTTTATTTGGACAATGGAATTGGAAAGAAAATAACGGGATGATCCCAGAAGATAGAGGTGAGGATGAAAAACATCAAATTTCAAAATTTAACCAAATTAGATATGCAGTTAGTGCTTATAAAAATAACTTAAATACCCATGCTTTTTATGAGGAATTTCGTAAGGAGAGAGCCAAGCAAAGAGCGGGCCGATTAATCGGATCGATATCTGGAACGAAATTAGTTGAACATGTTCACAAATATTCCATTAGAGGAAATGATTATGTCCTTGGTTTAAAAAAAATTATTGAACAAAACTCTTTACAAGATTTTGATAAAGCAAATTTATTAGTAAAAAAATCAGGATCGATTTAATTACCATCGATTACAAATTGAATCCCTAGCCATCTAAATTGTTTATCGTTATCTAATAAAGAACAATTTATTCTACCCGTTCTTTCTTTAAATTTTTTATCTAGATTAACTCGGATCCAGTTTTTTTCAATAAAAGTAATTTTCTTTTTACTCCATTCTCCACCATCATTAGCAAAACAATTAATTTTTTCTAAGTTTGTCATCTCTTTAAAAAATTCTATTTCAATTTTTGGAGGATTATCTGATTTTTTAATAAATTTATTTTCAGGTTTGAAAGATTTAAATGGAAAAGGTTTTGTATTTAATAACGTTAAAAATCTTTCTGCTTTTCCATAACTTTCATTAACCGGGTAACGTGGAAGTTCAAATAAATCTTTGGATTTATCAATCACACCAGAATGTTGTCCAAAAGCTAACTCATAATTAAATTCTTTTACAATTTTTTTAAAAGCTGAATTATATTCTCCAAATGGATATGAAAAATATTTTGGCCTAAAATTTAATTCTCGAAGATAATCTTTATGAGATTTTTCTAAATCCTCTTTTATTTCATTTTCAGATTTATTTATTAGATATTCATGTGAAAAACTATGGCCACCGATAGTGCCAATTTTTGAATTATGAATTTCTCTAATCTGATCCCAAGTCATGTAGTTTGGATTATTAGCGTTAACCTCTCTAGTATTAAAAAAAAGAATGAAAGGAATTTTCTTTTCTTTTAATACTTTCCAACCATTTTCATAAAAAGATCTATAGGCATCATCAACGGTAATTAGAATTTTCTTATTTTCGTAATTTTTATTTTCTATTAGAATTTTTCTTAATTCATCAATGGAGATAAATTCGAGATTATTTTGTTTAATGATTTCGAGCTGCAAATTAAACTCTTTCATTCTAACGTTAGTTGATGGATATTTATTTTCTTCAAAACGATGATACATTAATCCAATTATTCCCTTTTCATTTTGATATTCTTGAGCATTTGCTAGAGAAAGATTAGCAATTACTAGAAAAGTAATTAAAATAGTTTTTTTTATGAATGAAGCCATAAACTCTAATTTTTGTTCAGTAGATTTTACGCTTGGAAGTTTAATACTAATTGCAAAAGAAAACAATTCTGACTTTGTTTTAGTTAAAGATAAATTCTTAAATAGTGAAAATTTTATAACTACTCTTTTAGATTTTTTTGAACATAACAATTTAAAACTAGAAAATTTAAATTTTTTAATGGTTAATTTAGGTCCAGGAGGGTTTGTTGGACTTAGAAATATTTTAGCCTCAGTCAAAAGTATTTCTTTAATTAAAAAAACTAAAGTAGTTGGATTTAATAATTTCCAGATTTTAAAAACTACAGTTAGTAATTTAGCTCATGACAAAGTTGCCCTGGAGGTAAATAATAGGTTTTATATTAAAGATCTAAAAAATTGTGATGAGTTTTATTCAAAATTTTCAGTGCAAGATTCTTTAGAAAAAAATAGTGGTAAAATTGCTAAATTTTCTAAATTACCCAAATATACATCTAAGAATCTTCAATATATTTTGGATAATAAACTTTTTATTGATAGTAGAATATTCCCAATTTATGAAAATATTTAATAAATATATTTAATTTATTTGTTTTTTTTTATACCCTTAGAGCTTCTAATATTTTAAAAGTATAATAATTGTTTAAAAAATTTTACATAAAGACTTTTGGTTGTCAGATGAATGAATACGATTCTGACAAAATATCCGACTTAATGCAGTCTGTTAATTTTATAAGATCTGAAACATTAGCAGATGTTGATTGCATCATATTTAATACTTGTCACATTAGAGAAAAAGCAACGGAGAAAGTTTATTCTGATATTGGAAAAATTAAAAAACTAAATCGGTTTAAAAAGAAGCCTATTTTCGTATTAGCAGGATGTATAGCGCAAGCACAGGGGGAGGAAATTTTTAAGAGAACTAATTACGTTGATATTGTTGTAGGACCACAATCGTACCACCGATTGCCAGAGCAGATTAAAAATTTTGCAGAAAGAAAAGAAAATTTTTCTGACACTAATTTCGAGTTAATAGAAAAATTTGATACCTTAGATAATTTAAAATCCTCAAGAAAATCTAAAACTTCTGAATTTTTAACAATCCAAGAAGGTTGTGATAAATTTTGTTCTTTCTGCGTGGTTCCTTACACAAGGGGAGCTGAATTTTCTAGATCGTTTAGCAGTATTATTAATGAGGCAAAAAAATTATCCGATAATGGAGTTAGAGAAATTATTTTGCTTGGGCAAAATGTTAGTGCATATAAATTTATTGATGGAAATAAAACTTATAATCTTGCTAAACTTATAGATGAAATTGCTAAAATTAATTCAATTTATCGCATTCGTTTTACCACTTCTCATCCAAATGACATGGATCAAGAATTGATTGAGGCTTTCAAATATCAAAAAAAATTAATGCCACAATTACATCTGCCCATCCAATCAGGATCAAATAAAATTTTAAAATTAATGAATAGAAAACATACAAGAGAATATTATTTGGATTTAATTGCTAAATTTAAACAAGCAAATCCAGAAATTGAATTTTCCAGTGATTTTATAATTGGTTTTCCAGGGGAGGAAGAGCAAGATTTTCAAGATACGCTTGATATCATTAATAGAGTGAATTTTATTAACTCTTATTCATTTATTTACAGTCAAAGACCAGGCACTCCTGCTGTAGATCGAGATCAAATATCATTAGATATATGCAAAGATCGACTGTTAAAGCTGCAGTCTTTATTAGGTGATATTCAAATGAAAAACAGTAAACAGTTAATAGGTAATAAAGTTGAAATATTGATTGAAAATAAAACTAAAACGCTGGGCCAATTTTTTGGCAGAAGTAAATTTATGCATTCTATTTTCTTTAATTCTGAAAATTCTAATCCAGGAGATTTAGTGGATATCGAAATCACTTCTTGCAATAGTAAAAATCTTTTTGGAATATTACAAAAAGAAGAAGTACTCGCTTAATGAATATATCAAAAGTCTCAAGTTCACAGATAGAAATTATTGAAAAAAATAATGATTACTTAAGTTTTTATATAAAAAATAATTTAGTTCTAAGCAAAATTATTGGTGAGTTTGACTCCAATCTTAAAGAAATTGAAAATATTACTAAGACGAAAATAAATTTAAGAGGAAACTTAATGATTGTACGGGGCGATTTGAATAACAGACAATCGGTTGTTCAAATTATAGATAATCTCATAGCAAAATTTGTAAACACTAATAATATTGAAAAAGAAGACATCAAAACTATCTTTGATGTAACCAAAATGAATAGAGCTGAGGAAAATCCTAATTCAATTTATGGCGACAATGATGCTATCAAGACATCTAAAAAAATTATTCTACCTAGATCAGAAAAACAAAAAATTTATGTAGATGCTCTAAAAAATCATAAAATTGTAATGGCATTAGGACCTGCTGGAACTGGAAAGACATTCTTGGCGGTGGCCATAGCGGTTACTTTTTTATTAGAAGATAAAGTGAAAAAAATAATATTATCAAGACCTGCGGTTGAAGCTGGAGAAAATTTAGGTTTTTTACCAGGCGATATGAAAGACAAAATTGATCCTTATCTTATTCCTTTATACGATTCTCTTTATGAACTTTTAGGCTATGAAAAGATTCAAAGAAAAATAGAAGAGGGCATAATAGAAATCGCCCCCCTTGCCTTTATGAGAGGACGAACACTTAAAGACTCATTTGTCATATTAGATGAAGCACAGAATGCAACGTTTACACAAATAAAAATGTTTCTAACTCGACTTGGTAATAACTCAACAATGGTAATCAATGGAGATCCTTCACAAGTAGATTTAGCAAAATCAAAGGAGTCTGGACTTTATGAGACCACAAAAATTCTAAAAGATATTAAAGAAATTAAAACTATAAATTTTGATCATAACGATGTTATGCGACATCCTTTGGTTTCCAAAATCGTTAAGGCTTACGATGATTATAAAAAAAAAGAGCCGAATGGTAAAAGTTAATTTAGTTATCGATCATAAGAACTGGAAATCTAGATATCCCAAAGTAAATTTATTTCTTACTAGAAGTATTAAAAAAATTTTATCATCTACCCTTTCATCTCAAGCAACTGATTTTGAAATATCAATTCTTTTGACAGGATCAAAAAATATGAAGAATCTTAATAAAAAATTTAGAAAAATAAATAAAGATACTGATGTCTTATCATTTCCAGCTGAGGAAAAAGATTTTTTTAATAAAGATATTAAATCAAAAAAAAAAGTTTATCTTGGAGATCTTGCATTAAGTTATCAATACATTGAAGCGATTATTAAGAAACAGAATACAAGTTTTGATGATTACTTTAAAAAAATGTTAGTACATGGGGTTTTGCATCTTATTGGTCACGAACATGACTCTCTTAAAAAATATAAAAAAATGGATTTGTTGGAAAAAAAAATAGTTAGAAATATTTAAAACTTAAGATGTCAAAAACAAATATTTCTTTTATCTATATTTTTTTA
>CANMFY010000039.1 GCA_947497305.1 Candidatus Pelagibacterales bacterium | reverse complement strand
CCATTGGAAAATGCAAATTATAAATTAAAAGATGGAAATATTGTAATTGCTGCAATCACATCTTGCACAAATACTTCTAACCCTAGCGTTTTAATTGCTGCAGGACTTCTTGCCAAAAAAGCAATTGAAAAAGGATTGTCCTCTAAACCTTGGGTTAAAACTTCACTAGCGCCAGGTTCAAAAGTTGTAACAGATTATTTAGAAAAAGCAGGACTAGATACTTATCTTAATCAATTAGGTTTTAATTTAGTTGGATATGGTTGTACGACTTGTATTGGAAATTCTGGACCATTGAATGATAATATTAGCAATTCAATTATAAAAGGCGAACTTTATGTAGCTTCAATTCTTTCAGGAAATAGAAACTTTGAAGGACGAGTGCACCCTCAAGTTAAGGCAAATTATTTAGCATCACCTCCGCTTGTTGTAGCTTACGCTATCGCAGGTTCAATGACGTTTGATCTTTATAAGGATGCGCTTGGTAAAGACAAAAATGGTAAAGATGTATTCCTAAAAGATATTTGGCCATCAAACAAAGAAATTGCAGAAACAATCTTAACTTCAATCACAGCGCAAATGTATAGATCAAGGTACGATAATGTTTCAGAAGGCCCAGCGAATTGGCAAAAAATTAAAACAGTTGCGAGCAGTATTTATGATTGGGATCAACAATCAACATATGTTAAACGACCACCATTCTTTGAAAATTTACCTGACAAACCAGAAGGATTTAAAGCGATAAAGAATGCAAGGCCTCTTCTTATATTATCAGATTCAATAACAACGGATCATATTTCTCCTGCAGGATCTATTCAAAAATCTGGACCAACGGGTGATTATTTTATGCACCATCAAGTTTTACAAAAAGATTTTAACTCTTATGGAGCAAGAAGAGGAAACCATGAAGTGATGATGCGCGGAACATTTGCTAACATTAGAATTAAAAATGAAATGGCACCTGGCACAGAAGGAGGAGTTACAATGCTTTATCCTGAAAGAAAAGTAATGCCAGTATTCGATGCTGCGATGGAATATCAAAAAAGGAAAGTAGATCTTGTTGTAATTGCTGGAAAAGAATACGGAACAGGATCATCTCGTGATTGGGCTGCAAAGGGTACAAAACTTTTAGGGGTAAAAGCTGTAATTGCTGAAAGCTTTGAGAGAATTCATAGATCTAATTTAGTTGGTATGGGAATTTTACCCCTTCAATTTAATGACGGGTACTCTAGAAAAACTTTAAATCTAAAAGGATCTGAAATTATAAATATTTTAAATGTTGAAAAAGGTTTGAAACCTAGAGAAGAGGTAACGGTTGAATTCTTATTTGAGGATGGAAGTTCTAAAAAAATCAATGTTCTTTCTAGAATTGATACTGATAATGAAACTGAATACTATAAACATGGTGGTATTCTTCAGTACGTTTTAAGAAATATGGCTTAAATTTTTAATTATATCTTTTCGATATTAGCAATTTTTCTTTTTATTTTTTCTATATATAGTGCAAATTGTTGTTCTGCAGCTTCTAAAGTTACAAGCTGGAAGTAAATTTCTTTATTTGAATTTTGCTGTATTAAATCATCATAATCAGAAGAAATAATAGAGCCAACTTTTGGATATCCGCCCGTTGTTGGATGATCAGACAGAAGTATAATTGGATTTCCATCTCCTGGAACTTGAATAGCCCCTTTTATAATACCCTCGGAAGGAATATTAGAATTAACTAAATTTTCTAAACTTTTTCCCATAACTCTCATTCCCATTCTATCAGTTTGTTTTGTGATTAAGTAGGGGGTTGAAAAAAATTGTTTTTTAGATGCTGTACTAAAATAATGAAATTGCGGACCAGGAAGTACGCTATAGGTTTTTTTTTCTTCAAATTTAATATTTCTTATAATTTTATTTTCTTTAATTATTGAATTTTTATTAATTAAGATTTTATCTTTTAATTCAATTTTTTTCCCATCATTAGGCCCAATAAATGCCCGGGGTTGAGATGAAACAGATCCGCAAAATTTATCTAATTTAAAACCCCCTTCAATACTTAAATATCCATAAACAGAGGATTTTGTTGCGAGAATATCTAATTGATCACCCTCATTTAGATCGTACGTTCGATAAGGCTCGCCAATAATTTCTCCTTTTTGAGAGTGTATTTTAAAAAAAACATTTCCCGTAATTACAATTTTAGTTTTGCCTTTAACTAACCTTAACAAAGGTCCTTGATAAGCAAATTCTATTGAGCCGGTATTGTTTTCATTATTTAATAAAACATTAGAAAGTAAAAAAGATTGGTAATCCATAGCTCCACCAGGAGCCAGTCCCATATGTTGAACTCCAAATCTTCCTTTATCTTGAAAGGTTGAATTGATTCCAGGTCTTAAAACTTCAAAAAAAATTTGCTCCATTATTTTAATTCTGATTTGTTAACTTTTTTAAATTTTATTGTGTCGCCCGGTGAAAACAAACAAGGGTTTGTTAAATTTTTTGTATCAAATAATTTAATGGATGTTTTGCCAATAATATTCCATCCGCCAGGACTAATATAAGGGTAGATGATGCAAAATTTTTCAGCGATAGCAACGGAACCTATAGGAACCTGAACTCTTGGTGATAGTAATCGACTTGTAAATAATTTTTTATCAAGGTCACCCATATAAGGATGTCCTGGCATAAAACCTATCATGTACACATAAAATTCAGTCTGAAGATGAGTTTTAATAATTTGATCTTTAGATAATTTAAGCGATTTAGTTAGATTTTCTAAATCAAGCGCAAATTCATCATCATAACAAACAGGAACAGTCCAAACCTTGCCTAATTGCGACAAAGTTAATTTTTTAAGATCAATAGATGAAATTATTTCCTTAATCTTATGTGAGTTATTTTTTTCTAAATCGAAATGCACAACTAGTTTGTTGTAGGAGGGGATAATATTATAGATACCCTTAATCTCATTTTTATTACTCTTTTCTTTAAGATAGTTAAAAAGGCTAATGACCTTTTTATTAATATCTTTATTTACCTCTTCACCAAAATCACAAATAATTCCTTGATCGCTTATATTAGTTATTTTTTTTATCATGGATATTGTATAAACTTTTTGAAATTTTAAATTAGCAAAAGCAAAATATAATGGAAGTAAATATTAATAGCGATCTTGGGGAAAGTTCAAAATTTCATTCTACAGAAAATGATCCTGCCTTATTAAAAATAGTAAACTCAGCTAACATTGCCTGCGGGTATCATGCAGGCGATGAAGAAACGATGGAAAAGACAATTCGTATATCCAAAGATAACGATGTTAGCATTGGATCTCACCCATCGTATTTAGATAGAGAAAATTTTGGAAGAAAAAGAATGAATATTTCCTCAGAAGAAATTACTAAACTTATTATCGATCAATGTGAAATTTTAAGTAAAGCCGCTGATAAATTAAAAATGAAAGTAACTCATGTAAAACCTCATGGAGCCTTAAGTAATACTGCCTGTGAGAATTATGAATTGTCTCTCACCATTGCAAAAGCAATTAAACAATTTGATCCAAATATTATTTTTTTAGTCAATGCACATACAGAAATGGAAAAAGCTGGACGAGATTCAAAATTAAGAATTGCATGCGAAGTGTTTGCAGATAGAAACTATGAAGATAATGGCTATCTTGTTGCAAGATCAAAACCTAATGCAATGATCTTAGGTAGAGAAGAATCTGCAAAACATGTTCTTAAGATGTTAGAAAATCAGGCTTTAAATTGTTATTCTGGAAAACAAATTAAATGCGATATTGATTCAATTTGTGTTCATGGTGATGAAAAAACCGCAGTAGATAATGCCAGGTATTTAAAAGAAATTTTAATTAAGAATGGTTTTAAATTAAAATCTTTAGATAAATTAAAAAAAATAAATTAAAAAAAAAGGGACGGTTAATTAAAACCGTCCCTTAATTCATTATAAATAATTACTTATTTTTTTTGCGCCCAAGTTGGCAATGGGTACTTCACTTCACAAGCTGCAAACGCAAATGGGTAAATTGTACAATATTTACCGTTTTGCACCTGCATCAAAATACCTCTTTGAAGTTCATTTTGACCTTTTGCATCAAATCTAACTCCTTCATAAGGAACAATTAGATCCTTTGCAGGGATATTTGTTTTAACTAATGCATCTCTAATTTTATCAGGATTAGTTGATCCGGCTCTATTAATTGCATCTGCCAAAACCATAAATGCAGTAAATTCTCTAGCTGGAACATCTGACAAATCTCGTCCATTAGATTTTTTCTTAAAAAGTTCATTTACTTTGGATAGATTTGGGATCCTTTTTGCAAGGTCATCATTGTATGGTGATCTTGTAATAGCTCCTTCAGCATCTTTTCCTGCAGTAGAGACAAAAGCGGGGTCTGTGTAACCAGCATTTTGTGCTAAAATCATTTTAGGATTATAATCTAATTCCTTAGCTGTTTTTAAAAACAAATAAGTATCAGCTGTATATGATGATGGTAACAAAAGATCCGCATTAGATGCTTTCAGCTTTTGTACCTCAGAACTTAACGAAGTTGCTTTAGCATTGTATGCAATTTTGTCTAATAACTTATATTTTTTGTCGTTAATAAACTTTTCTTGTGTAGTTGCACTGTCTGTACCAAAAGCTGAATCTTCATGAAGAATACTTGCTGAAGATATTTTTACATTTTTTTTCTTTTGAAATTCATCTAAGAAATCAAACATTAACTTGGTAAACTGACCATCGTGCGGACTTACTCTAAAAAAATATTTTAGACCTCTCTCCGTTAAAGCGGGAGATGATGATGAACCGTTAACAAATGGTATTCCAGCTCTTTCAGCCACAAGACTTGAAGTTGCTGTTACACCTGAAAAATAAGCACCAAAAAGTGCATGTACTTTTTCATTATTAATTAATCTTTCAGCTTCACCTTGACCTATTTCAGGTTTTCCTTGGTGATCAACAATTACAACTTTAATTTTTGCACCTTTTAGTCCTGGCAAACCTTCAGTTTTTGCAAGTGGAATATTAAGATCTGTTTTATTATTTATAATATCAACCGCAGTTTCAATAGCTGCTTTTGCATCAAGCCCAATTTGTGCAACTGGTCCTGTTAGCGGAAGAAGTACTCCAATTTTAACTTCATTTGCTTTTACAATATTTACAAATAATGAACTGAATGCAAAAATTGAAGCAAATAAAAAACTTATTATTTTTATTTTCATAGATTTCCTTTATTATTTTAATTAAGTTAATCACTTATTTTAAATTAAGTAAATAAAATCCTAAAATGACCTCACAAGTAATAATTCAAGCAATCATAAGTGGAATTTTGATGGGATTAATCTACGCATTAATTGCTGCAGGATTAAGTTTAATTTTTGGATTAATGGAGATTGTTAATTTTGCTCATGGAGATCATTTAATGATCTCAATGTTTTCAACATTTTGGTTTTGGATGTTATTTGGAATTGATCCAATATTTTCAATACCATTGACTATTATTTTAATGGCATTTTTAGGAGTGTTTACTCACTATTTTATTATTAGAAAAATTTTAAATTCAACAATGCTAATTCAAATTTGTGCAACTTTTGGTCTTGCTGTTGCAATAAGAGCTCTAGCGCAATTCTTTTTTACACCTGATTTTAGAACAATAAAAAATCCAATCATCCAAGGAAAGTTAGAAATCTATGGAATCTTTATTGGTTATCCACAATTATTTGCAAGTTTTGTATGCTTATTCGCATTTATTTTATTATATTTATTCGTAACTAAAACTGAGACCGGAACTGCTTTGCAAGCAACCTCCCAAGATAGACAAGCTGCAGAAATTTTAGGAATACCTTCAAATAAAATGTTCGCATTGGGTTGGGCTATTGGCCTAAGCTGTGTTGCAGTTGCTGGTTCAATGTTATCAAATTATTATTATGTTTTCCCAGATGTAGGAGTGAATTTTTCTTTATTTGCTTTTGTCGCTGTAGCTTTAGGAGGCTTTGGAAGTATTAATGGAAGTTTAATTGCTGGGGTAATAATTGGAATTGTTGAGTCCGTGGGAGGTTTGTTGATCGACCCTTCTTATAAATTGCTTTATGTTTTTGCAGTTTATTTATTAGTAGTCATATTAAGACCACAAGGAATCTTTGGAAGATATTAAAATATGAATTTAATTTCTAAAGAGTTGTTACAAGCAAAAAACGAACCTTTAAATTATTTTAACAAAAATTCATTAATAATAATCGGGATAGTCGTTTTAGGTTTATTTTTATATCCTTTCATCTCACCGTCTAAATTCGCTCTTCATCTTTTAATGATGATTTTTATGCATGCAGTTATGTCTCAATCATGGAATGTACTTGCTGGATTTTCAGGGCAAATCAGTCTTGGGCACGCAATCTTTTTTGGTATTGGAGCTTATGCATCTGGTTATTTTTATACAAAATTTCAAATTACCCCTTGGGTAGGAATTATAATTGGAATTTCAATTTCTGCATTTGTTGCACTGTTAATTGGAATTCCAATGTTAAGATTAAAGGGACATTATTTTGCCATTGCAACGTTGTTAATTGGAATAAGTTTTCAAGTTATTTTTCAAAGGTGGTCTGAAGTTGGTGCATCTGCAGGTTTGTATGTACCCATAAATCGAGACAGTCCTTGGCTTTCAATGCAATTTCATAAAAACAAAGTTGCATACTATTACATCACTTTAGTTTTTTTTATCATAACCTTCTTTTTAGTTTGGTTATTAAACCGATCAAAACTTGGTTATCGACTCAAAGCTATTAGAGATCAATCGGAAGCTGCATCAAGTTTAGGCATTCATGTATCAAAGTATAAAGTCGTTGCTTTTATAATTTCTGCAATGATCATGGCTCCGATGGGGAGTATATATGCGCAATATGTTCTAATCATAGATCCAAATAATACTTTTAGCGTAGATATATCTATTTTGGTTTTATTAATTTCAGTAATGGGCGGTGTTGGAAATATTTGGGGACCTATTATTGGTTCATCAATTTTAATTCCTATTTCTGAATTTTCTAGAATTTATTTTGGTGGTACTGGACGATCTATAGATTTAATTATTTATGGAATTTTAATTATTT
>CANMFY010000038.1 GCA_947497305.1 Candidatus Pelagibacterales bacterium | reverse complement strand
TTTATAAACTTCTTTTTTGATTAATTTATTAAAAGATTTTAATTTATTCTTTTTAATTAATTCATTATTTAATTTATTAAAAATTATCCTTAGATAATAAACATCGTTAATTAAGTAATTAATTCTCTCTTCACTAATGGGTCTTTTAAGCCAATTTTCTTTTTGAAGTGACTTATCAATATTAATCCTACAAAAATCTTGGACTAATTTCTTATAGGATGGAGTTTCCTTATAACCATTAAACAATGCTGCTATTTGAGTATCAAAAATATTAAATAAAATTTTCTTAACAATTGATAAAAATATTTCTAAGTCCTGTCTTGAGGAATGAATGATGAGTGTATTTTTTTTTTTATTTAAGAACTTAAATATTTTTTTAAAATTAATTTTTTTTTCTAAACAATCAATAACTCCAATATTTTTTCCATCAAAAATAACTACAATTGATATAATTGCCTTATAGGTAGATCTTCTTTCAAATTCTGTATCAAAATAAAATTTTTTTTTATTTTTAATTTTTGTAATAAACTGATCTAGTTCTTTGTTGTTTCTAATAAGTGAGAAATTATGATTGTTTTTTTTGAACATTAACTGTATTTCAATTTATTATTAAAAAGGTTGATTTGATTTGAATAAATATAGAACTCACAATTGCGCAGAACTTACAATTAATAATATTGGTAAGCAAATTATTCTATCTGGTTGGATTCATAAAAAACGCGATCATGGTAATTTATTGTTTATTGATTTGCGAGATCACTATGGAATGACGCAGTGTGTCATTGATAATAAAAGTGAACAATTTTCAGCGCTAGAGAAAATTAAATTAGAAACAGTTATCTGTATAGAAGGGGAAGTTGTCGGCAGAACTTCAGAAACTATTAATAAAGAACTAGCAACAGGCTCTATTGAAATATTAATAAAAAATTTTTCTGTATTAGGTTCAACAAAAGAACTTCCTTTGCCAGTTTTTAGTGATCAAGAATATTCAGAAGAAATAAGATTAAAATATCGTTATTTAGATTTAAGAAGAAAAAAATTACATCAAAATATTATATTAAGATCTAATGTTATTTCTTTTATTAGAAAAAAAATGGAAAGCCTTGGTTTTTTAGAATATCAAACGCCAATTTTAACTTCCTCTAGCCCAGAAGGAGCAAGAGATTTTCTTGTTCCAAGTAGATTAAATCCTGGAAAGTTTTACGCTCTTCCACAAGCACCTCAGCAATTTAAACAATTAATTATGGTGTCTGGTTTTGATAGATATTTTCAAATCGCACCATGTTTTAGAGATGAAGATGCAAGGGCAGATAGAAGCCCAGGTGAGTTTTACCAATTAGATATTGAAATGTCTTTTGTTGAACAAGAAGATGTTTTTCAAGTAGTCGAGCCATTGTTACATGAAGTTTTTACAAAATTCAGCAAAGGTTACTCAATTAGCAAAACCCCTTTTAAAAGATTTAAATATAAAGATGCAATGTTAAAGTTTGGAACAGACAAACCAGATTTAAGAAATCCAATTGAAATTAGTGATGTAACTGAAATTTTTGAGAGAGAAGACGTTAAATTAGAAATATTTAAAAAATTAATACAAAAAAAATCTGTAGTAAGATGCGTTGTTGCAAAAAATGTGTCTTCAAAGCCAAGAAGTTTTTTTGATAATTTAGATAAAGGCTCAAAAGCTGAAGGGGCTTCAGGACTGGGTTATATTATTCTTGAAAATAACAGTGGAAAATTAGAAGGAAAAGGACCTATTGCTAAATTCTTCTCTGGTGATGCAATAAATACTTTATGTAAAAAAGTTAACGCTGTAGGCGGCGATGCTATATTTTTTGTATGTGATATTAAGAAAAATGCTGAAAAATTTTCAGCTTGGGCAAGAACTGAAATTGCTAAAAATTTAGAGTTAATAAAAGACAATGTTTTTGAATTTTGCTGGGTGACTGATTATCCAATGTTCGAATACAATGAAATTGATAAGAAAATTGACTTTAGTCATAACCCATTTTCTATGCCACAAATACCTATAGATTTGATTGATAAAACAGATCCATTAGAATTATTAGCCTATCAGTATGATATTGTTTGCAATGGCATTGAATTGTCATCTGGAGCAATTAGAAATCACATTCCAGAATTAATGTATAAGTTATTTAAAATCGCAGGTTATTCAAAAGAGGAAGTTGATAATAAGTTTAGCGGTATGATTAATGCTTTATCTTATGGAGCGCCACCGCATGGAGGAATAGCTCCAGGAATTGATCGAATTATCATGTTATTAGCTGGTGAGAAAAATATTAGAGAAGTTACTATGTTTCCATTAAATCAAAATGCTCAAGATTTAATGATGAATGCTCCGTCCGATGTTTCTGAAAAACAATTAAAAGAGTTAAATATTAAATTAGTTAAAAAAGACTAATTTATTTTTTTACTCTTAATATTTAGTCTAATATTACTTAGATCAACTAATTTTTCTTTATATTGATTTCTTAAGAAACCTTTGCTTGTAATATTTTTAAGAACATCAATAAGCTGAGCATTTTCCTCAGAGTCTTCTGCTTGGTCTGTTTTTTTAATGGAAGGAGTATGTGCAAGATCCTCTCTTCCAAGGTAAGAAATTGCAAGTTCTCTAAATAAGTAATCTAGAATTGATGAGGCTGACAAAATTCTATCATTACCCTTAACTTTTCCAGAGGGTTCGAATTTGGTGTTAATGAAGGCATCAACATATTCTTCCAGCGGAACACCATATTGCAGACCTAATGATATTGCGATTGCAAAGTTATTCATTAATGATCTTACAAGTTCACCTTCTTTATTCGTATCAATAAAAATTTCACCAACTCTACCATCATCATATTCACCTATATGTAAATAAACTTTATGATCTCCAATCATCGCTTTTTGGATATAGCCTTTTCTACGGTCAGGCATTTTTCTTCTTTCACTAAAGGCCTTGTTTTCTATTACTAAAGAAGAAGCTTTGTTATCTTGAATATTATTAAAAATTGATGAAGTTATATTTTCACTTATTTTTTGGCTGGAAATTTCTTTAACCTCTTGTTCCTTACTCTGAGGTTTATTAGCTTGAATTTCAGCTAATGAACGAGTCTTTCTTTTATTGAATTTAACATCTAAAACCTCAACTTTTCCATCTTTTCGGTTATCGATTTCTTGAAGGGCTTCATTAGTTAATTCTTGTAAGCTATGAGTAATTTTAAATAAACAAGTATAAAAACTTTCAGCAATATATTTGGACATTTTTTGATTCTTAAAAATTTAATGATTTTAAATCACTATTTTAATCTGTAATAAGTGTCTAGTTAAAAAATAGACAACTTGAAATAGAAAATTTTTGTGGATATCTTAAATATATAAATTCATTCAATGATCAAATTTCTTAAAATTATATTTACATGGTGGAATGGCCAAACCATTGGTACATTTTTAAATACACTTTTTTTTGGAAAGCTTGTTGGCATTGATGATTCTAAAAATAAATATTATGTTGATAGCAAAGATAGAAGATGGGTTATTTTTAATTCAGATGTTGAGGCTACTAAAATCCCACCAGAGTGGCATGCTTGGATGCATCATTTAATCAAAGAGGTTCCAAGCCAAAAAGAGTTTTCTAAATATAAGTGGCAAAAAGATCATCAGGAAAATAAAACTGGTACTAACGAAGCTTATAATCCTAATAAATACAAGGTTCAGACAAAAGCCGATTACGAAAGTTGGCGTCCTTAGAACTAATAAAATTTAGTTTTTGTAAGCCAATTCACATCGTATTTCGAATTAATAAAATCCTCATTTCTTAATATTTTTTTATGAAGATCTATTGTTGAGCTTACCCCTTCAATGACAAATTCGTCTAAAGATCTTTTTAGCCTTGAAATTGCAGAAGCCCGATCTTTTCCATGACAAATAAGTTTTGCAACTAAACTGTCATAATACGGTGGAACTTTACACCCTTGAAATACACAGCTATCTACCCTTGTTCCTGGTCCTGAAGGTTGATTGTAAGTTTTTACTGTTCCAGCACTTGGTAAAAAATTTTTACTTGGATCTTCAGCATTTATTCTACATTCAATTGCATGACCAAAGAATGTAATATCTTTTTGCAGTAAACTTAATTTTCCGGTTGATGCTATTTCAATTTGTCGTTTAACAAGATCGATGCCTGTTACTTCTTCTGTAACAGGATGCTCAACTTGTAATCGTGTATTCATTTCTAAAAAATAAAATTTTCCTTTATCATAAATAAATTCAAGAGTTCCAGCTCCTTCATAACCAAGTTTTGAAATAGCACTTACTGAAACATCTAGTAAATATTTTCTCTCCTCATCATTAATGACCGGGCAAGGGCTTTCTTCTATTATTTTTTGATATCTTCTTTGTACAGAGCAGTCTCGTTCTCCTAAATGAACCGTATTATCTTTGCCATCTGATAAAATTTGAACTTCAATATGTCTTGGATTTTCAAAAAACTTTTCAATAAAAACTTCTTCATTGTTAAAGAATTTCTTTGCCTCTGTTTGTGCAATTTTAATATTTTCTTCTAATTTATCTTCAGAATGAACAACTCTCATGCCTTTACCACCGCCTCCACCTGCAGCTTTAATAAGTACTGGAAAACCAATTTGTTTAGATATTTTTATAGCTTCATTAACGTCTTTTATTCCTGTTTCAGACCCCGATACGATTGGAAGCCCTAAACTTTTTGCTATTTTTTTTGCTTCAATTTTATCGCCCATTTTTCTAATAAGTTCTGAGCTTGGACCTATAAACTTAATTTTATGTTGTTCTAAAATTTCTGCAAATTTATAGTTTTCAGAGAGAAATCCATATCCAGGATGTACTGCATCAGCACCCGTAATTTCAATTGCAGATATTAAGGAAGGAATATTTAAATAACTATCCTGAGCTTTTTGTGATCCAATACAAATACTTTCATCAGCCAGTCTGACGTGCATAGATTCATTGTCAGCGGTAGAGTGTACAGCGACAGTTGCTATCTCTAGTTCTTTACACGCCCGTATCACTCGTACGGCTATCTCGCCTCTATTAGCTATAAGTATTTTTTTAATCATTTACTCGACTAGGATTAAGTCCTGATCAAACTCTACTGCTTCGCCATCGGTTACTAATATTTTTTTTACCACACCATCTTTAGTGGAGGGAACGTGGTTCATGGTTTTCATTGCTTCAATAATAATAATTGTTTGACCTTTTTTAATATTAGCCCCAATAGTCACAAAAGGTTTTGCGCCCGGCTCTGGAGCTAAATAGGCAGTTCCAACCATAGGGGATTTAACAATGTTAGCTTTATTAATATTTTCAGCAACAACAGAGGAGGCAGTAGATGAGGATTTTGATTGGTTGCCAGTTGATAGTATTTGTTCTCGGACAACTCCTTTATTAGATTTGCTAACTTTATACTTTACGTTATTCTCAGAATATTCAATCTCAGTTAGATTAAACTCATCTAAATAATCTGAAAGTTCTTTAATAATTTTTTTGTCAATTTTCATGATTTATTATCTTTAATTATTTTTTTAATTGCGTCTATTGCTAAAATATAACCATGCGATCCTAAACCACAAATTAGACCATTAACAGCACTACTAATTAATGATTTGTGTCGAAATTCTTCTCTGTGAAAAATATTAGAAATATGAACTTCTATTTTAGGTATTTTTACAAGATTTAAAGCATCTAATATAGCAACAGATGTATGGGTAAAAGCTGCTGCATTAATTATTAAACCATCAAATTTATCTCTAGATTTTTGAATTTTAGTTACAATCTCACCCTCAATATTGGATTGAAAAAAATCTACTTTAATTTTATTTTTTTTAGCATGTTCTTTGCATTTTTTTTCAATTGATTTGAGAGTTTCTTTTCCGTAAATCTTTGGTTCTCTCTCACCTAATAGATTAAGATTTGGACCGTTAATAATTACTATATTCATATAAAGAAATGATATGTTATAATTTAAAAATAGCTTAAATCCAACATGATACAAATCATTTTGAATGGAAAACCACATAATATAAAAGAAAAAACTAATATAATTTCTTTATTAGAGACCTTGTCTCTTTCTGAAAAAAAAGTGGCTGTAGAAATTAATGAAGAGGTCGTGCCAAGAGATAATTATGTTAAAAAAATTTTATCATCAAAAGATCGAGTTGAAATTGTTCATTTTATAGGAGGGGGTTAATTGGAAGATTTTATTATTTCTGGAAAAAAATATAAGTCGCGTCTTATCCTTGGTACAGGAAAATATAAAAGTTTTGAAGAAACTGCAAAAGCAGTCAATGCTGCTGAAGTTGAGATAGTAACAGTCGCGGTTAGAAGGGTAAATGTTACAAATCCTAAAGAGCCAATGTTAGTTGATTTTTTAGATCCAAAAAAAATTACTTATCTACCAAATACTGCGGGCTGCTATACAGCGGATGAGGCTCTACGTACCCTAAGATTAGCAAGAGATGCAGGAGGCTGGAATCTTGTAAAATTAGAAGTGCTGGGTGATAAAGAAACTTTATATCCCAACATGATTGAAACTATTGAGGCATTAAGAGTTCTAAAAAAAGAAAACTTTGATGTCATGGTTTATTCATCAGATGATCCTATACTTTGTAAACAACTAGAGGATATGGGTGCCGCAGCTATTATGCCGTTAGGATCTTTAATAGGATCGGGCAGGGGAATTCAGAATAGATTTAATATCTCAATTATTAAAAATCAGGCAAAAGTGCCGGTAATTGTAGATGCGGGAATTGGTTGTGCTTCTGATGCTGCCATTGCAATGGAATTAGGTTGCGACGGTGTTTTAATTAATACTGCAGTTGCTGAAGCAAAAAATCCAATATTAATGGCTGAAGCAATGAAAGATGCGGTGATTGCAGGAAGAAAATCTTTTATTGCTGGCAGAATTAAGAAAAAAGGAACTGCAAATCCATCAAGTCCATTCGAGGGACTAATTGAATAACTAATTTACTTCTTTAATAGCTTCAGATTCTTTTTTCTTAGGTCTTTTATTTTCTTTAAATCTGCTTTTATTAAAAAATTTTTTTCTTTTTACCTTGTAATCATCGTGTTTTTTTTTATCGATAGTTTCTTCTTTTTTTTCTGAACTATCCACAACATCTTTTTTAACTGGGCTTTCAAAAGTTTCTTTTAAGGAAGGCTCTTTAACTTCAGTTCCATTAAATTCACTGATAAATTTCTTTTTTGAGTCAAAAAAGCTAAATAAAAATTCTTGAGTTAAAAATTCTGTATTGTGAACTAAATTGATTTTGAATTTATATTTATCTTTAAAAAATTTAAGTTCAGTTGAATAATTAATATTTAAAATATCAATTATTTTTTTAGATAAACTAACATTTATAATTTTAATTTTTGTGTCACTAAATGCTCGTTCTTCCAATAATTTAAGTATTTTAAGGGCGAAAGAATCAACGGATAGCTGAATTTCCC
>CANMFY010000037.1 GCA_947497305.1 Candidatus Pelagibacterales bacterium | reverse complement strand
CTGATCCCTATATGCAAAAAAATAAAGAATACTTTCAAGGTATCGAAAAAATACTACAACTAAAAAACGATAATATTTTTTTAAAAAAGTATTTGGATTTAATAAAATCTATTAACTTTAATTCTGACCTTAAAATATATCCAGGCTCATGTTTCCTTGCAGCAAGAAGTTTAAGGCCCAAAGATAAACTTTATTTTTTTGAATTACATCCTAAAGAATTTTTAAATCTTAAAAAAAATTTCGAAAATGATTCTAGAGTTATTATTGAAAATAGAGATAGTTACCAGAGACTTAAAAAATTACTTCCACCAAAAGAAAAACGTGCTGTCATACTTATAGACCCATCCTATGAACTTAAAGATGAATATGAAAAAGTATCAGAGATGTTATCAGACTGTTATAAAAAATTTCCTCTTGGAGTTTATATAATCTGGTATCCGGTATTAAAAAGTAAAAAATCTGAAAAATTTATTTTTAATGTATTAAAAAAAAATTATAAAAATTTATCTCATGTAGAAATGATTACAGATAATTTAAATAGTGGAATGCAAGGTAGTGGTTTATTTATATTGAATTGTCCTTGGTCTATAGAAAATGATATAAAAAAGAGTTTAGAGACTATTTTTGATTGCTTAAAAAAAAATAATAATGTTTCTAAATTTACGTTTAAAAATAATATTAATTAGACGAATAAACTTGCAATTCCAAGAAAGGCAAAAAAACCAACAACGTCGGTAACAGTTGTTACAAAAACTGTTGCAGAAACCGCCGGATCTATCTTCATTTTATTTAAGGTGACTGGAATAGCAATTCCTGCAAGACCGGCAACGGTTAAATTAACGATCATGGCGGCACCAATAAGAATTGCAATTTTTAAATCAAAAAACCAAAAGTAAACAAAAACTCCAGTAATAACTGCAAATATTATTCCATTTAATAGGCCAGTTACAATTTCTCTATTTATAATTTTCATCACATTTTTTACGTTCAACTGCTGTGAAGCAATTAACTGAATTGTAACTGTCAATGTTTGGGTTGCTGCGTTTCCACCCATAGAGGCTACGATTGGCATTAAGACTGCAAGCGCTACAACTTTTTGAATTGTACTTTCAAAAATCCCAATAACAAACGAAGCAAGGACTGCTGTAATTAAATTTAAAAATAACCATACAAATCTATTTTTAGTCGTTTCAATTGGATTATCACTAATATCTTCTGCAGCACCAATTCCTCCTAATCTTAAAGCATCCTCAACTGCTTCTTCCTTAACAATTGTTACAACATCATCTCCAGTGATAACACCAATTAATTTTTGCTCTTTATCAACTACTCCAGCTGAGACTAAATTATATTGTGTAAAAATATTTCCAACTTTTTCTTTATCAAGATCTGCTGGAATGAAAGTTTTATTTTCCGCAACTAAATCTTTGACTTTTATATTTGGATTTGATCTTAAAATATTTGAGATAGATGCACTGCCAACTGGTTTTCGATCTTTATCTACTACAAAAATTTCTAAAAATTGCTCAGGTAAATCTGTTGAATCTCTAAAAAAATCCATAGTCTGACCTACGGTCCAGTCTAAATCGATAGTTACAAATTCTCTCTGCATAATTCTAGCTGCAGAGTCTTTTGGATATTTTAATCCTAATCTAAAAAAATTTTGATCTTTTTGTGGAAGGTTATCTAATATTTGATTCTGAAATTCCTCAGGAACATTTTCAATAATTTGAAAAGCATCGTCTGACTCTAATTCTTTTAAAATTGAGGAAATAGTATCTGGAGAAAGCTGCTCTAATATTTCTTTTTGTAAAATATCAGACAATCCTAGTACTACTTCTGGATTTAAATCTGCTGATTTGTGACTAAATAATTTTATCTGTACTTCGTTCGGTAATATTTTAATTAGATCCGCAACATCTGCTGGATGATATTTGTTTAATAATTCATGAACAGAGACAAAATTATTCTGTTTAACATTCTCAATTAATAAATTAATTTGATCTTCAGTAAAAATATGCCCTGTTCTAACTTTAGAAGTTTGATGAGCTTCTTGGGGCATTAAATTTCTCACATATAGGTTTAGGTACTACCTATAATGAATTAAACTAAAAAAAAAGCCTAATAATGAGCTACTAATATTGTTTTCTAGATTTAGATTCTTTTGGTCCAGTGCTCTTAGGTTTTTTCTTTTCTTTTTTTGTATCGCGACTTTTTCCCATAATAAAAATAAACTATATTAAATTTAGATTAATTCTATTGAATTTATTATTTAGCCAGATAATAGCCCTAAAACTTAAATAAATGCTTTTTCACAATAAAAATAAAGAGTTTTTAGGGATTACATACATGATTCTTTGTATGTTTTTTTTTGCAATAAATGATGCCTTAATAAAACATGTCCTTTTAATCTATAAAGACATCACCATACTTGGAGAGGTAATTTTTATTCGAGGAGTAATTTCAACATTAATTTTAGGCCTTTATCTATTTTTTAAAAAAAAATTAACTTTAGATGTAATGATTTCAAAACCTCTTCATGGAAGAGGAGCCGTAGAGTCTATAGCAGCTGTTTTCTTTTTTTTGGGCTTAATGTACTTGCCGTTTGGTGAACTTTATTCACTTTTAAATTTAGCTCCTATTTTAATAACCGCTTCGGGGGCCTTTATTTTAGGGGAAAAGGTAGGCTGGCGCAGATGGACAGCTGTAATTTTGGGATTTGTTGGCGTACTAATTGTTGTTAATCCAAATGATTTAAAATTTGGTTTTGCTTTTCTTTATCCTTTAGTTTCTGCAGTTTTTATAACTCAAAGAGATACCATAACTAGAAAATATTTAAAAAATTTTGACAGTTTGCAAGTTGTTTTTATTACATCTTTATCAGTTACAATTTTTTTTAGCTTTGGTATGATTTTAAATTATCAGCCTGTAAATTTAGAAATTTTTATTTACATCTTTCTTTCAGCTATTTTTGTAACCATAGGTTATTATTTTTCTGTTCTAACAATTAAAACAGCTAATATTTCTACTACTTCTCCATTTAGGTATACAATTATTATTTTTGGTATTGTTCTTGGTTATTTTATCTTTAAAGAAACTCCATCAATCAATATGATTATTGGATCGTTACTAATTATAGGAAGTGGTATATTTATAATTTTTAGGCAAAAAAAAATTGGAATAACAGATTGAAAAAAGATTTAAATATTCTTATCGATTTATTAATATCAAAGTCGAAAAAAACAACAGAAGATGATGACTTGATTGAATTTGAAAAAGGAAAATATTTTTTTGGTGTTGTAAAAAATAAAAATAGCTATGAAGGAATTACAATCAGTAGAAAATTTGAGTCAAAATATTCCAAAAGAGTTGGATTTAAAATTATTGATACCGTCGATGAATATTCTGAGAAAAATTATGCAAGGATAAAGCGATATTTAGAGGATTAAAAAAAAATGTTAACTTATTTCTAAAATTAATTACAAATATGATAAAATTAACTAAAATTTAATAATATGCCCTCCTTTGACGTCGTAAGTAGAATTAATTATCAAGAATTTGATAATGCTCTTGCTAATTGCTTAAGAGAAATTGGAACACGCTATGATTTTAAAGGTCTTGCAATCTCAATTGAAAGAAAAGACAAAACTATTACTACTCTTGCTCCTGACAACTTAAAACTTAAACAAGTGAATGATTTGCTGCAAACTCATCTTATAAGACGAAAAGTTGATCCAAGGGTAATAAAAATTAAGAATTCTGAGACAGCAACAGGTGGAACTGTCAGACAAATTAGTGAATTAAAAGAAGGAATCGACCAAGAGAGTGCAAAAAAAATTATTGCCCAGGTAAAAAGTTTAAAACTTAAAATTCAAGTAAAAATCCAAGGAGAAGAACTGCGGGCAGATGGAAAAAAGAGAGATGACTTACAAGAGGCGATTACTGCAATCAGGACTATTGATATTGGTCAGCCTATGGAATTTGTAAATTTTAGAGATTAGTTTTATTTTTTTTTATTAAAGATCTAATTTTTTTACTAAATTTCGCTTTTTTTTTAAAATTTCTATCTTTTGATGATTTACCACTATATCTTTTTGTCATTTTGCTAAAAAGTACTATGATAATTTAAATAATAAGATTTAATTATGAAATCAATTAATACTTTTTTTTTATTAATACTAATATTTTTAACCTTACAAGTATCGGCGCAGCAAAAAGATGATAAGAAAATATCTTATCAAAGCGTTGAGGCTAAAAATCCATTCCCTTCAGTGGACATAAAAGTTATTAAAGACGCACAGTCTGGATATAATGTTCAATTGGTGACGAAAAATTTTAAGTTTGCTCCTGAAAAAGTTAATAAAGATAATTTTATGAACGAAGGACATGCATACATTTATATTAATGGGATTAAAAATAGAGTTTATTCTGAGTGGTATCACATTGAGGATGAAAAACTTACTCAACCAATAAATCAGATTAGAGTGACCCTTAATGCAAATAATCGCGCTGAATATATGGTGAACTCTAGACCCATTGAGGCAATTGGAGTTATTAAAAATGAAAATTTAGGTAATTGGTATAATAATAAAAAATAGTTATTTAAAAGGTAATCTAGTCTTTTTCCAACCCTCTACCGTTGAAGGATTTCCCTCGAAACCATCTGAAATATTTATTAAATTTGTATAACCTTGTTGTTGAAGAAGTTTTGCTGCAGCCATAGATCTAACTCCTGATCTACAAATAATTAAAATATTATTTTTTTTTGAAATTTTTTTTTCATTAAAGTCTTTTGTAAAATTTTCATTTCTCTGCCTATCTGGTCCTATTAAAAGAGAAATAAAAAGTGTTTTTACATTTAAAGCTTCGCCATCAGGCTTTCCAACCATATTCCATTCTTCCTCTGTTCGAACGTCTAGAATAACGCTATCATTATTATTGTTTATAAAATCTTTAACTTTTTCTGATGGAATACTGAATATCTCGCTCATAAAACTATTTAATGTTACCAAATGATAATGTTTTTAATTCTAAATATTCCTCCATACCCCATTTAGCTCCTTCTCTGCCAATCCCAGATTGTTTAATTCCTCCAAATGGCATGTAGGCACTTGCAAATATCCCAGTGTTTATTCCAACCATTCCTGTTTCAAGAGCCTCCGCTACCCTCCAAATTCTTGCAATATCTTTTGAGAAAAAATATGCAGCAAGTCCAAATTCTGTATTGTTTGCAAGATCAATAACCTCCTGCTCTGTTTTAAATTTAAAAAATGGAGCAACAGGTCCAAATGTTTCCTCATTTGCAAGTTTCATGCTGTTATTAACATTTGCAAGTACAGTAGGTTCATAAAATCTTCCACCTAACGAATGACGTTTTCCACCAAGCTCAACTTTTGCACCTTTTTGAATGGCATCACTTATATGTTCTTCCACTTTTAAAATTGCAGCATCATCAATTAAAGGACCAAGTTGTGTTTCTCCTTTTAAACCATCGCCAATTTTTAATTTTTTTGCAGCCTCGACAACTTTTTTAACAAAAACATCGTAAATTTTTTCTTGAACATAGGCTCTGTTTGGAGAGACACATACTTGACCTGTATTTCTAAACTTACCAAGCATTAACCCCTCAACTGCAGCATCTATATCGCAATCATCAAATACAATAAATGGGGCGTTGCCACCAAGTTCGAGAGAGAGTTTTTTTACTGTATTTGCGCTTTGTTGCATCAATAATCTTCCAACTGCTGTACTTCCCGTAAATGAAATTTTTCTAACTTTAGGATTTGCAGTAATTTCTTTTCCAATTTCTTCAGGCTCACCTGTAATTATATTTATGACTCCCTTTGGAAAACCTGCTTGTTCTGCAAGCACAACAAATGCAATTGCAGTCAGCGGTGTTTGCTCTGCAGGTTTAATTACAAATGTACATCCCGCAGCAAGTCCAGGTGCGCATTTTCTTGTAATCATTGCTGCTGGAAAATTCCAAGGTGTAATTGCTGCACAAACACCCACGGGTTGTTTAAGAGTTATCATTCGCTTATCTTTAACGGGATCAGCAAGAACATCTCCGTAAACTCTTTTTGCCTCCTCTGCAAACCACTCTATAAAATTTGCAGCATAAACAATTTCACCTTTTGCCTCGCTTAAAGGTTTGCCCTGTTCAGCAGTCATTATAATTGCAAGATCATCTTGATTTTCAATAAAAGGTCATACCATTTTTTTAAAATCTTAGATCTTTCGTGAGCAGTAAATTTAGACCATGATTTAAATGCAAATTCAGCGGCATCAATTGCCTCGATGGTTTCTTTTTTTCCAAAATTTGGAACTTCTAAGATTAAATTTCCTGTTGCTGGATTTATTACTTTAAATTTTTTTTCAGAACCTACCCAAGACCCGTTCACATAGCACTTATTAACAAGTAGATTTTTATTTTTTAAATTCATTTATTATTAGGTTTATGGCTCAAATTAAGGTTTTTATAATAATATATAGAAATTAATTTAAACTTAAACTCTTGATTATTTAAGACTTGTCAATTTTATTGGCCTAGATAGATTAAGATACTTTAAAATTAACTTAATAAAGGAAAATAACTAAATGTTTAAAAAAATAACAAGCTTATTTACTGCAATAACTTTTTTTGCAGTAACTTCATTTGGTTTTTCTGCATCTGCCCAAACTCCAATTGTAATAAAATTGAGCCACGTAGTTGCCGAAAATACACCAAAAGGTCTCGCTTCTTTAAAATTTAAAGAACTTGCTGAAAAGAAACTTCCAGGAAAAGTACAAGTACAAGTGTTTCCAAATTCACAATTATTTGGTGATGCAAAAGAATTGGAAGCTCTTTTATTAAATGATGTTCAAATTATAAATCCTTCGCTTTCAAAGTTTGATCGTTATACAAAAAAAATACAAGTTTTTGATCTACCGTTCATTTTTAAAGATGCAAAAGCTGCTGCAGATTTTCAAAAATCTAAGGATGGGCAAGATCTTCTTAAATCAATGGAAGACAAAGGTCTAATTGGTCTTGCGTATTGGCATAATGGTATGAAACATTTTTCTGCTAATAAAGAATTTAGAGTTCCTAATGATATCAAAGGTTTAAAATTCAGAATTCAAGCTTCTGATGTTTATGAGTCATTTATGAAAGCACTAGGTGCAAATGGACAGAAAATGGCTTTTGCTGAAGTGTATCAAGCACTACAAACTGGAGTGGTAGACGCACAAGAAAATACTTACTCTAATATGTACTCTCAAAAGTTCCATGAAGTTCAAAAAACAATCGTTGAAACAAATCATGGTATTTTAGATTACATGGTAGTTGTAAACGCTAAATGGTGGAATAGCTTACCAGCAGATATAAAAAAAGGTTTATCTGAAGCTCTTGCAGAAGCGACTATTTACAACAATAAAATTGGACAAGAAAAAAATGATGAAGCAAAAAAATTAATCATGGATTCTGGAAAAGCCAAAGTTGTAAAATTAACTGATGCTCAATTAACTGAATGGAAAAAATCTGTTGCTCCAGTTTATGCGCAATTTGAAAAAGACATTGGTGCTGATTTAATAAAATCTGCCCAAAAGCATAGTCAAGCAGCTCAACCAAAAGCTGAAAAGCCCGCAACTAAAAAATAATAAGTTCTAATTTTACCCTGATGCATATATAAAATGCATCAGGGGGAATTC
>CANMFY010000036.1 GCA_947497305.1 Candidatus Pelagibacterales bacterium | reverse complement strand
TTGGACAGGCAGCTTCCATGGGTTCGTTCTTGTTAGCAGCGGGTGAAAAGGGTCATAGATTTTCTTTACCTAACGCACGTATAATGGTTCATCAACCTTCAGCTGGTTTTCAAGGACAAGCAACTGATATTCAAATTCATGCTAATGAAATTTCTTATGTAAAAAAACGACTTAATGAAATTTACTCAAAGCATACTGGCAAAGATATAAAATCAATTCAAGAAGCTTTAGAGAGAGATAAGTTTATGAGTCCTGAAGAGGCTAAAGATTTTGGTATTATTGATAAAGTAGTGGAAAAAAAACTCGATTAGTTGAATTATACATATAATTTACACACAACATATTGATTAGATTCAACTTAGACTTGCTTTTAGAAGCAAGTCATTGTTTTATAAATCCTTACTGATTCGATCATTTTAAACATGGCTAAAGATAATAAAAATACACTTTATTGCTCCTTCTGCGGAAAAAGCCAGCACGAAGTTAGAAAACTTATAGCCGGTCCAACAGTTTTTATATGTGATGAGTGCGTCGAACTTTGTATGGACATCATCAAAGAAGAAAACAAAAGTAATTTTGTTAAAGATGATGCTGGGGTTCCAACACCAAAAGAAATTTGCAAAGTTTTAGATGAGTATGTAATCGGTCAAGATAAAGCAAAAAAAGTTTTATCTGTTGCGGTACACAATCATTATAAAAGATTAAATCAAGATTCTAAAAGTAGTAAAGATGTTGAAATTTCAAAATCTAACGTTTTGCTTATCGGTCCAACGGGTTGTGGAAAAACTTTATTAGCACAAACGCTTGCAAAAATTTTAGATGTTCCATTTACTATGGCTGACGCTACTACATTAACTGAGGCAGGTTATGTTGGAGAAGATGTTGAAAATATTATTCTAAAATTATTACAAGCTGCAGATTATAATGTTGAAAAAGCACAAAGAGGAATTGTTTATATTGATGAAGTTGATAAAATTAGTAGAAAAACCGAGAACCCTTCTATTACAAGAGACGTTTCTGGAGAAGGAGTTCAGCAGGCCCTTTTAAAAATTATGGAAGGAACAGTTGCAAGTGTTCCACCACAAGGGGGAAGAAAACATCCTCAACAAGAATTTTTACAAGTTAACACAACTAATATTCTATTTATTTGCGGAGGAGCTTTTGGTGGATTAGAAAAGATTGTATCATTAAGAAGCAAGGGCACTGCAATGGGTTTTGGTGCAACAATTAGAGAACACGACAATAAGAATACCGGTCAAATATTAAAAGAGCTAGAGCCAGAGGATTTATTAAAATTTGGGCTTATACCTGAATTTATAGGAAGACTTCCAATAGTTGCTACTTTAGACGATTTACATGAAGAGGCTCTAATTAAAATTTTACAAGAACCAAAAAATGCACTTCTAAAACAATATGCTAAACTTTTTGAAATTGAAGGAGCAAAACTTACTTTTACAAAAGACTCATTATCCGCTATCGCTAAAAAAGCTTTGGTTAGAAAAACAGGCGCGAGAGGGCTTAGATCAATATTAGAGGATATTTTGCTTGAAACAATGTTTGAGCTCCCTTCACAATCAAACATAAGTGAGGTCGTGATTAATAAAGATGTTGTGGAGGGAAAAATAAAGCCATTACTAACTTATTCAAAGAAAAACAATCAAACTTCTAATGCTTCAATAAATAATAAAGAGAGTAAAATAGGCTAGTTATTCACAGTTGAAATTGCATTAAACGTCCCCATATAAAGTTAATCTTGTTATAAACATAACAATTACTATTATTCATTTATGGAAGTTAAAGAATCGCAAAAAAATAATCAGGCTCAATATCCAGTATTGCCTTTAAGAGATATTGTTGTTTTTCCTGGAATGGTAGTTCCACTTTTTGTTGGAAGAGAAAAGTCTATTAACGCCTTAAATAATGTCATGGATAAGTATAAGAAAATTATACTTGCTGCACAAAAAAGTCATGATGTAGATGATCCTAAGGATAATGAAATCTACCAAGTTGGTTGCTTAGGCGAAATATTACAATTGTTAAAACTTCCGGATGGAACAGTCAAAATTTTAGTAGAAGGAAAAGAAAGAGTAAAAATTAATCAATATCATAATGAAGAGAAGAATTTTTTGTTGGCTTCTTGCTCAACATTAGCGGACGATCTTGGTAAAGAAGATTTATCTTTATTATCAAAAGCAGTTTTAAATAAATTTGATAAATTAGTTAAAGTCTCAAAAAAAGTATCAGAAGAAGGTCTTGAAACAATTAAAGATACAAAAGAACCATCAAAAATTGCTGATGCAGTAGCTAATCAATTGCAAATTAGTTTAGTTGAAAAACAAAAAATTTTAGAAAATTTATCTGTTCAGAATAGATTAGAATCTCTTTTAACTTTTATTGAAAGTGAGATTGAAGTTTTATCAGTTGAGAAAAAAATTAGAGGCAGAGTTAAAAACCAAATGGAAAAAACTCAAAGAGAATATTATTTAAATGAACAGTTAAAAGCTATTCAAAAAGAATTAGGTGAAACGGAAGATGGAAAAGATGAGACTCAAAGTTTAGAAGAGGCTATTAAAAAAGCTAAAATGCCAAAAGAGGCTGAAGAAAAATCTTTATCTGAATTAAAAAAATTAAAATCAATGAGTCCAATGTCAGCGGAATCTACTGTAGTTAGAAATTATTTAGACTGGATGGTTTCATTACCTTGGGGAAAAACCTCAAAAGTTAATACCGACATTAACAATGCAAAAAAAATTCTTGATGAAGATCATTATGGTTTAGAAAAAGTAAAAGATAGAATCTTAGAATTTTTGGCAGTGCAGAGTAGAATTAATAAAATCAAAGGACCTATTCTTTGTTTAGTAGGAGCGCCGGGGGTTGGAAAAACATCTTTAGGTAAATCTATAGCTAAAGCTACAGGAAGAGAATTTGTAAGAATGTCTCTAGGTGGCATTAGAGACGAAGCAGAGATTAGAGGGCATAGAAGAACATATATAGGATCTTTACCTGGAAAAATAATTCAGATGATGAAAAAATCTGGAAAAAATAATCCTCTAATTTTATTAGATGAAATTGATAAAATCGGTAATGACTATAGAGGAGATCCTTCATCAGCATTATTAGAAGCATTGGACCCAGAACAAAATACAACATTCAACGATCACTATCTTGAAGTAGATTATGATTTGTCCAATGTAATGTTTGTAACTACTGCAAATACTTTAAACATTCATGGTCCATTATTAGACAGGATGGAAGTAATTAGAATCTCTGGTTACACAGAAGATGAAAAAATGGAAATTGCTAAAAAATATCTTTTACCAAAACAAATTAAAGAAAACGGATTAAAGCAAGGGGAATGGGCTGTGTCTGATGAGGCGCTAAAAGATATTATTAGATACTACACAAGAGAGTCTGGAGTTAGAAGTTTAGAAAGAGAGATTTCAAAACTAGCAAGAAAAGGGGTTAAAGATATTGTAACTAAAACTAAAGATTTGATTAAAATTGACGAAAAAAATCTTAATGATTATCTTGGCGTTAAAAAATTCAAATACGGTGAAATTGAAAATAAAGATGGTACAGGAATTGTAACTGGTCTTGCTTGGACGGAAGTTGGTGGTGAATTGTTGACTATAGAGTCTTTGATAATGCCAGGCAAAGGCAAGATGGAGATTACTGGAAAACTAGGTGAAGTGATGCAGGAGTCTGTAAAAGCCGCAAAATCTTTCGTTAGATCTAGATGTTTAGAGTACGGTATCATTCCTCCTGTTTTTGAAAAAAAAGATATTCACATTCACGTTCCTGAAGGAGCAACGCCTAAAGATGGACCATCAGCAGGCATAGCAATGGTTACATCAATTGTTTCATCATTAACTGGAATTTCAGTTAAAAGAGATGTGGCTATGACTGGAGAAGTTACATTAAGAGGCAGAGTACTTCCAATTGGCGGTTTAAAAGAAAAATTATTAGCAGCCTTAAGAGGCGGAATTAAAACTGTCTTAATACCTGATGAAAATGAAAAAGATCTTGCTGAGATTCCAAAGAATGTAATTGATGGTTTAAAAATTATACCAGTCAAAACTGTTGATGAAGTTCTTAAAGTTGCTTTGACTAAATCATTAACACCAATCGATTGGGTTGAAATTGACATGTCACAAACCCAAAAACTAAAAGAAATTTCAAACGAAAGACCAGTTAATTAAATTATTTAATATTTAAATATTCTATAAAACTTCTTAAAGAAATTAGAATTAAATAAATTCCAAAAATTTTTGTAATTAAGTTTCTACTTACTTTATGTACAACTTTTGCCCCAAGTGGGGCCATTAGCATAGTTACCGGTACAAAAACTAAAAAACCCGCAAGATTAAAGTAACCAAAACTAAGTGGGGAATTAACTACCGCAAATATAGCTCCACTTAAAATCATGCTAATAGTTCCTGAAATTGCAATCAAAATTCCAATAGCTGCAGATGTTCCAATAGCTTTTCTCATATCGTAACCAAATAATCTCATAAACGGCACTGATAGTGAGCCCCCACCAATACCTAAAGGCACCGAAATAAAACCTATAAAATTTCCAATAATAATTTTATAAATTTTTGGAATATTTCTTTCAGTTTCTTCTAATTTTGATTTTAAAAATAAGAAAAACAAACCCACCAAGAATGCAAAAACTGAAAAAAATAATACTAAATTGGCTGTTTTTAGATTAGATGCCAATAAAGTTCCAATAATAACACCTAAAACAATATAAATACCAAAAGACTTTATCAGACCAAAATCAACTGCATTAAATTTCATGTGCGTTCGAGTAGACATGATAGATGTAGGTATAATAATTGCTAAAGAAGTTCCCAAAGCTAAATGCATTTTAGTTGCCATTTCATAATCAAGAACTGTAAATGCATAATAAAGTGCAGGAACCATTACTAAGCCGCCTCCTACACCAAGTAGACCTGCCATGAAGCCAGCAACTGAAGCGGCCATCATCATTACAATTAAAAGATTAAAAATTTGTATCCAATCCATAATAAATTTTTCTTAACTTATATATTTTTAGTTAATAAATAGTACTTAATAATAAAAAATGAAAATAATTAAAAAATATTGGTATATAATTCCTCTGTTGCTAATTATCTGGTTTTTTTATCCTAGTGATTATTTAAAGAATTGTGTGAGTGATTTTAAAAATAAACAGACATTTTATAAAAATCAATTTGCAGATCAGTACGGTTTAATTACTTGCTCAAAAATTAAAAAAGAGGATCAAAATACATTTAATCTTTTAAAAGGAAAAGTATTCTCAAAAACTACAGCATTTAAAAAGTATTTACCTAAGTAATTATTATTTCACTTTTGCTAATTACTGTTATACAAGATTTTTAAATTAAAAGGGCGATTAGCTCAGTTGGTAGAGCATCTCGTTTACACCGAGAGGGTCGGGAGTTCGAGTCTCTCATCGCCCACCATTGTTTACTTTTAAGGGCATCTAGTTCATTGGTAGAACACTTGCTCGACACGCAAGGGGTGGTAAGTTCGATTCTTACGATGCCCACCATAAAGTTATGGATAAATTGTTCGTTTACGGCAGCTTAATGCCAAATAATAAAAATTTTTTTATTTTAAAAAATATTTTGGGTTGTTGGCAAAAAGCATTCACATTTGGTTTTGTTAGAAAAATAAAGTTAGAAAAAGATATTGAGTATGATGCGATTATTTCCGATTCTAAAGGTAAAAAAATAAACGGCTATTTATTAACCTCGTACATTCTTAAAAATATATGGAAAAAAATCGATTATTTTGAAGGTCAACATTATTTCAGAACAAAAACTGATGTTTACTTAAAGAATAAAAAGAAAACAGAGGCTCATATTTATTGTCTTCAAATTCCTAAAGTAAAATTAAAAAGACATTTTGTATAATTCTATATATAAGATTTGATTACTTATTTTAAATTGTGGTGACAGCATAATTTTGTCTGCACCGCTTTTTTTGGGGGTGTAGCTCAGCTTGGTTAGAGCGCCTGCCTGTCACGCAGGAGGCCGCGGGTTCGAGTCCCGTCACTCCCGCCAAAATAAATGTTAATTATGAGTTCAACTTTTTTTAATTCTTTTGCAGTTTTATTTGTTGCTATAGATGCAGCAGGGATTGGACCTTTATTTTTATTATTAACAGAAGGAGCAACAAGAGCGCAAAGATTTAAAATTGCAATTAAATCATCCTTAATTGCTTTTATAGTACTAATTGTTTTTGCATACGGAGGTAAATTTTTTTTCAATTGGATTGGGGTATCAATAGACTCTCTAAAAATTGCAGGTGGTATAATTTTATTTATTATTTCAATTGAAATGCTCTTAGATAAAAGAAGATTAAGAAGAGAGGAGAGCGCTAATAAAGTTTTAAGTGAAAAAACTTTAGAAGAAATTTCAATTTTTCCACTCGCCATTCCATTAATTGCTGGACCAGCAGCCTTAACTTCTGTTTTGCTTTTAGTAAATGCAAGCTCGAAGGAACCAGAAAAATTAATAATGGTTTATATTGCTTTAACTATTGTGATGATTGTAACTTTGTTTCACATGATATTTTCTGCTATTCTTGCAAACTATACTAGTAAAAATATTTTAAATGTATTTTCAAGAGTAATAGCTTTAATTTTGGCATCTCTTGCAATTCAATTTATTGTAGATGGAATAAAATCTAGTTTTGGATTTTAATTTTTTCTCTCAAGTAATCTAAAAATACCCAAAGTTGTTGAGACTGCGTTAGAAACATTTAAACTCTCAATTTCTTTATTAATTTGAATTTTAATAAGATGATCACAGTTTTCCTTTACTAACCTTCTAAGACCATCTCCTTCAGATCCAAACACAAAAACATTCTGGTTAGACCATTTTTGATCTTCAATATTTTCTTTTGCATTACCATCCAGTCCATATACCCAATAATTATTTTTCTTTAAAACTTCTAGTGCGTTTGTAATATTTGAGACCGGAATAATGTTTACAAGTTCCATTGCCCCACTAGCGCTTTTGTACATCATCTTGTTTTTAGGGTTATAATTTTTTTCTAAAAGAATAACAGCATCAATATTAAAAGCGCTGCATGATCTTATTATTGAGCCTATATTTCTTTGATCTGTAATATCGTCTAGTACAACTAATGTATTTTTTGAATTACTTTTACTTTTTAAATACTCTTTTAACTCTACTGTTGGAATACTTTCTATCTCAGCAGCTACACCTTGATGTACAATATTTTCACTAATAAAAATTTTATCTATCTCTTTTTTATCTTTTGTTTCAATTAAAATTTTTTTATTGAAATTTTTAGGATTAAAATCTTTCTGATTTTCTTCCGTAATAATAAGTTTATTTATTTTTCTTTTAGGGTTTTTGATAGCAGATAAAACTGCGTGTTTGCCGCCTATCCAAAATGCACCTGTTTTCATTGATTTAATTGATATAACTATCTTAATTTGAGCTAAAAATGTATTGCATTAATATTGCTCTCTAATTATATTCCGCCTAATTTTAAGCTTCAAAATCGCAATAGTGTGGTTAGGGAGTTGTGTTGTAAAATTTTTCTTTTTTAGAACACTTGAAAGCCACTCAAAGCAAAACCTCCGTCGTTTTGTGAAAAATTGGAGGGGTGACCGAGTGGTTAAAGGTGACGGTCTGTAAAACCGTTGGC
>CANMFY010000035.1 GCA_947497305.1 Candidatus Pelagibacterales bacterium | reverse complement strand
AAAAAAAGACCCTTTTATCAAATCGTAGTTGCAGATTCTAGAAATCCAAGAGATGGAAAATTTATTGAAAAACTTGGATATTTCAATCCGTTATTACCAAAAAGCAAACCAGAAAGATTAAGCTTAGAGTCAGAAAGAATAACTCACTGGATTAAAATGGGAGCTCAACCTACTTTAAGAGTTGCAAAATTTTTAGGTGCCGCAAATCTTGCGCCAGTTCCTGAAAAAAGAAATAATCCAATTAAAGGCTTACCTAAAAAGAAAGCGCAAGAAAGAATAAAAGCTGCACAAGCCCCAAAAGAAGCACCAGCAGCAGCTCCGGCAGCAGAAGCGGTAGCGGCTCCAGCAGCTGAACCAGCTCCTGTAGAAGCTCCAAAGGCTGAAGAAAAAGCACCAGAAGCGGAGGCGCCAAAAGCTAATTAATTATTATGTGGTCTGCAAAAATATTCACTCTATATCCAGAATTTTTTCCAGGAATTTTAGATATCGGCCTTTATAAAAAAGCTAGAGAAAATAAAATTTGGTCTCTCGATATCATCAACATCAGAGACTATGCTTTAGATAAGCATGGAAGCGTAGATGATACTCCTTTTGGTGGAGGAAGTGGAATGGTGATGCGTGCGGACGTAATAGATAATTGTTTGGATAAAAATATTAAAAATTCTAACAATGAACTTATTTATCTAAGTCCAAAAGGTGAATTGTTAACACAAAAAGTTGCAAAGCAATTATCACAAAAAAATGGAGTAGATCTTATTTGTGGACACTTTGAAGGAATTGATCAGAGAGTTATAGAAGAAAGAAAAATTAGAGAAATAAGTATCGGAGATTTTATTTTATCTGGTGGTGAAACAGCAGCATTTGTTTTTTTAGACTCCATACTTAGATTATTGCCAGGGGTTCTTGGTAATTCTTCCTCTTTAAATGAAGAGAGTTTTGAAAATAATTTATTGGAATATCCTCAATATACAAAACCTCAAGAGTGGAAAGGTAGAGCTGTTCCGGAAGTACTTTTGTCTGGAAATCACGCTAAAATTAAGGACTGGCGCTTAGCACAATCCGAGGATATAACACGTCGCCAGAGACAAGATTTATGGGAAAAATATCATAAATAACAAAATTTTAATGCAAATGTCTACAATGAGAATAGACGAATTAGATAAACTTCATATCAAGAAAATCGGTGAAAAAAAGTTGCCAGAATTTTCTCCAGGAGATACTTTAAAAGTAAACGTTCGAATTATTGAAGGAAAAAGACAAAGAATACAAGCTTATGAAGGGGTTTGTATTGCTAAAAAAAATCGAGGAATTAATTCTACTTTTACAGTTAGAAAAATTTCTTTTGGAGAGGGTGTTGAAAGATTATTTCCAGTTCACAGTCCAAACGTGGAGTCTGTTGAAGTTATAAGAAGTGGAAAAGTAAGACGAGCAAAACTTTATTACTTAAGAGAAAGAACTGGTAAATCAGCTAGAATTACTGAAAAAATTAGAAAGAAAATAGGTGTAGATATTATTCAACCTTTACCAAAAAAAGAGGCAGTCCAAAATATTGAAGCCCAAGCAGATTTAGCTGCTGAGCAGGCTCCAAAAAATACGGAAAAAGCTTCAGCGCCAAAGACAGAAGCTCAGAATAAAAAGAAGTAATACTAGTTTTTATTTAATGGCAAAGACACTTTACGACAAAATATGGGAAAGTCATTTAGTTGACGAACAAAATGACGGAACGTCACTTTTATATATTGATCGACATTTAGTTCACGAGGTCACAAGTCCCCAAGCTTTTGAAGGATTACGTTTATCTAATAGAAAAGTAAAATTACCCGGCTCAACATTAGCTGTTGTTGATCATAACGTTCCGACAACTGATAGATCAAAAGGAATTGCTGATAAAGAATCTGCAATTCAAGTTGAGACTCTTTCTAAAAATTGTAAAGATTTTGGTATAGAATTTTTTGGCTTAACAGACAAAAGACAAGGAATTGTTCACGTCATTGGTCCTGAACAAGGATTTACACAACCAGGAATGACAATCGTTTGTGGCGATAGTCATACTTCAACTCACGGTGCCTTTGGTGCATTAGCTTTTGGAATTGGAACTTCAGAAGTAGAGCATGTTCTTGCCACACAAACTTTAATTCAAAGTAGAGCAAAAAATTTTAAAATTAGTGTTGATGGAAAATTGCCATTAGGAGTTACTGCTAAAGATGTAATCTTATCTATTATTGGAAATATTGGAACAGCAGGTGGAACTGGTTATGTTATTGAATACTGTGGAGAAGTTTTTAGAAATTTTTCTATGGAAGAGAGAATGACTGTTTGTAATATGAGTATTGAGGCGGGTGCTCGAGCTGGACTTGTTACACCAGATCAAAAAACTTTTGATTATATTAAAGGAAGACCTTTGGCTCCAAAGGGAGAAAATTGGGAAAAAGCCCTTAATTATTGGAGTAACTTATACACAGACAAAGATGCAAAATTTGACAGAGAACTTTATTTACAAGGAAAAGATATTGAACCAACAGTTACTTGGGGAACAAGCCCTCAAGATATAGCATCTATTAATGGAAAAGTTCCTGATCCTAATTTAGAAAAAAATGAGGATAGAAAAAAATCCATACTAAGATCATTAGATTATATGGGTTTAGAACCTAATACCGCTATTCAAGATATTAAAATTGATAAGGTTTTTATTGGCTCTTGTACCAATGGAAGAATTGAAGATTTAAGAGAAGTTGCAAAAATAGTTAAAGGAAAAAAAGTAAATAAAAGTGTTGATGCAATTGTTGTCCCAGGTTCTGGACTTGTAAAATTGCAAGCTGAAAAAGAGGGTTTAGATAAAATATTTAAAGATTCAGGATTTGATTGGAGAGAGCCTGGATGTTCAATGTGTCTTGGTATGAATCCAGATCAATTAAAACCAAAAGAAAGATGTGCTTCGACTTCAAATAGAAATTTTGAAGGAAGACAAGGACGAGGCGGAAGAACACATTTAGTTAGTCCAGTAATGGCAGCTGCGGCTGCAATTGAGGGCAAATTCGTAGATATCAGAAAAATTATTTAATGGAAAAATTTACTAAACTTAAAAGTATTGCAGCCGATCTTCAAATTTCAAATATTGATACAGATATGATTATTCCAAAACAATTTTTAAAAACGATTAAAAGAACAGGTCTTGGCTCTGCTTTATTTTACGAAATGCGTTATGATGAAAAAGGAAATGTAATTAAAAACTTTATATTAAATAACACACCTTTTAATAAAGCAAAAATTTTAATTTCAGGAAAAAATTTTGGTTGTGGTTCATCAAGAGAGCATGCTCCATGGGCATTATTAGATTTTGGTATTCGATGTATTATTGCAGAAAGTTTTGCAGATATTTTTTACAATAACTGTTTTAAAAATGGAATTTTGCCAATTATTCTTCCTGAAAACCAAGTTAAAGAATTATCTGAGGCTGCAAGAAAAAATAAAGAAATAGAAATAGATTTAATTGATCAAAAAATTCATAAAGGAGATAATAGACCTTTTGATTTTGAAATTGAGTCATTTAGAAAAGAATGTTTGTTAAATGGTTATGATGATATTGCCCTTACTTTAAAAAAAGATGCTAAAATTGAAAGTTTTGAGCAAAGAAAAAAAAATCTAACTCCTTGGTTATATTAATGAAAAAAAAACTTCTTATCCTTGCAGGTGATGGAATTGGACCTGAGGTAATGAATGAAGTTAAAAAAATTATTGTTTGGTTTAATAATAATAAATCTGCTGATTTTGATATTACAGAAGAGTTAGCTGGAGGAATTTCTTTTGATAAATATGGTGAGCCAATTACTGACAAAGTAGTTAAAATAGCATTGGAGAGTGATGCAGTTTTATTAGGAGCTGTCGGGGGACCAAAGTGGGATAAATTAGAATTTTCAAAAAAACCTGAGCGAGCTTTATTAAGACTTAGAAAAGATTTGGAATTATTTGCAAATTTAAGACCTGCAATTTGTTTTAAAGAACTTGCTAATGCATCTACTTTAAAGCCAGAAGTTGTTTCTGATTTAGACATTATGATTGTGCGTGAACTTACAGGAGGAATTTATTTTGGAAGTCCAAGAGGAGTTGAAAAATTAGCAAATGGCGAGAAAAAAGGAATAAATACTCATACTTACACAACAAGTGAAATCCAAAGAGTTGCAAGAGTTGCTTTTGAACTTGCAAGAAAAAGAAATAATAAAGTTACTTCATGTGAAAAATCTAATGTTATGGAGGCAGGTTTGTTATGGAGAGAAGAAGTAGAAGAATTACACAAGAAAGAATTTAAAGATGTTGAACTAAGTCACATGCTAGCGGACAATTGTGCCATGCAATTAGTTAGAAATCCTAAGCAATTTGATGTGATTGTAACTGATAATTTATTTGGGGATATGCTTTCAGATGAAGCTGGAATGCTAACAGGTTCACTTGGAATGCTGCCTTCAGCCTCGTTAAGTAGTAAAAATAAGGATGGAAAATTTAAATCAATGTACGAACCTTGCCACGGTTCAGCGCCTGATATTGCAGGCAAAAATATTGCAAACCCACTTGCTTCAATATTAAGTTTTTCTATGGCACTACGTTATTCATTTAATATGGATAAAGATGCTGACATGCTTGATAAGGCTGTCAAAGATGTTCTTAGCGATGGATATCGAACAGCAGATATTATGGAATCAGGCAAAAATAAAGTTTCAACTTCTCAAATGGGAGATTTGGTAATTACCAAATTAAAATAGATGAAAATTAATATAGCGATAGTGGGAAGCACAGGTAACGTTGGAAGAAAAACTGTTGAAGTTTTAGAAAGAAGAAAATTTCCAGTTAATAATTTATATTTATTATCATCTAAACGAAGTGCTGGCAGTTTTATAAAATTTAGAAATAAAAAAATTAGAGTTGAAAATTTAGATAATTTCGATTTCAAAAAAGCTCATATTACTTTTTTTTGTGCAGGATCAAAGCTTGCAAAAACTTTAGCCCCAAAAATTGCAAAATACTCTACGGTAATAGAACATTCTAAACAATTTAGAATGTTAAAAGATATTCCTTTGGTAATTCCAGAGGTTAACGAATATGCACTTAAAAATTATAAAAAAAAAAATATTATTTCAAATCCAAATTGTTCTACAACGCAACTTGTCTTAGCTCTCAAGCCTCTTCATGACAAATTTAAAGTAACTCGAGTTGTTACTTCAACTTATCAGTCTGTATCTGGAGCAGGAAAAGCTACAATGGATGAGCTTATTTCTCAAACAAAAGACTATTTAGCTAAGAAAAAGATTAAGCCTATAAAATTTACAAAACAAATAGCATTTAACGTTATTCCTCACATTGATGTTTTTATGAAAGACGGTTCTACAAAAGAAGAGTGGAAAATGGAAAATGAAACTAAAAAGATATTAGATAAAAATATTAAAGTAACAGCAACCTGTGTTCGTGTTCCCGTGCTTATTTCACATTCTGAGTCCGTAAATATTGAGCTAAAAAAAAGATTTAATATAAAGCAAATTAGATCCATTTTATCAAAAGCTCCTGGCTGTAAAGTAATTGATGAGCAAAAAAATGGTGGTTATGCAACTCCTCTGGAGTGTGCTGGAAGTTACTTAACTTATATTTCTAGAATCAGAAAGGACCCAACTAGAAATGCGATTAATTTATGGATAGTTTCAGATAACTTATTAAAAGGTGCGGCTTTTAATGGAGTGCAAATAGCGGAGGTTTTAGTTAAAAAGTATATAAAAAATAATTAAATATTTTTTATGGAAAAAAACACTAGTCCGTTATCCCCTCATTTACAGATTTATAAGTGGCAGTTTTCTTCTTTATTATCAATTACACATAGGATGACAGGTGTATTTAACGTTGGTGGTTTTTTTTTAATTGTTTTGTGGGTTTTGTTTTTAGCAACAGGACCTGAATATTATAATTTTTATCAAAAATTTTTAAAAAGCTTAGTTGGAAAATTTATTCTAGTTGGATTTACCTGGTCATTTGTTTATCACATGTTGAATGGTATTAGACATCTTGCTTGGGATTTTGGCTATGGTTATGAAATTAAAATTGCAAATCTTTCTGGAGTAGTTGTTTTGTTTTTATCTATTCTAACAACATTTTTTATTTGGATTATATAATGAAAAATCATGCTCTAAATAAATGGTTAATACAAAGAGTTAGTGCAATTGTATTAATCCCTTTATTATTATTTTTATTATATTCTTTAGTGGATTTAGTTAATCAAGATTATACAGGAGCATTAGATTTTTTTGATAGTTATTTATCGATAGCTATATTTGCTTTATTTTTAATATTTGCAGGTACTCATTTAAAATTAGGCTTAGGTGAAATTATTGAAGATTATATTCAGCAAGAAAATATGAAGAATATTTTAAATAGAATTATAATGTTAACCTCAGCTATACTTCCGCTTGTTGGCATAGTATCATTAACAATAATTATTTTATGAGCACTTATTCAATTATTGATCATGAATATGACGTTATTGTTGTGGGAGCTGGTGGCTCTGGATTAAGAGCTGCTGTAGGTTTAGCTGAAGCTGGGCTTAAAACGGCATGCATTTCAAAAGTATTTCCAACGAGAAGCCATACTGCTGCTGCGCAAGGTGGGATTTCTGCTGCACTAGGAAATATGTCAGAGGATGATTGGCGTTGGCATATGTACGATACGGTAAAAGGAGCGGATTGGTTAGGTGATCAAGATGCTATTGAATATTTATGTAAAGAAGCTCCAAGGGCAGTCATTGAACTTGAAAAATACGGTGTTCCTTTTAGTAGAACGGAAGAGGGAAAAATTTATCAAAGACCATTTGGCGGAATGACTTCAAATTATGGAAACGGTATTGCTCAAAGAACTTGTGCAGCTGCTGATAGAACAGGACACGCAATCCTTCACACACTTTACGGGCAGGCACTTAAAAAAAATACTGAATTTTTTATAGAATATTTTGCATTAGATTTATTAATGCATAATGGAAAGTGCCACGGAGTAACTGCTTGGAATTTACAAGATGGTACCATTCATCGTTTTAGAGCTAATATGACAATTCTTGCAACGGGTGGTTATGGAAGAGCTTATTTTTCAGCAACTTCTGCACATACTTGCACAGGAGATGGAAATGCAATGGTTTTAAGAGCTGGTTTGCCATTACAAGATATGGAATTTATTCAATTTCATCCAACAGGAATTTATGGTGCTGGATGTTTAATTACTGAAGGCTCCAGAGGAGAAGGTGGATTTTTAGCTAATTCTGAGGGTGAACGGTTTATGGAAAGATATGCCCCTTCAGCAAAAGATCTTGCATCAAGAGATGTTGTTTCAAGATCCATGACAATTGAAATTAACGAAGGTCGAGGAGTTGGTAAAAACAAAGATCATATTTATCTTCATTTAAATCATTTAGATCCAAAAGTTTTACACGAAAGACTTCCTGGAATTTCCGAGTCTGCAAAAATTTTTGCTGGCGTAGATGTAACAAAAGAACCTATACCAGTTGTGCCTACAGTTCATTATAATATGGGGGGAATTCCTGCAAATTATTATGGTGAAGTAGTTTCAAAAACTGAAAACGGTAAAGATATTATTGTACCAGGTCTAATGGCAGTGGGTGAAGCAGCCTGCGTTTCCGTACATGGCGCAAATAGACTAGGATCTAATTCATTAATTGACCTTGTTGTATTTGGCAGAGCTGCTGCGATGAGAGCAGCAACAATAGTAAAACCAAATTCAAAACATGAAACAATTCCTGAAAGCGAAACTCAAAAATCAATTTCAAGATTTGATAAATTAAGAAATTCAAATGGTGGGACACCAACTTCTGTAC
>CANMFY010000034.1 GCA_947497305.1 Candidatus Pelagibacterales bacterium | reverse complement strand
TCAAATGTAAGTTATGGGATTTCATTAAAATTTTTGAAAATTGGAAAATCTTTAAACAAATTTTCTCTTAAAATTTCATGAGTGTTAATATCTATTAGATTATTAAATTTTTCAGATAATGCTCTGAATATTTTCCAATCCTCTTTTGCATCGCCTGGGGGGAAAGTTGCTTTGTTTGCACTTTGAACTCTTCCTTCAGTATTAACATAAATACCTTTTTTTTCAGTATAAGCAGCCCCTGGCAGTACGACATCTGCAATTTTACTATTAAGACCCCCGTGAGATCCTTGATAAATTATAAATTGATTTTTTTTACTTAATTTGACGTGATCTGCTCCTAGTAGGTAAACTAATTTGTTGTTATCATCATTTAATTTTTCTAAAAAATTTTCCTTCATCAAGTTAAGATATATTGCGCCAACACTGGATGCTTTTTGGTGAAGAATATTTAAGCCATTCCAATTTTCATTTAGCGAATTACTTTCTTTTAAAATTTTTTTTATTGTTTCAAGAATATATTCACCATTCGAGGATAAAGCAGATTCACCGATAATAAAGACAGGCTTTTTAGAGGTCTTTAAGCTCTCATAAATTTTTCCCTTTTTATTTAATATCTCAGCAATTGCAGAATGGGTTGTTCCAATATTTTCATGGGGATAGGTAAGATCAAAATTATCTCCTATGGAATAAACCTTAGTTTTTCTTGCTAAAAATGCCTTTCTAATCCTAATATTTACTATTGGCGCCTCTAATCTTGGGTTTGAACCAACTAAAACAACTAAATCGGCTTCGTCTAAACGAGCAATTGTCGTGTTAAATAAATAGTTTGCTTTGTGAGACTGATTTATAAAAAGATTAGTTTGTCTAAAATCAATATTATTAGATTTATAAGAAGTATTTAAAAATTTTTGAAACATATACATACTTTCAACATCGATCAAATCACCAACAACTCCAAAAACTTTATCGCCTGATAAATCTTTTGTATTTTTAATTATAAAATCAAATGCCTGCTCCCAACTACACGCTTCAAGTTTTTCATTTACTTTAATGTAAGGTTTATCAATTCTATTTTTTGATAATCCATCACAGGCATAACGAGTCTTATCAGAAATCCATTCCTCATTAATTTCCTCATTTAATCTTGGTAAAACTCTTTTTACTTCCCAGCCTTTTGTATCGACTCGAATATTGGAACCCACTGCATCCATCACATCGATACTTTCTGTTTTTGTAAGTTCCCAAGGTCTTGCTTCAAAAGCGTAAGGCTTTGAAGTTAAGGCGCCCACAGGACAAAGATCAATAACGTTAGCAGATAATTCAGAATCTAAAGTTTTTTCCAGATAAGTAGTAATTTCCATATTCTCACCACGTCCTGTTGTTCCAAGATCTGGCACACCAGCAACCTCTGATGCAAATCGAATACAACGAGTGCAATGAATACATCTTGTCATAACTGTTTTAATTAGAGGACCCATGTATTTTTCTTTGACTGATCTTTTATTTAATTGATATCTAGATTTATCAACACCATATTTCATAGATTGATCTTGTAGGTCACATTCTCCTCCTTGATCGCAAATAGGACAATCTAAAGGATGGTTTATAAGTAAAAATTCCATCACACCTTCGCGAGCTTTTTTTACAAGTTCAGTGTTAGTATAAATGACTTGTCCATTTGCAGCTGGCATTGCACAGGATGCAACTGGTTTTGCTGATTTGTCCATTTCAACAAGACACATTCTACAATTTCCAGCGATGGATAATCTTTCATGGTAACAAAATCTTGGAATTTCTTTGCCTGCAATTTCACAGGCTTGAAGTACGGTCGCGCCTTGCGGCACTTCTATTTCGACTCCATCAACTTTTAATTTAATCATTTATGCAATTTTTTTATTTTTAAAAGTTAATCTTTGTTCAATCTCACCTCGAAAATGTCTTAATAAACCTTGAACCGGCCAAGAAGCTCCTTCACCAAAAGCGCAGATAGTGTGCCCCTCTATTTGTTTGGTAACATCCATTAACATATCTATTTCTTGAACGTCCGCATCGCCCTTATTAATTCTCTCTAACATTCTCCACATCCAACCAGTGCCTTCTCTGCATGGTGTACACTGACCGCAGCTTTCATGCTTATAAAACCTGGCTATTCTAGCAAAGCATTTAACTATATCTTGGGATTTATCGATTACTACAACCCCTGCCGTTCCAAGACCACTTTGAACTTCTACTAAGGAGTCAAAATCCATTTTTATCGTATCGCATATTTTTTTACTTAAAACTGGCATTGAGGAGCCACCTGGGATTACTGCTTGTAAATTTTCCCAACCACCCACAACTCCACCTGCATGTTTTTCTATTAATTCTTTTAGAGGAATACCCATTTCCTCTTCAACATTACATGGATTGTTAACATTTCCTGAAATACAAAAAATTTTAGTTCCAGTATTTTTTGCTCTACCAAAACTTGCAAACCATTTTCCACCTCTTTTTAAAATTGTTGGAACTACAGCAATTGTTTCAACATTATTTACAATTGTTGGACATCCATAAAGACCAACTAATGCTGGGAAAGGAGGTTTTAATCTTGGCTGACCTTTATTACCTTCTATACTTTCAATTAAAGCAGTTTCTTCTCCACAAATATAAGCACCTGCACCTAGGTGAATATGAATATCTAAATCAAATCCTGTTCCACAAGCATTTTTGCCAATCATGCCTTCTTTATAAGCTTCATTAATTGCTTCTTGTAAAATTTTACTCTCGTTAAAATATTCTCCTCGAATATAAATGTAGCAAGTGTTTGCTCCAATCGCATAAGAGGAAATTAAACAACCTTCAATTAATTTTTGTGGTTCAAATCTTATAATATCTCTATCTTTGCAAGTTCCAGGTTCTGACTCATCTGCATTGATAATTAAATAATGAGGTCTGCCAGTTTTTATTTCTTTTGGAGCAAAAGACCATTTCATTCCAGTTGGAAATCCTGCTCCTCCCCTTCCTCTTAATTCAGAAAGTTTTACCTCATTGATGATCCAATCTTTTCCTTTTGCAATAAGAGCTGCAGTATCTTTCCAGTCTCCTCTAGATTTTGCAGAAACTATATCTCTACCGAAATCACCGTATAGATTTGTAAAAATTCTATCTTTATCCTGTAGCATTTAATTTTTAACTAATGTTAATCGTTTATTAGGTTCAAAACCAATTCTACCCTTTTGAGATCCAAACTTAGGTAGTTGATCAGATTTAATCCCTTCAAAAATTTTAATTGCAGTGTCCTCATTTAAGTCCTCAAAAAAATCATCATTAATTTGCATCATAGGTGCACTGACGCATGCTCCTAAACATTCAACTTCTACCCATGAAGCTTTATTATCACTGCTTAACTGACCTTCTTTTTCTGAAATATATTTTTTACAAAGTTTTACAATTTTTTCTGATCCTCTTAACATACAAGGTGTTGTCGTGCAGACTTGTACAAAATATTTTCCAACGGGCGCTAAATTGTACATCGAGTAGAAAGTTGCAACTTCATAAACTTTGATATGAGGCATCTCTAAAATTTCAGCTATTTTCTTAATAGCAGCATAAGGAATCCAGTTATCATGCTGTCTTTGTGCAATATCTAAAAGAGGCATTACTGCACTTTTTTTACGTTCTGATGGATATTTTTTTAATATCTTATTAATTTTCTCTAAATTTGCTGAATTAAATTCAAAGGAAGTCGGCTGATTTTTTTCAACATGTTTTCCACTCATCGATCAATTTCTCCAAATACAATATCCATAGAACCAAGAACCGCAGGAACATCAGCTAACATATGGCCCTTAATGACATAATCCATTGCTTGTAAATGAGCAAAACCTGGTGCTTTAATTTTACAACGATAAGGTTTGTTTGATCCATCAGCGATTAGATAAACTCCAAACTCTCCTTTAGGAGCTTCAACACAAGAATAAACTTCTCCCTTTGGAACATGATAACCTTCTGTAAATAATTTAAAGTGGTGAATTAAAGCTTCCATTGATTTTTTCATATCTGCTCTTGATGGCGGCGAAACTTTTCCATCGGTTGTCATCACAGGACCTTCTGGCATAGAATTTAAAGCATCGATAATTATTTTTGTGCTTTCTCTCATTTCCTCAATTCTGCAAAGATATCGATCATAGCAGTCACCATTTTTTCCAATTGGAATTTTAAATTTAAATTTGTCGTAAACTTCATAAGACTGCGCTCTTCTTAAATCCCAAGCAATCCCTGACCCTCGCAGCATTACTCCAGAAAAACCATGCGCCACTGCATCTTGGGGACTGACAATTCCAATATCAACATTTCTTTGTTTAAATATTCTATTATCAGTCAATAAATTTTCTAAATCATCAATAACTTTTGGAAAGTTTTTACAAAATTCTAAAATATCTTCTTTAAGACCCACTGGAAAATCTTGATGAACTCCGCCTGGTCTAAAATAATTTGCATGTAATCTTGATCCTGAAACTCTCTCATAAAATACCATTAATTTTTCTCTCTCCTCAAATCCCCAAAGAGAAGGAGTTAATGCACCCACATCTAATGCTTGTGTTGTAATATTTAAAATGTGACTTAAAATTCTTCCAATCTCACAAAAGATAACGCGAATATAACTTCCTCGAGCTGGAACTCTAATTTCTAATAATTTTTCAATGGCAAGTGCAAAGGCATGTTCTTGATTCATCGGCGCTACATAATCAAGACGATCAAAATATGGTACGGCTTGCGTATAAGTTTTATTTTCAATTAATTTTTCTGTTCCTCTATGAAGTAGTCCAATATGCGGATCTGCTCGCTCAATTACTTCACCATCTAGTTCAAGAATTAACCTTAACACTCCATGCGCAGCAGGATGCTGTGGACCAAAATTTAGATTCATAGTCTTTGTCTCTTTAGCCATTATCTTTTGTCCTGTTCTTTCTTAATATATTTGGTGCCCTCCCATGGGGATTCAGTGTCAAAATCTCTATAAGCTTGGGCTAATTTTACTGGCTCGTACACTACTTTTTTAAGCTCGTCGTCATATCGAACTTCTGTATGTCCAGATAATGGAAAATCTTTTCTAAGCGGATAGCCTTCAAATTCATAGTCAGTTAAAATTCTTCTAAGATCTGGATGATTGGTAAATTTAATCCCGTACATATCAAAGGCTTCTCTTTCAAACCAATTAGCTACTGGGAAAATAGGAACTACACTTGCCAATGCTTCATCTAATTTAACTGAAGTCTTAATTGTAATTCTATTATTAAATTCATGGCTTAATAATAAATAAATTACATCAAATCTGTTTTCGCGTTTTGGATAATCCACTCCTAAAATATCAATAAGCTGTCTAAATCTTAAACTTTTATTATCTCTTAAATAGATAAGAAGATTTGGCAGCTCTTCCTTATTAATTTCTAAAACGGGTTCTGAAAAGTTCTCCAAAACTTTTAAAGATTTGAATTGTTCTTTCAAGTTTGGATCTAGATTTACTTTCAACATAATTATCTCTCGATCGTTCCTTCTCTTCTAATTTTTTTTTGTAATTGCAATATTCCATATAACAAAGCCTCAGCTGAAGGTGGGCAACCTGGAACGTAAACATCTACGGGAACTATTCGATCACAGCCTCTAACTACAGAATAAGAGTAATGATAATAACCACCACCATTTGCGCAGCTACCCATTGATATAACATAACGAGGCTCTGGCATTTGATCGTAAACTTTTCTAAGTGCTGGTGCCATTTTATTTGTTAAAGTTCCAGCAACAATCATCACATCAGATTGTCTTGGTGATGCTCTAGGTGCAGCTCCAAATCTTTCAAGATCATAACGTGGCATTGAAGTTTGCATCATCTCAACTGCACAGCATGCAAGACCAAAAGTCATCCAGTGTAATGAACCTGTTCTTGCCCAGTTAATTAAGTTATCACTTGAAGTTGTAATAAAACCTTTTTCTGTAAACTCTTTTGCAAGCTCTTTAAATTCTGCAGGGACTTGGTCTAATTTATTTTGTATCATTCCCAATCCAAAGCTCCTTTTTTCCATTCATAAATAAAGCCAACGGTTAAAGTGCCTAAAAATAACATCATCGACCAAAAACCTACCGCACCAATCTGACCTAGAGTGATTGCCCATGGAAATAAAAAGGCAACTTCCAAATCAAAAATAATAAAAAGAATAGAAACTAAATAAAAACGTACATCAAATTTCATTCTAGAGTCATTAAATGGCTCAAAACCACATTCATAAGGTGATAATTTTTCAGCATCAGGCTTGCTAGGGGCGCACAAAAAGTTGACCACTATAAATGCAACACCAATTCCAATAGCTACAAATAGGAAGATAAAAATCGTTAAGTAATTTTGTAAATAGTCAGAAAGCATTGAGTTTCTTATATTATAAAAGTAATAACCAACAAACATGCATTTTACCGCAACTTTTAATTGATTAATGATGGTAAATTATTGTTTTTAAGCGATAAAATTAGAAAAAATTACTTATATTTTTCTACTTTTTCTTTAAGCTCTTTATATTCTTCGCAGTTACAATTTTTTAGAATCTCTAAAATTTTTTTAGCTTGTTCAGGTCTTTTAGTTTGTAAATAAAGCTCTCCTAAATACTCATTAGCACCAACATGCTTTGAATCAATTTTTAACGCTGCTAAATAAAATTTTTCTGCCTTATCAAATTGTTTCAAGTTTCTTAACGAAAAAGCATAATCGTTTAAAATATCTGGATTGTTGGCATTTTTTTTATCCTTTAATAACTCTTCAAGCATCACGACTGCTTTATCAAATTTCTTACTTTTTACTAAAGCTTTAGCCTCAGCATAAGTTGGGTTTGTTTTTTGGATAACTTGTGGTGGCGGGCCTGAATCAGCTGCTTTTAAATCAAAAGTATTGAAAGAAAATACAAGTAAAAGAGATAGAAATATTGTTTTTATCATAACTAAAATATGTTCTAATAATAATTATAAATTATGGTTAAGGCAATAAAAATTACAGAAACTGGTAAGCCAAACGTTATGAAGTTTGTTGACGTTGAAATTAAAAAACTTGCTCCAAATGAAGTCTTAATCAAAAATAAAGCAATTGGTCTTAATTATATCGATACTTATCACCGTGCAGGAATTTATCCTCTCCCCCTTCCAACTGGTCTGGGTCTTGAAGCTGCAGGAGTTATTGAGGATGTAGGATCCGATGTTAAAGAATTTAAAGTAGGTGATCGTGTCGCTCATGCTGCTGCCCCTCCAGGATCTTATTCAGAAAAACAAGTTTATCCGCAAGAAAAACTAGTAAAAATTCCAGACTACATTTCAGATGAAATCGCATCATGTGTTATGCTTAAGGGGATTACAGCTGAATATTTATTACACCGTGCTTATAAAGTTAAAAAAGATCAATTTATTTTATACCAAGCTGCAGCGGGTGGACTTGGCCAAGTTTTCTGTCAGTGGGCTAAAGCTTTAGGATGCAAAGTTATTGGCACCGTTGGTTCAGATGAAAAAGTAAAAATTGCAAAGGAAAATGGTTGTGATTTTGTTATTAACTATTCAAAGGAGAGTTTTTCACAAAAGGTAAAAGAAATTACAAATGGTAAAATGCTCGATGTAGTTTACGATGGTGTTGGTGCTAAAACATTTGAAGAGTCCATTGAATGTTTAGCAATCCGTGGAACCATGGTTTCATTTGGAAATGCTTCAGGATTAGTTGAAAAAGTTGATCCAAAAAAACATATCGCACCAAAGGGATTATATTTTACGCGTCCCTCAATTGCACATTATACAGTAACAAGAGAAGAATTAGTCAATAGCGCTCGAACAGTGTTTGAAGCAATAAAAACAAATAAATTTAAAATTAATTTATTTAAAAAATTTACACTTAAAGATGCA
>CANMFY010000033.1 GCA_947497305.1 Candidatus Pelagibacterales bacterium | reverse complement strand
AATTAATTGATGCAATAGCTCCAAAATATTTTGATAATAATAAAAAATTAACAGCAATATTATCGGCAACAAGTATTTGTTTAAAAATATTACCTGAAAGAAATACATATTTAACTGTTTATAATACTTTTGAAGATTTATTTAATTCTTTAAACTCTAATGATTTTTTTAAAAAATATGTCTTATGGGAGAGATTTCTATTATCTGAATTAGGTTTCAATCTTGATTTAGAAAATAAAGACTCTTTAAAATTAATTAATAAAAATATAAGTTATCCACAATATTTTTATGACAATTTAGCAGCCTTTACTGATAATGACATTTACAATGGTTTATTAATTAATAAGCAGCAACTATTAAATTATATTTTTGAACCGAATAAAGTTAAATTTCCTTTTTATAGATTAAAACTAGAGAATTTTTTTAATGAAAAATAAAGATAATATTTTAAACGCATCTTTAGCAACTGAGTTTAGTCAAAAGTATTTAGCTTATGCATTGTCAACCATTACGCATAGAGCGTTGCCCGATGTTAGAGATGGTTTAAAACCAGTTCATCGACGATTGCTTTACGCTATGTATCTTTTAAATTTAGGTTCAAAATTACAACCTAAGAAATCTGCGCGTGTAGTGGGTGATGTTATAGGTAAATTTCACCCCCATGGAGATCAGTCTGTTTATGATGCACTAGTGAGACTGGCTCAAGATTTCTCAATTCGTTATCCATTAGTAAATGGTCAGGGAAATTTTGGAAATATTGATGGAGATAATGCTGCTGCGATGAGGTACACGGAGGCAAAACTCACGGAAATTTCTGAGCTTTTGCTTGAAAATATTGATGAAGAAACAGTAGATTTTAAAAGCACTTATGATGGCGATTTACAAGAGCCATTGGTATTTCCAGCTAAATTTCCAAACTTATTAGCAAATGGAGCATCCGGCATTGCGGTTGGAATGGCGACAAGCATTCAACCAAATAATATTGTAGAAATTTGTCAGGGATTAAAAATCGTCAATCAAGACAAAAATGTTTCAATTAAAGAATTATTAAAAGTTCTTCCAGCGCCTGATTTTCCAACTGGCGGTATTTTAAATAATAATAAGTCTGAAATATTAAAAGCTTACACAAGCGGGAGAGGTTTCTTTGAACTTAGGTCCTCTTATAAAATTGAAGATTTGGGCAGGGGTCAATATCAAATTTCTATAAATGAAATTCCCTATCAAGTAAGCAAATCAACTTTAATAGAAAAAATTGCAGATCTAATTATAAGTAAAAAAAATAAATTAATTGATAACGTTATAGATGAATCAGATCAGCTAGTTCGTATAGTCATTCGTCCAAAAAATAGAAATGTTAAACCAGAAGTATTAATGGAAAGTTTGTTTAGACAGACTGATTTACAGGTTAGAATTTCCTTAAATATGAACGTTTTAAATTCAAAACTTCAGCCAAAAGTAATGTCGATAAAAGAAGTTTTGGTAAATTTTTTATCCCATCGTTACGAAGTTTTAATAAGAAAATCAGAATTTAGGTTAAAGAATATCAAAAACAGAATAGAAATTTTAATAGGATTTATAAAAGTTTATCACAATTTAGATAAAATTATTAAAATTATAAGAAATGCAGATGATCCAAAACTACAACTAATAAAAAAATTTAAATTTACGCAAAATCAAGTTAACGCAATTTTAGATATGCGTTTAAGAAATCTTAGAAAACTAGAAGAAAAAGAAATTAAGCAAGAGTATAAAGATTTATTATCTGAAAAAAACTTTTTATCAAAACTACTTTCTTCTAAATCTTTGCAAAAAAAAGAAATAGATACTGAAATAGATTTTTTAATTAAAAAATTTACAGATAATCCGCAGTTAGGCAAAAGAAGAACCAAATTAGATAAATTTGGCAGCGTAAATGAAGAAACCTTTGATAATGAAATTAAATCTGACGATCCTCTTACAATTACTATTCTTAAAAATGGCTTCATCAAATCTCAAAAATCTTTCGTTAAAAATTTGGAAGAACAAATTGGAAATGAAAGTAGTTCTTTATTATTGCACGCTCGCTCTAATGATAAAATTATATTTGCATCAAGTTTTGGTAAATTTTATACAATTGAAGCTGATAATATTTTAACAGGGTCTTCAACTGGAAGACCAATCTCGTCTTATTTATCTCTTGCTGATAATGAAAAAATTATTGATGGTTTTAAATTGGATAGTGAAGGTGAAATTTTTATTTATACTAAAAGCGGATATGGCTTTCTTGTTTTAGAAAAAACGCTTGAAACTAATAAAAAGACTGGAAAAAAAGTGATGAATGTTAAGGGCGATGATATGGTCATTGGGGTCTCCAAAGTCATAAAAGATTCAGATTCAGTTGCAATTATCTGCGAAGCAGACAAAAAAAATAAGATGCTTGCATTTAATATTAATGAACTTCCAAAATTGGACAAGGGTAGAGGAGTTATTTTAGTAAAAGGTAAATCCTTAAAAGTTGTTAATGCTACGGTATTTAATTCAAAGTCAGTTATTAAAGATCAAATCGACAAAACTCTGTTTGATAAATCTACAATAGCGGATAATTACGGAAAGAGAGCTCAATCAGGAAAAGTAATTAAGAATTATAAAAATCAAATTATGAATAGAAATTTTGAAAATAATATTAGATGTAATTTATAATAAGATGGATATTTCAAAATATAAAAAAGTTTTATCAAAATACGCAACTGGAATAACAGTTGTGACAAAAAAAAATAAAAATAGTTTAATTACAGGAATTACTGTTAATTCTTTTGTCTCAATATCCTTAAAACCTGCTTATATTTCTTGGAGTTTGGATAAAACTGCTTCTAGTTATAAAAAATTTAACAATTTAAAATTTTTTAATATTCATATTTTATCGGCAAAACAAACTAATGTTTCAAATTATTTTTCATCAAAAAATGAAGCAAAAAAAAATTCGATTATTATGAAAAATTTATTAAAATATAATCTTGCAGAGCTTAATTGCAAAACGATAAAAAAAATAAATATAGGTGATCATTTATTTTTTGTGGGAAAAGTTTTAAATTTCAAATTGAAAAACGAAAAAAAACCGTTAATTTATTTTGCAAGCAAATATAAAAAATTAGTTTGATAAATATTTCTCTATTACTTCGTTAGCAAAGTAAGAAACAATTGCATTAGCGCCAGCTCTCTTAAAACTATAAATTACTTCAAGAATAATATCTTCTTTTGCAAGGGATGATCTAATACCATTTTTGATTAAGCTGTATTCCCCTGAAACATTATAAGCAAAAACAGGTACATTAAATTTTTGTTTAATTTTATAAATAATATCAAGATATGCTAAAGCCGGCTTAACCATTACAAAATCGGCTCCTTCATCTAAGTCTAATTTAACTTCTAATAGAGCCTCTTCTGAATTTTTATAATCCATTTGGTAGGTTTTTTTGTCAGTTTTAAGAGTTGAAGAAGTACCAACGGCATCTCTAAAAGGTGAATAAAAATTAGAAGCGTACTTAACTGCATAGGATAATATTTGAACATTATAAAATTTATTTTTTTCTAAAGCGTTTCTTATTAATCCAACTCTTCCATCCATCATGTCTGATGGAGCAATAATATCACAACCAGCTTCAGCTTGAACTAAAGCTTGTTTAATTAAAATTTTATTTGTTTCATCGTTATCAATTTCATTATTTATAATAAGTCCGTCGTGACCATGGGAGGTGTAAGGGTCAAGAGCTACATCGCACATTACCCCAATATTCTTATTTAATTTCTTAACTTTGGATATTGCATTGCAAACCACATTATTTTTATTTAATGCCTCACTTCCTTTATTATTTTTTTTAGAACTCTCTATGAGTGGAAAAAGAGCAATAGCAGGTATTTCATTTTGTGAAGCTCTTGAAATAATTTCATCTAATCTATCTACTGAATATCTAAAAATTCCAGGCATAGATTTAATTTCTTGTTTCATATTTTTGCCCTCGCAAACAAAAATAGGTAATATAAAATCAGATTTATCAAGATAAGTGTCATTTATGAGTCGTCTAGACCATTCTGACTTTCTATTTCTTCTTAATCTAGTACCAGGGAATTTCATTAGAATTTTATATTTAATGCGACAATACAGTAAAAGTTTATATTTGAAAAAAGTATTTTCTATAGGGTAATATTAACTATGAGCATAAATTACGATCTTATTTTTAACAATGCGTTAAAAGATTTAAGACAAGAAGGTCGCTATAGAGTTTTTAATAATATTACGCGAAAAAAAGGCGAATTTCCAAAGGCGGTTTATAATGATCAATACGGAATTAAATCAGATGTAACTATCTGGTGTAGTAATGATTATTTAGGAATGGGACAAAACCCACTGGTTGTTGATGCATTTGTAAATGCAGTAAATTTAGTTGGTGCTGGCGCTGGTGGAACAAGAAATATTTCTGGCACTTCAAATTACCATGTTGAATTAGAAAGAGAGCTTGCAAAATTTCATAATAAAGACGGTGCATTAATTTTTACTTCCGGTTACATAGCTAATGAATGCGCCTTAAGCACTTTGGCTAAATTTTTAAAAAATTGTATAATTTTCTCTGACGAAAATAATCATGCCTCAATGATAGAGGGTATTAGAAAAGGAAATTCTGAAAAATCTATTTGGAAACACAATGATGTTGAGCATCTTGAGCATTTATTAAAAAATTCAAACCCTGAGGTTCCAAAAATTGTAGCATTTGAATCTGTATACTCAATGGATGGTGATTTTGCACCCATAGAAGAAATAATTAAAGTTTCAAAAAAATATAATGCACTTACGTATTTAGATGAAGTTCATGGAGTTGGATTATACGGTAAAAATGGCGGGGGACTATCAGAGCATTTAGGTTTAACATCTCAAATTGATATAATTGAGGGCACACTTGCAAAAGGTTTTGGTTTGATGGGTGGTTATATAACAGCTAAATATAATATTATTGATGTGATAAGATCTTTTGCACCAGGTTTTATTTTTACTACTTCATTACCTCCAAGTTTAGCTGCCGCTGCAATAGCAAGTGTTCGACATGTCAAAAATAATCATAGTTTAAGAGAAGCACTTTATAATAGAGCGGAAAAATTAAAAAAATTAATGGTTGAGCGAAATCTTCCTATAATTAAAAATAACAGTCATATAGTTCCTTTGTTAGTTAAGGATCCTGTAATTTGTAAGGAAATTTCTGATATTTTACTTAATGAATACTCAATTTATGTTCAGCCTATAAATTATCCAACGGTTCCAAGGGGCCTAGAAAGACTTAGATTTACGCCAACCCCTTTGCACGATGACTTAAAATTAGAAACTCTTGTAAATGCCCTTGATAAAATATGGAAAGAGTTAAAACTTGCAAGAGCAGCATAAAATAAAAAATCTTAATTTTAATATACAAATTAATTTGATGTTGGTAATTGTAAGTAGTGTCAAGATTATCAACTAAATCTATCGCTTTAGCCTCGGATCATGCAGGCTTTATTCTTAAAGAAAAAATTTTATTCTATCTAAAAAAATTAAAAATTAAGACTTTCGACCTTGGTACTTTTTCTGAAGATAGAGTTGATTATCCAGATAATGCAAAAAAGCTTGCATTGTTCTTGAAAAAAAAGAAGTCTTTAACGGGAATACTTATTTGTGGTTCTGGAATTGGCGTTTCTATCGCCGCTAATAGATTTAAAGGGATTAGAGCAGCAATTTGTAATGATAAAAAATCTGCATTTCTTGCAAGAAAACACAATAATGCAAACATTTTATGTATGGGGGCTCGATTAATTAATTTGAAAAATGCCCAAAAGGTTGTAAATATATTTATGGGTACTTCCTTTGAAGGGGGCAGACATTTAAAAAGAATAAAAAAACTAGATATATAACATTATGAACGTAGCTAATAAATTTGATAAAAAACAAATCGAAAATTTTTTTAATGATGATTTAAAAAGTTCTGATCCTGAAATTTTTAGCTCGATACAAAAAGAATTTAATCGTCAGCAGCATCATATTGAACTTATCGCATCCGAAAACATAGTCTCAAAAGCAGTCTTAGAAGCTCAGGGTAGTGTATTAACAAATAAATATGCAGAAGGTTATCCTGGCAAAAGATACTATGGAGGTTGTGAGTTTGTAGATATTGCCGAAGATCTTGCAATCGAAAGAGCAAAAAAACTTTTCAAATGTAATTTTGCAAACGTTCAACCACACTCTGGTGCCCAGGCAAATGCCGCTGTTTTTTTAGCTTTAATTAAACCAGGCGATACTATTTTAGGAATGGGCATAGATCAGGGTGGTCACTTAACACACGGCGCTGCTCCTGCGATGTCTGGAAAATGGTTTAATGCTTTTGCTTACGGAGTAAGAAAAGATAATGGTCTTATTGATTATGACTCTGTGAGAGAATTAGCTTTAAAGCATAAGCCTAAGTTATTAATCGCAGGTGGAAGTGCATATTCAAGAATTATAGATTTTAAAATTTTTAGAGAAATCGCTAATGAAGTTGGAGCTTTCTTACTTGTTGATATGGCCCATTTTTCCGGTTTAGTTGCTGGAGGCGCATATCCAAATCCAGTTGATTATGCAGATGTTGTAACATCAACAACTCACAAAGTTTTAAGAGGCCCAAGAGGGGGAATAATCCTTACCAATAATGAAGAGCTTGCAAAAAAATTTAATTCAGCTGTATTTCCAGGAACTCAAGGCGGTCCGCTTATGCATGTTATTGCTGCAAAAGCCGTTTCCTTTAAAGAAGCACTTACTGAAGACTTTAGATCATACACAAGAGCTGTTGTGGATAATGCAAAAATTTTATCTGAAACATTAAAAAATTTAGGTTACACAATTTTCTCTGGTGGAACGGACACGCATTTAATTCTTCTCGACTTGAGACCTTTTAAGTTAACAGGAAAAGATGCATCTGACTCATTAGGTAGAGCTAACATAACTTGTAACAAAAATGGAATTCCATATGACGACCAAAAACCATGGATTACTTCTGGAATAAGATTAGGTACTCCAGCATGTACAACGAGAGGTTTTTCTTTAAATGAATTTAAAACTGTTGCACACTTAATTGACGAGGTTCTGAAAAGCTTAGTGAGCAAAAATAATGATACTGTTGAAAAAGAAGTTCAGGAAAAAGTAAAAAAACTATGTGCTGCTTTTCCAGTGTACAATCATTAGCTAAGTGATTTGCCCCTTTTGCAAAGAAAAAGAAACCTCAGTAATTGACTCAAGGCCAACTGAAGACGGTACCGTCATTAGACGTAGAAGAGAATGTAATTGCAAGCAAAGATTTACAACTTTTGAAAGGGTTCAGCTTAGAGAATTAATTGTTGTAAAAAAAAATGGAAGAAAATCTACTTTTGAAAGAGAAAAATTAGCAAAATCAATTAACATAGCACTTAGAAAAAGACCGGTAGATAGTGATACAATTGAAAAATTTATTTCTAAAATTTATAGAAATTTAGAGGATCTAGGACAGGCTGAAATATTATCTAGCACAATTGGAAAATATGTTATGGAAGGTCTAAAAGAACTTGATCCTGTTGCCTATGTTCGTTTCGCCTCTGTTTATACAAATTTTAAAGAGGCAAAAGATTTCGAGCAATTTGTAGATCAACTAAATGTTCCTTCAAAAAAATAATACTAAGTTTGTTAAGTCCTACTTTATGAATTTGGCTTTTAATTTAGCCAATATTCATCATAACATGACTGGAGTTAATCCCTCTGTTGGTTGTTTAGTTTGTAAAAAAGATAAAATATTATCTTATGGAGTAACAGGCATTGGCGGAGGTCCTCACGCAGAGTATTCCGCTTTAATTAATTTAAAAAAAAATAACAATTCGGATTGTTACGTTTCATTAGAACCTTGTCACCATCAAGGAAAAAACCCACCTTGTACAAAGGCTATAATTAATAAAAAAATAAAAAAAAT
>CANMFY010000032.1 GCA_947497305.1 Candidatus Pelagibacterales bacterium | reverse complement strand
TTTAAATAAAAAATATCAAATTATAATTAATGAAAAACAAATAAATAGTTAACTTAAAAATTTTTAAAATGAAATTTTCAACTTTTAATGAATTTAAAAAAGATTTAAAAAAAAAAATTTTTTCGCAGATTTATGCTATAAAAGATAAGCCAAAATTACAAACAATAGAGAAATTAATTGAGTTAGTCTCATTAAGTAAAGATAGTTTTATATTTGAGTCAGTAGAAAAGGTTAAGAATAGAGGACGTTATACTATATTTGGTTTTAATCCTGACCAGATAATTGAGGTAAATAATAATCATGTAATTAAAATTTTAAATAATAAAAAAAAAATAATTAAAAAAAAACCTTATGATTATTTAAATAAGTTAATAAAAAAATTTTCCTTTAAGACTTCAAAAAAACTACCATTAATGTCAGCAATGATAGCAGAGTAAATTGGATATGATATAGTAAGGTTTAAAGAAAAAATTCCTAATAATTGCAAAAACGATATTAAAATTCCTGATGTAAAATTAATTCGTCCACAATTAGTTGTCATTTATGACAATGAGAAAAATAAATTATTTTTTATACAAAATATTTATGGAACACAAAAAAAAATAAACCTTAAAAAAATATATTTATTGAAATGTGAAGAAATAAATAAATTTATTGCGAGAATAAATAACGTTTGTATTTCTAATCCTAATTTAAAAAAAAATAAAATTGGAAATATTATTAAAAGCAATATTTCAAAAAATACTTTTTTGAAATCTATAATTAAGGCTAAAAAATTAATTAATAGTGGCGAGATATTTCAGGTTGTCTTAAGTCAAAGATTTGAAAGTAAATTAAATAAAACCCCTATTAATTTTTATAAAAAATTAAGAATTATAAATCCTTCTCCATTTATGTTCTTCTTTAACTTTAATAAATTTAAAATATCTGGCAGTAGTCCCGAGATTTTAGTTAGAGTAAGAGATAACAAGATTACTATTAGACCTATTGCAGGGACCAGACCTAGAGGAAAAAATATTAAAGAAGATAATAAATTTAAAAAAGAACTTCTTAATGATAAAAAAGAAATTTCTGAACATTTAATGTTACTTGATTTGGGACGAAATGATGTTGGCAAAGTTTCAAAAATTGGAACCGTAAAAGTTGATCAAAAATTTAAAGTTGAAAAATATTCACATGTTATGCATATAGTTTCAAACGTAGTTGGAGATTTTGATAAACAAAATACATTATTAGATACTTTGTTCTCAGGTTTTCCAGCCGGAACTGTTTCGGGAGCCCCCAAAATAAGAGCCATGGAAATTATTGATAATTTAGAATTAACTAAAAGAAAATTGTATGCTGGTGGTATTGGATATTTCACTCCCAATAATGAAATGGACACATGTATAGCTTTAAGAACCGCTTTAATTATTGATAATAAAATCTATGTACAATCAGGAGCTGGGATTGTGGCTGATAGTGTTCCTATAAAGGAGTACAAAGAGACGGTAAATAAAGCAAAGGCGTTATTTGAGGCTGCTAACTAAATGAAAAAAATACTGTTAATAGATAACTATGATAGTTTTACATATAATATTTTTCATTCGCTTTCTGAGTTGGGTGCAAAAGTTGAAGTTTTTAGAAATGACAAAATATCATTAAAAGAAATATCAAAAAATAAGTTTGATAAAATTGTCATATCACCAGGCCCAGGCCATCCTGATAGCTCTGGAATTTGCATAAATTTAGTTAAAAAATTTTATAAAACAATTCCTATTTTAGGAATTTGCCTTGGACATCAAATTATAGGTGCTGCTTTTGGCTCAGTAATCAAAAAAGCAAAAATAGTTATGCACGGAAAATTAAGTAAAATTATGCACAATGGATCAAAGCTTTTTAAAAAAATTCCAAAAAATATTTATGCAACAAGATATCATAGTCTTATAATTGACAGAAAAACTCTTATTGATGATTTTGAAATCTCGGCAAAAACGGTAGATAATATCATTATGGGTATTAGTCATAAAAAATATCATCTGTATGGCATTCAATTTCATCCTGAGAGTATTAAAACAAATTTTGGAAAAGTAATCTTTAAAAACTTTATAAAAATTAAATGATATTAAAAAATATAGTAACAAGATTAATCCTTAATAAAGATTTATCAAATTCAGAACTAAATTTTTTATTTAAGAAAATTATTAGTGCTGAAATTAACGAGAATTTAATCTCTGCAATTTTAACTTTGATCTCTAGGAACGGACATAACTATAAGAATATTTTTATAGCTGCAAAAATTCTAAGAAAAAAGTTAATCAAAGTTAAAGTTCCAAAAAACTCAATAGATACATGTGGTACAGGCGGTGATGGAAAACAAACTCTTAATGTTTCAACAGCAGCTGCAATTGTACTATCGGGGCTAGGAGTTAATGTAGTTAAGCATGGAAATAGATCAATTACCTCAAAATGCGGATCAGCTGATGTATTAGAAAAACTTGGAATTAATATAATGGATAATAAAAAAAATTTAGAAAAAAAAATTAAAAAAAATCATTTTATTTTTTTATTTGCTCCAAATTATCATTTAGCAATGAAAAATGTAGCTAATGTAAGAAAAAATCTTCCTTTTAAAACAATTTTTAATCTTTTAGGTCCTTTAATAAATCCAGGCTTAGTGAAAAGGCAAATTATTGGCATCTTTGATAAAAATTTATTACTTCCATACATAAATGTTTTAAAGGCGTTAGGACATAAGAAAGCATGGGTTTTTCACAGTAATGAAGGTTTAGATGAAATATCTATTTTTAATAAAACCAAAGTTTATGAACTGAATAATAAAAAAATTAAAAGTTTTATAATTAATCCAAAATCTATAATTAAAAAAAAATACAATTTTAAATCAATTGTTGGAAAAGATGCTGGGTACAATAGTAAAAAAATAATAGAAATCTTAAAAGGAAAACAAAATGCTTTTTCAGAAATTGTTGCACTTAATGCGGCCGCTGGACTAATAGTTTCTGAAAAAGAAAGAGATTTAAAGAAAGCATATTATAAAGTGAGGGATTATTTACTATCAGGTAATGCTATTAAAAAAATTTATCAATTTACGTAATAATGAATATTCTAAGAAAAATTATTAACTATAAAAAAAAAAAAATTATTTTCCATAAAAAAAATAATACAATATTTTCTAATCTTAAAAAAAAATCTTTTTTTAAATCAAGATTGCTAAATAATATTAAAAAAAATAAAATTTCAATTATAGCTGAAATTAAAAAAGCTAGTCCCTCAAAAGGAATTCTAAAAAAAAAATTTAATCCTAATGAAATAGCTAAACAATATATAGAAGGAGGTGCTTCATGCTTGTCAGTATTGACTGAAGATAAATTTTTTTTAGGTAATAAAAAATTTATGCAGCAAATAAAAAGTAAATATAACATTCCAATTCTAGCGAAGGATTTTTTTATTGATCCATTTCAAATTTATGAGGCAAAATTTTATGGAGCAGATTGCATATTAATTTTATTGTCTGCTATAAAAGAAAAGCTAGCAAAAGAATTATATGATGTAGCTAATAAATGTGGCTTAGATACAATAGTAGAAGTTCATGATGAAAAAGAGATGACTTTCGCTTTAAGTTTAAAAAAAAGTATTATTGGAATTAATAATCGTAACTTAAAAAATTTTAAAACAGACATAAATAATACAATTAAATTATATAAAAAATTTAATTTAAAAAATCGTATAGTTATTTCTGAAAGCGGTATTAATTCCAGAAAAGATATTCTCCATATAACTAAAAACACAAATATTAGAACCTTCCTAATTGGCGAATCATTAATAAAATCTAACAATATTAAAAAAAAAATAAGTACTTTTTTATAAAATATGCATATATTTCAATACTTTATCAGTGTTGTGTATCAATAAGAACTTAAATAGAACGATAACTGTTTAGGTTTTGTTCTATGCTAACTAAAAAACAAAAAAATTTATTAATTTTTATTAACGAAAAATTAAAACGTACTGGCATATCGCCTTCTTACGATGAAATGCGCGTTTCATTAAATCTTAAATCAAAGTCAGGAATTCATAGACTTATTTCGGCACTTGAAGAAAGAGGGTTTATTAAGAGACTACCCCATAAAGCTAGGGCTCTTGAGGTTATTAAACTTCCTGAAAATGCTGGAGCCCAAGACTTATATAATAATTTTTCTCCCAAGATTATTAAAGGTGGCTTAGATCTTAACAAAATAGATAATGAAGAAGTTTTTGTGCCTGTTCTGGGTAAAATAGCGGCTGGAGCTCCTATTGAAGCATTAGAGGATAAAACTGAAAGTCTACCTCTATCAAAAAGTTTTTTAGGATCAAATGAATATTTTGCTTTAAAGGTTGAGGGAGACTCAATGATAGATGCTGGAATTAATACTGGAGATTATGTTATAATTAAAAAAACTAACATAGCGGAAAGTGGAAAAATAGTCGTAGCTTTAATTGACGATCATGAAGCAACTTTAAAAAGAATGCGAAAAAAAGGGCCTTCCGTTGCTCTTGAAAGCGCTAATCCTGCTTATGAGACAAAAATTTACAACTCGGAAAGAGTAAAAATACAAGGTGTTTTGGCTTCTTTGTACAGAAAATTTTAATTTACTAATTTAAACAAATAATATTAGTTCTGTATCCTTAAGAACTAATGAATTCTATTCAACAAGTTATCACACGTTTTGCGCCCTCTCCTACTGGAAATTTACATATTGGAGGAGCAAGAACGGCATTATTCAATTGGCTATTTTCAAAAAATAAAAAAGGTAAATTTTTATTAAGAATAGAAGATACAGATATACAAAGATCAAAAGATGAGTATTACGAACAAATTGTCTCAACTCTTAAATGGCTAGAAGTAAATTGGGATGAAGAGCCATACATTCAATCAAAAAATATAGAATCACATGTAAATGTGGCCCATACTCTATTAAAAAATGGACACGCATATAAATGCTATTGTACTGAAAAAGAACTAGAAGAAGAAAAAAAATTATATCTAAAAAAAAAAATTCCTTACGTTTACAGTAGAAAATGTAGAGATATTATAGAAAATATTAACGATAAATCTTTTGTAATTAGATTTAAATCAAAAATAGAAGGAAAAACCACTCTTAAAGATTTAGTCCAAGGAGATGTTGAAATTAACAACAGAACCATAGAGGATTTCGTAATCTTAAGAAAAGATAACAAGCCTACTTACAACTTGTCTGCGGCTGTTGATGATCATCAAATGAAAATTTCTCATGTAATAAGAGGAGATGATCATAAAATAAATGCTTTTAAACAAATTCAAATATTTGAAAGTATGAAATGGAAAATACCCGAATATGCCCACATACCTTTAATACACTCAAAAGAGGGAAAAAAATTATCTAAACGAGATGACGCATCCACTGTTGAAGATTATAAAAAAATTGGCATTTTACCAGAGGCGTTAAGAAATTATTTATTAAGGTTGGGATGGTCTTATAAAGATAAAGAAATTTTTTCAGAAAAAGAAAGTATAGAATTTTTTAATTTGAATAATATTGGAAAGTCACCGTCAAAGTTAGATTTTGATAGAATTAAATCCATCAACGAATTTTATATAAAGTCTACTGAAGACGAAATTTTATTTAAAAAATTAATTTATTATTCTGAATTATATAAAGAAAATATTCCCCAACAATTTCATGAAGCTATTAAAAAAAATTTATCATTTTTAAAAAATAAATCAAAATCATTAGAGGATATATATAATAACTCAAAATATATATTTTCTTACGAACTAAAAGATGATCAGATACAAAAAATAGATAAATCTAAATTGACTATCATAAAAAATATCTATTCTCTCGTAAAAAAAGAAAAAAATACTAGCAAAGATTATTTAAAAAATGTTTTTGATAGAATTATAGAAACGGAAAAAATTAACTTCAAAGACATTGGTCAACCATTAAGAATTATTTTAACAGGCTCTGAGTACGGTCCGGGTATATATGATATTGCAAACTCTTTGAGTTTTGATGAATTTATAAATAGATTAGAACTATTCTTTGAAAAAATAGACAAAAATATTAAAAACTGATAACTAAATTTTATGTCTGATAAATGTTTTATAGAAATTGATGGTAAAAAATATGAGTTGCCTATTAAAAAAGGTACAATTGGACCTTCAGTAATTGATGTTCGCGACCTTTATAAAAATACAGGTTATTTTACTTTTGACCCAGGCTTTACATCCACTGCAAGTTGTCAGTCTGACATTTGTTACATTGATGGAGATCAAGGAACCCTATTATATAGAGGATATGAAATAGACAAACTTTCTGAAAAAAGTTCATTTTTAGAAGTCGCTTATTTATTAATCAAAGGTGAATTACCAAACAAAGAGCAATTTGAAGAATTTTCTGGTGCTATAAAAAACCACACTATGGTACATGAACAAATAAGATCATTTTATAACGGATTTAGACGTGGTGGACATCCTATGGCTATGATGTTGGCTGTAGTTGGTGCTTTATCAGCTTTTTATTCAGACTCTTCAAACGTTAATGATCCAAAAGAAAGAGAAATATCATCTAGAAGAATGATAGCCAAGGTTCCGACTTTAGCTGCCATGGCATATAAATACTCTATAGGTCAACCATTTGTATATCCAGACAACGATTTAAATTACTGTGAAAATTTTTTGAATATGTGTTTTTCAGTTCCTGCTCAAAAATATAAAATTAATAAAACTATATCAAATGCACTTGATAAAATATTTATCCTTCATGCAGATCATGAACAAAATGCCTCAACTTCAACAGTTAGATTAGCGGCCTCTTCTGCTGTAAATCCCTTTGCTTCTGTCTCTGCTGGTTTCTCGGCACTTTGGGGACCTTTACATGGTGGAGCAAATGAAGCAGCATTAAATATGCTTAAACAAATTGGAAGTGTTAAAAATATTCCTGAATTTATTAACCGCGCTAAAGACCCAAATGATAATTTTAGATTAATGGGATTTGGACATAGAGTTTATAAAAACTATGATCCTAGAGCTAAAGTTATGCAAAAGGCATGTTATGAAGTACTTGATGCTTTAGGAAAAAAAGATGATGAATTACTAAAAATAGCCCTAGAACTTGAAAAAATTGCGTTAAATGATGATTATTTTGTAAAGAAAAAATTATATCCAAACATAGATTTTTATTCTGGAATTACTTTAAGTGCTATGGGATTTCCATCAGAAATGTTTGTTGTTTTATTTGCTGTTGCCAGAACCGCCGGTTGGATTGCTCATTGGAAAGAAATGTATTTAGATCCATTAAATAAACTAAATAGACCAAGGCAACTATACATAGGAAAAAATAAAAGAGAATTTGTACAACTTAATAAAAGATAAATTCTACTCAAGTAAACAATCTGATATTTTATTCAAACTATCAGGAACAATTATTTTATCTAATATTTTATTATACTCAAAAACTAATTCTTTTCTTAATAATTCACTATCAATAAGCTTTGTAGCTTGTTCAAAAATCTCATTAGAATTACATCTTTCTTGAATCAGTTCAGGAATAACCTCTTTATTAGCTATAATATTTAAAATATTTCCAAATTTAATCTTAACAAAGGGTTTAATTAGTAAATAATTTATCCAAGAAGTCTTATAGACAACAATTAAAGGACATTGGTTTTTACAAACATCTAGAGTTATTGTGCCAGATTTAGAAATTGCTAAAATTGAATTTTGCATATAAAAATTTTTATCTTTTTCATTGGTGCTAATAACAAAATTATCAATTTTATTTTTTTTTAAAATTTGAATGATTAAACTTTGATTAAAATTATTAGTTGGCAAATGAAATATAAAATTATTGTTTAAATTGATTTTTTTTATTGTATCAACAAATATAGGCATAAAAGTATTGAGCTCAGAATTTCTACTGCCCGGGCAAAGTGTTAAATATTTATTTTTATTTTGATTTAACTTATTAATTTTAAAA
>CANMFY010000031.1 GCA_947497305.1 Candidatus Pelagibacterales bacterium | reverse complement strand
TGAATCTAATCAATATGTTGTGTGTAAATTATATGTATAATTCAACTAATCGAGTTTTTTTTCCACTACTTTATCAATAATACCAAAATCTTTAGCCTCTTCAGGACTCATAAACTTATCCCTCTCTAAAGCTTCTTGAATTGATTTTATATCTTTGCCAGTATGCTTTGAGTAAATTTCATTAAGTCGTTTTTTTACATAAGAAATTTCATTAGCATGAATTTGAATATCTGTTGCTTGTCCTTGAAAACCAGCTGAAGGTTGATGAACCATTATACGTGCGTTAGGTAAAGAAAATCTATGACCCTTCTCACCCGCTGCTAACAAGAACGAACCCATGGAAGCTGCCTGTCCAATACAAATTGTTGAAACAGGTGATTTTACATATTGCATGGTATCATAAATTCCAAGTCCATCAGTAACAATACCTCCAGGACTATTAATATATAAAAAAATTTCTTTTTTTGGATTTTCAGACTCTAAAAAAAGTAATTGAGCGCAGACTAAACTTGCAACATGAGAATTTACTGGTCCAACCAAAAAAATAATTCTCTCTTTTAATAGTCTAGAATATATATCGTAAGCTCTTTCACCTCTGCTGGTCTGCTCAACCACCATTGGAATGAGAGTATTCATTTGGATATCAATCTGATCATTCATAGAGAATCAGATTCTACAAGCTTTGCTTATTTTTTACTAATCTTTTTTGAGGATTTTGATTTATCCTCTGATTTTGTATATTTTTTTGATTTATCATCACTACTCGTTGCTGACTTTGTTGCTGACTTAGATTTAAGATTAGACGATAAATCTTTTACAAGTTCTTCTAATTCTTTCTTATTTACTTCTTTAGCCTCAACCTTAGCCTTGGACTTAACTAGCTCAACAATTTTATCCTCATAAATAGGTCCTCTAAGTCTTGTAATTTCAGAAGGATTTTTTTGATAATAATCTCTTATTTGTTTTTCCTGCCCAGGATACATGCTCATTTGTTTTTGCAATTCTTGTTGAAGCTCTTGTGTAGTCACTTGAATTTTATAATCTTCACCAATTTGATTTAATACTAAAGCTAGTTTCACTCTTCGTTTAGATATATCTAAAATATCTTCTTCTTCTTCTTTAGTAAGTTTTATGTCTGAATGATCATGTCCGTGTTTATGATCGTCATGGGGTTCATTCTTATGAGCTTTTTCGTGAACAAAACTATGTTTAACAATTTCTTGCTCATTTTTTACTAAATCCTCTGGTAAATCAAACTTACAGTTTTTATCTAGATAATCTAAAATTTCTTTTCTAATAATTGTCTCTGTAATTGAAGATTGTTCTTTAGATAGTTGTTTTTCTAATAAAACTTTCAAATCATTTAAATCTTTTGCACCTAAATTTTTTGCAAATTGATCATCGATTGCTACAGGCTCTGATTTTTTAACTTCTAAAATTTTACAATTAAATAATGCGGTCTTACTCGCTAATTGTTTATTTGGATAATTTTCTGGTAAATTAATCTTAACATCTTTTTTATCACCCGGTTTGCAGGTTAATAATTTTTCATCAAAACCCTTAATGAAAAGTTCTTTTCCTAAAATAATTTGAACTTTTTCGCCTTTATTTCCCTCAAAAGGTTTACCATCAACGCTTGCTTCAAAATCAAAAACTACTAAATCGCCTTTAACTGAGCTTTCATCTTCTTTTTTAGTAACATATTTTTTTTGTCCCTGTGCTAATAAATTTATTCTATCGTCTAGATCTTTTTTCTCTATTTTTAATTTATAATCGGTAAGATTTATTTTTTCTAATTCAATTTTTTTAATATCTGGAGTTTTTTCTACAGAAATTGTGTACTCTAAATCTTTATCTTCGCCAGAAGATTTAATCTCAATTTTAGGTTGGCTAGCAGGCTTGATTTTATTTTCAGATAAAGCTTGATAAGTGTTATCTTGTAAAATTTTTTCTAAAACTTCTCCATACAACGCTTGAGCAAATTGCTTTTTTAACAAATCTACAGGTGCTTTTCCTGGTCGAAAACCTTTAATGTTTATTGTCTTCTGTAACTCAATAACTCTCTCTTCAATTTTTTTATCAATCTCTTGTTTTTTTACCAAAACATTAAGATTGGTCTTTAAGCCTTTAGTTTCCGATACTGTTACTTTCATATTCGTCATGGTGCGGGAGAAAGGACTTGAACCTTCACATCTTTCGATACCAGTTCCTAAGACTGGCGTGTCTACCGTTCCACCACTCCCGCTTTAATATTAATAAAATTTCGAATTGCGAATATATCCACATTATTAAATGCTTTCTAGGATTTATTCTTAAATTTAAGATGCAAAAGAGGAGTATTTACTTATATAAAAAGCACATTTAACAAAAATTTAAATGATACGTTACATTATAATTATCACCGCAATTATTCTACCATTTATAATTTATTATTTGCTCGTTCGTTTCACTAAAAAAATTAATAAAAAATTTCCAATAATTACCCTATCATCAATAAGTCTCTTACTATTAGTTATTGCTCTAGTTTATCTTAGATTTACAAGTGTAGAGCCAGTCGGATTAAAATATATCCCTCCAAAATTTGAAAATAATAAAGTAGTTCCTTCGCAAGTAAAATAATATTAAGAATATTTTTTAGATAATTTATCCAAAGCTCTTGGTAAGTTTTTAATTATATCCTCAGCAATAAGTCCTTTTTTAACCAATCCACCAGCATAAGAATGTATCCACACACCAGCACAAGCGCCATCAAATGATGACATTTTATTTTTTCCAATTAGACTTACAATAATTCCACTCAAAACATCTCCAGAACCAATTACTGCTAACTCTTCTGTTCCAATCGTATTAATACAAATTCTTCCATCTGGAGATGCAATAATTGTATCTGGTCCTTTAAAGACAACTATACAATTTGCTTTTTTAGCTGCTTTTAAAGTTTTTTCTATTTTACTTTTAATATTTTTTAATTCTGGAAAAATTATATCAAACTCACCCTCATGCGGAGTTATAATTTTATGTTTATCTAAAATAGAGAATAACTGCTTAGGATTTTTGGCAAAGGAGGTTAATGCATCTGCATCTATAACTACATTCTTTATAAGTTTACAAATTAGTTTAGTATTTTCTATAGTTGTAAGATTTACTCCTGCTCCTGGTCCTATAAGAAAAGATGTTATTACTGAGGATTTTAAATAATTTTTAAGTTCATTAATTGTATTAATTTCAATTTTGAGTAGTGAAAAAAAATTTTGATTATATTTATCTAAGGTCTCTTTATTTGAAATAATTGTAACTGACCCTGCCCCACATCGAATAGCTGCATTCGAGGATAATAGAGATGCACCTATATAATTTTTTAAAGACCCAAAGATATAAACTTTTCCTCTAGAATATTTATAGGAATTATATTTCTTCCAAGGAAATTTTTTTTTAATCCATAAGCTTGGGTTATTTTCAGTAATTTTGTTTTTTATGGTCTTATTTAAAAACTTTCTTATCCCAATATCTAAAACTTTTACTTTTCCTGAAAAGTAAGCCCCCGGATAGAGGACATGACCAATTTTTTTACAATGAAGAGCAAGTGTTACACTAGCCTTGATTGCCTCGCCCATAATCTGACCATTATCGCTGTTAACTCCTGTGGGGATATCAATAGAAAAAATCTGTGTTTTCTTGATATTTATAGCTCTGATTAAACGTTTAATTGCAGTGCTAACCTCTTTATTTAAACCAGTACCAAAAATACAATCAATAATTATTGGCTTTGTTTTTTTTTTAAGCTCCCGATTTAGATCACTTAAATTTAAAACTTTATAATCTAGGTATTTTAAAGCTTTGAAGTTGTCATTTTTTTTATTCTTTAAATTAAGAATTAAAAATATTTTAACTTTATAACCGTTATCAATAAGACTTTTCCCAATTATAAACCCATCGCCACCGTTATTGCCTGGGCCACAAACAACTAAGATGTCTTTACTTTTGGGTATGCAATTAAAAAAAAAATCTGCACATTTTTCCCCTGCAGATTGCATTAAAGAAAAAGAGTTCTCTCTTAATCTAAATTCCTTTTGCTCAATGGCTCTTATTTGCGATGAATTTAAAATCATTTACAAAAACAATCCTAAGTTTAGTTTACATTAGCTCTATTATGCATACCTGGCATAACTAAAAAACAATGGAATTTGTTGATTAAAATTATATTACATTTAAAAATTAAAAATCAAATACAGTTTATTATTAATTAAAAGGAGAACTTTATGGGCACCGCTGCAGACATTTTAAAATTAATTAAAGAAAAAGAAATAGAATTTGTTGATTTAAGATTTACCGATCCTCGAGGTAAACTCCAGCATATGACGCAGGATTTGACAACAATTGATGAAGAATTTTTAAATGATGGAACGTTCTTTGATGGGTCATCCATCGCTGGTTGGAAAGCGATTAATGAGTCAGATATGATTTTGAAACCAGATCTATCTAGGGCTTTTGTAGATCCATTCACTTCGCACAACACTTTAGTTTTATTCTGTGATGTAATGGACCCTATAAAAAAAGATTATTATGAGAGAGATCCAAGGTCTATTGCTAAAAAAGCCGAAGCCTATCTGAAAACTACAGGTATTGGAGATACAATTTATTTTGGACCAGAACCAGAGTTTTTTATATTCGATGATGTGAAAATTTCTAATACTATGCAAAAAGTTTCTTTTCAGGTTGATAGTAATGAAGGACCGTACAATGGTGATAAAGAATATCCAAACGGAAACATGGGTCATAGACCGGTAGTTAAAGGTGGTTACTTTCCAGTTCCGCCAGTAGATAGCTGCCAAGATTTAAGAGCTGAAGCACTTAAAGCTATGAAAGATATGGGTGTAAAAGTTGAAAAACACCATCATGAAGTTGCTCCTTCCCAGCATGAGTTAGGTACTATGTTTGATACGATGGTTCGTAATGCTGATAACATGCAAATTTATAAATATGCAGTTCAGATGGTTGCCCACTCTTTTGGAAAAACTGCAACGTTTATGGCAAAACCAATTAAAGGAGATAATGGCTCAGGTATGCATTGTCACCAATCTATTTGGAAAGCTGGAAAACCACTTTTTGCTGGAGATAAATATGCAGGACTTTCGCAAGAGTGTCTTTATTACATAGGTGGAATTATAAAACATGCAAAAGCTTTGAATGCTTTTACTAATTCAACGACCAACAGCTATAAAAGATTAATTCCAGGATTTGAAGCTCCAGTTATTCTTGCTTACTCAGCAAGAAATAGATCTGCAAGCTGCAGGATACCATTTAGTTCTAGTCCAAAAGGAAAAAGAGTTGAAGTAAGATTTCCCGATGCTGCTGGAAATCCATATCTGACTTTCGCTTGCATGTTGATGGCTGGAATTGATGGAATTAAAAATAAAATTGATCCAGGAAAACCATTTGATAAAGATCTTTATTCTTTATCAGCTGAAGAGCTAAAAGGAGTTCCTCAAGTTTGTGGCTCTTTAAGGGAAGCTTTAGAAAATTTAGATAAAGACAGAGGATTCTTAACTGCTGGCGGAGTATTCACTGATGATCAAATTGATGCTTACATCGAATTAAAGATGACAGAAGTTTATAATATGGAACACACTCCTCACCCAGTTGAATACCAAATGTATTACAGCTGCTAATTACAATATTTTAAAATTAAAAAACCCCGTGCCTAAAAATACGGGGTTTTTTTTGTTAAAAATTAATTTACGTCTGTATTTTTTCATAAATTAATCTAATGCTTGGCATGTGGTAAAAAATAGTAATTATTCTGCAAAAGACATTGAAATTCTAGAAGGTTTAGAACCTGTTAGAAAAAGACCCGGAATGTACATCGGTGGTACAGATGAGACTGCCTTTCACCACCTTGCAACAGAAATCATTGATAACTCTATGGATGAGGTTACAGCTGGGCATGCAAAAAATATCTATGTAAAATTAAATAAAGATAAATCATTAACGGTCACAGACGATGGAAGAGGAATTCCTTTAGATAAACATCCAAAGAAAAATAAAACTGCTCTTGAAATAGTGATGACAACATTGCATTCGGGTGGAAAATTTAAAGAAGGAACCTACTCCACATCGGCTGGTTTACATGGAGTAGGTCTTTCCGTTGTAAATGCCTTATCTGAAAAATTAAAAGTAGAAGTCTTTAAAAACTCTACTATTTTTGAGCAAAATTATTCAAAAGGAAAACCTTTAAATAAATTAAATAAAAAAGGAAAAACCAAAATTAAAAATGGAACTCAAGTTACATTTACTCCTGACAAGGAAATTTTTGGGAAAGATCTAAATTTTGTTCCAAATAGAGTGTACAATCTTTGCAAAAGTAAGGCTTATTTAGTTAAAGGCATCACAATACATTGGGAATGCGACAGAGCCTTAATCAATAGAAAAGATGATACCCCCAATAGTGCAAAACTTTTTTTTCCAGACGGTATTGTCGAGTATCTAGATAGTGAAATCAAAAGTTTAACGAAAATAAATGATAAAACATGTCATCATAAAAATAACTTTGATGATGATAAAGGAAAGTTTGAATTTGCAATTCAATGGCACAACGAAATATCAGAATTTAAAATTTCATTTTGTAACTCAGTATTAACTACTAATGGCGGAACACATGAACAAGGTTTTAGATCTGGAGTTACAAAATCTATAAGAAAAATTGCAAAGTTTAAAAATAATAAACTTGTAGCAGGGGCCAGCGCTGATGAAATACTATCAAATGCAAGTTACATTGTATCTGTTTTTATTAATAATCCAGAATTTGAAGGACAAACTAAATCAAGACTATCCTCTTCTTATATTCAAAAATATTGCGATGTCTCCATAGCTAAATCTGTTGAGGATTGGTTTAATCAGCATCCAAAGGCATCAAATTCTATTCTTGCATTTATTGAAGGTAAAATAAGAGAAAAAAATTTACTAGATCAAAATCTTGACGTTGGAAGACAAAGTGCAACGAGAAAAATACGCTTGCCCGGAAAACTTGCAGACTGCACAAGTTCAAAAGTAGAAGGAACGGAGTTATTTATAGTCGAAGGGGATTCTGCCGGAGGTTCTGCAAAACAAGCTCGTGATCGAAATTTTCAAGCAATTCTACCTTTAAGAGGAAAAATATTGAATGTAAAAAATTCTAATACTGCAAAGATATTAGCAAACACTGAAATATCAAATTTACTTCAAGCACTAGGATGTCAAAGAAGAGAAAAATATATTGATAAAGATTTAAGATACGAAAAAGTAATTATTATGACTGATGCTGATGTTGATGGTGATCACATAGCAAGTTTACTTTTAACTTTCTTTTTCTGCGAAATGCCAAATTTAATTAAGAATGGACATTTATATCTCGCTGTACCGCCGCTTTATAAACTTAATATATCTAACCAAATTTATTATGTACGTAATGACATTGAAAAAGATAAATTATTAAAAAATCTAAAAAAAGGATCTAAAATAGAAATTAGTAGATTTAAAGGATTAGGCGAAATGATGGCTCAACAATTAAAAGAGACTACAATGGATATTAATACTCGATCCCTCATTAGAGTTATGGTTCCTACAAGTGATTATAAAAAAACAAATAAATTAATCTCGAACATTATGGGAAAAAATGCAGATCTGAGATTAAAGTTTATAGAAGAAAATGCTCCAAAAGCAAAAAACTTAGACTTATAAATTATTTATAAAAATTAATTTTTCTTAAATCTCCACAATTAATACCGTTAAAATCAACTGTAGTATTAATTATTTCGTTAGGTTTTGATCTTTTTTCAACAACAAAAGCTTCAAATTTTTTATCAGCAAAAGAAAACGCTTCAATTGATAATGAATTTCTTTTTTCTTCTTTAGAAATATTTTTAATCTCTAGAGACATTTTGCAAATTTCATTTCTTTGTGAAATAGATTTTATTAAAGTATAAGTAATATCAAATTCATTTTCGATAATAACATTTACAGTTTTTGGGCCATCTTTGCTTACAAATGGAACTTTTACATCCTTGGAACATGATGCTAGAAAAAAAAGAATAAGAAATATCCGCATAATTGTGGTGCCCTCGGCCGGACTTGAACCGGCACTCCCAAAAAGGGCAAGGATTTTAAGTCCTTTGTGTCTACCAATTCCACCACGAGGGCTTTAGTGTTGTAATGCTTATAATGAAATTAAATGGGCTTGTTAAGTAGAAATAAATAAACTTAACCAGATAATTTTCTTTTAAACACAACTAAATCATTTAATGCAGATTTTTTTTGATTAGGCTGCCTTAATAAAAATGCAGGATGGAAAGTTGTAAGAACATCAAAATAAGAATTGATAATTTTTATATTTTTCCATTTACCTCTTACTTCGCTTAATGGTCTT
>CANMFY010000030.1 GCA_947497305.1 Candidatus Pelagibacterales bacterium | reverse complement strand
CATATTTAGTTAGATGATTTAAAAGACTCGTAAGCAGAGTCTAAAAACCCTTTAACAGACTTTAAAAACTCAGGCTCATCGAGTAAAAATGAGTCATGACCATTGTTTGTTACGATTTCAACAAAACTTACATCCGCACCTATTGAATTTAAGGCAATTAATATTTTCTTAGTTTCGGTGGTTGGATAAAGCCAATCCGTTGAAAACGATATAAGACAATATTTTATTTTTGTATCTTTAAATGCATTAGCTAAAACTCCACCATTTTCTCTATACAAATCAAAATAATCCATTGCACGAGTTAAATACAAGTAACTGTTTGCATCAAAGCGATCTACAAAAGCATTTCCTTGATACTTTAAATAACTTTCAACTTGAAAGTCAGCATCAAATGTAAATTTAAAATCTCCTTTTTGCTGTAACTTACGTCCAAACTTTTCTTGTAACCCTTCTTCGGACAAATAACTAATATGTCCAGCCATTCGAGCAACGGACAATCCTTTTCTGGGATTTTTATTTAGTTTTAAGTAATCACCATTTGACCAATCAGGATCAGCCATAATGGCCTGGCGCGAAAGTTCATTAAACGCAATATTTTGCGCTGAGTGACTTGCGGTACATGCAATAGGAATTGCTGAATAAGTTCTGCCAGGGTTTGAAGAACAAAACTGCAAAACTTGCATTCCACCCATTGATCCTCCTAAAACACATAAAGTTTTTTCAATTTTTAAATGATCTAGTAATAAAATCTGAGCATTAACCATGTCCCTTATTGTGACAAGTGGAAAAGTATTTTGATAAAAATCATTTGTTTTTGGATTAATAGATGTTGGCCCTGATGTTCCCATGCATCCCCCTAAAACATTTGCACAAATTACAAAATATTTATTAGTATCAACTGCTTTATTTGGGCCAATTGCGGTTACCCACCAACCCTCTTTTTCTGTTATTGGATTTATCCCTGTTGCAAACTGATCTCCACTTAAGGCATGAAAAACTAAAATTGCATTAGTCTTATTTTCATTGAGTGTTCCAAAAGTTTCGTAAGCAATTGTAAAATTATTTAAAACCTGGCCACACTCTAATTGCAAAGGTTGATTAACATCTATGCTTTTGATTTTTTTTTTATCTATTATCATTTAATTTAAAATTGTAGTTTAAAATTCTCAATATCAATAAATAATTTTAAATCTTTATTCTTTCGCTATTCTTTTATTTTAATGCAGTTTCAATATCTTTCCTAAGATCTGAAACTGTCTCAAGCCCAATCGATAATCGAATTAGATTTTCAGTAATCCCAAGCTCTAATCTTTCTTTTTCCATCAAAATTCGATGCGTTGTAGTTGTTGGATGAGTGACGATAGATTTTGTATCTCCTAAGTTATTAGAAATATCGAATATTTTAAGTTTATTTATAAATTTAAATGCTTCTTTTTTTTTTCCTTTAATTTTAAAACTTAAAATCGTGCCACCCATTGTCTGCTGTTTTTTAGCAAGTTGATATTGTGATGAATTTTTTAAAAATGGATAGAAAACTTCTTCAACTTTAGAATGTTTATTCAAAAATTGTGCAATTTCTAACGCGGCATGCGACTGAGCTTCCACTCTAAGTTTAATAGTTTCTAACCCTTTCAGCAAAACCCAGGCATTAAAAGGACTCATCGCAGGCCCTGTATGTCTTAAAAATGACTTGAGCACATTTTCTTTAAATTTTTTGGAAGACAAGATCGCCCCACCTAAAACTCTACCCTGCCCATCAATATGCTTTGTTCCAGAATAAACAATAACATCAGCACCCATTAAAATTGGCTTTTGTAAAACTGGACTTGCAAAAATATTATCTACCACTGTTATAATTTTATTTTTTTTTGCAATATTACATACTGCTCGAATATCAATTAATTCTAAAAGAGGATTTGAGGGAGTTTCAAAAAAAAAGATCTTAGTATTTTTTTTAACAGCTTTTTTCCACTCATTAATATTTTTTCCATCTATAAATGTGACCTCAATTCCATATCGTGGTAGAATATTTTTTACAATTTCCTTACAAGATCCAAATAAAGCAGAGGATGAAACGATATGATCTCCAGCCCTAAGCTGGCACATTAATGAAAAAAAGATAGCAGCCATTCCACTCGCTGTAGCAAAACAATCCTCTGAACCATCTAATAAAGCCAATCTTTTCTCAAATATTTCAACCGTTGGATTTGAGTATCGAGAATATTGGAAACCTTTTTTACTACCTTTAAAAATTGCCTCAGCTTGCTGAGCACTTTTATAGACAAACCCTGAGGTTAAAAATAATGCTTCTGAAGTTTCGTTAAATTGACTTCTGTTAAGACCACCACGTACTAAATTAGTATTGCTATCGTGTTTCATTTCTTAATTCTTTAGCAGCCTCGACCATCTTTTCTAGAGCAGCAGTGGTTTCAGGCCAGCCTCTAGTTTTAAGTCCACAATCTGGATTAACCCAAACTCTTTTTGAATCTATAAGTTTAGATGCTTTTTTAATTAATTCTTTCATCTCATCTTTTGTTGGAACGCGAGGTGAATGAATATCATACACTCCAGGGCCTACCTCATTAGGATATTTAAATTTTTCAAAAGTGGTCAGAAGTTCCATTCTTGATCTTGATGTTTCAATTGAGATAACATCTGCATCTAAAGCTGCGATAGAGTTTATAATATCTTCAAATTCCGCATAACACATGTGTGTGTGAATTTGTGTTTCGTCTTTAACAACTCCTGATGAAATTTTAAAACAATCCACCGACCACTCAAGATATTCTTTCCAGTCTTTTTTCTTTAATGGCAATCCTTCTCTTAAAGCTGGCTCATCAATTTGTATCATTCTAATTCCATTCTTTTCTAAATCCTGGACTTCATCTCGAATAGCAAAGGCAATTTCCTGTGCAGTATTTTTTCTAGGTTGATCATCTCTAACAAAAGACCACTGCAGAATTGTTATAGGGCCCGTTAGCATTCCTTTTACAATTTGTTTTGTCTGATCTTGAGCAAATTTTGACCAACGGACTGTCATAGGTTTTGGTCTTGAAACATTTCCGTAAATAATAGGCGGTTTTACACAACGAGAGCCATAACTTTGAACAAATCCACTTGAGGTAAAAGTAAATCCTTTCAGCTGCTCACCAAAATACTCAACCATGTCATTTCTCTCAAATTCACCATGAACGATAACATCTAAGCCTATTTTTTCTTGCTTTCTGATCGCATCAATTGTTTTTTCTTCTAAAAATTTATCATAACTTTTCTCATCAATTTCACCTCGCTTAAACTTTGCTCGCGCTTGTCTAACATCTGATGTTTGGGGGAAAGATCCAATGGTTGTTGTTGGATATTTAGGCAATGAAAAAATATCTTTTTGAACCTTAGCTCTGAGTGTGTACGACGACTTTCTATCTGTTATGGATTTATTTATAATTTTAATTCTATCTTTAACAGCATTATCGTGAATCAACTTAGATGTTTTTCTATCTTGAACATCATCAGTATTCTTTTTTAATTCAGTTTGATGGGTATTGTTGTTTATGAAGTTTTTAATAATATTTAATTCTTGAAGTTTTTGTTTAGAAAAAGACAACCATCTTTTAATCGCTTGAGGAACTTGTTGCTTTAAATCCAAATCATAAGGCGTATGTAATAAGGGACAGGATGAAGCTATGATAATATCTCCAGATGTATTATTTTTAATAAATTCAATTTTTTCTTTTAAATCTGCTTTCCATACATTTCTTCCATCGATTAAACCTAGAGAAAGTTGTTTTTTTGAATTTTTAACATAACTCTTATTTCGATTACCTCTGACTAAATCTAAATGAATTGCATCAATATCGCTTTCAAAAATCTCATTTTTAACCTCATCATTTAAATCTTCAAAATAAGTAGCAACTAAAATTTTTGAAGATCCAGAGGATTTTTTCAATTCATTTAAAGTATTTTTAATTTGTGAGACAACTTGTGAGTCTAAGTCTTTAACCAAAATAGGCTCATCAATTTGAATCCACTCGGCACCGAGTTCTGAAAGTTTTTTAATAATTTCTTTATATACGGGTAAAATTTTATCCAATAAATTAATTGTTTTAAAACCATCTAATCCCTTAGCTAATAATAAAAATGATAGAGGGCCTAAAATTATAGGCTTAGTATTAAAACCATATTTTTTTGCCTCATTAAATTCTTCAAAAGGTTTATTGGTGCTAAGTTGAAATGACTGATCTTTTGAAAGTTCTGGAACTAAATAATGATAGTTGGTATCAAACCACTTAGTCATTTCTAATGCCGGAACATCAAGCTCAGAAGTTTGTGAGCCTCTTGCCATTGCAAAATAAGTTTTAAGACTTACCTCTTTGCCATCCCACTTATATCTTTTAGGAATAGCCCCTAATAAACAAATAGTATCTAAAACTTGATCATAAAATGAAAAATCATTTGATGAAATAAGATCTACCCCATTTTCTTTTTGAGTTTGCCAATTTTTTCTTCTTAAATCTTTTGCAACAGTTTGAAGTTCTGCTTCTGAAATATCACTCTTCCAAAAATTTTCTAAAGCGACTTTTAATTCTCTTTTAGGTCCTATTCTTGGATAACCAATTGATGCTATTTTGATCATTCTTTATGATGTTGCCATAGTTTGTCAGTGCCCCCAAAATGAGCCCAATCGCTGTCTGCTTTCATGGTGCTACTTATTCCGCCTCTTGGTCTAAATTGTATTTCAAGGCGTAATCTCACTGGTTTATATACCGCAATAAGATGTTTATACATTACATCAATTGCACGCTCATAACTTATAACAGTATCTCGGTACTGTAATAAATATTCCTTTAAACTTTTTAATTCGATTGTTGATTTTTTTCCATGAAACCAAATTTTGATATGCCCAAAGTCTGGTTGACTTTGCACACCCATAAAAGTGAACTCAGGTATATCTATATACTGTTCATACCCGCTTGATGGGTTAGGAAGAGCTTTTAATAACTTTCCGTCAATTGTTTCCCAAAGTTTTTTCATTTTTCTAATTAATCATTAAGTTGTTAAAGCTTGCTCAATGTCCGCTAAAATATCATCTGGATGTTCAATTCCAATTGATAATCTCACGTAACCTGGAGTTACTCCTGCTTTTAATTGCTCTTCAGGAGAAAGTTGAGAATGTGTTGTTGAAGCTGGATGAATTGCAAGGGATCTTGCATCACCAATATTTGCAACGTGATATAAAAGTTTTAAAGCATTAATAAATTTCTTACCTGCTTCAATGCCTCCTTTTAATTCAATTCCACATAATCCCCCAAAGCCACCTTTCATATATTTTTTAGCACGCGCACCAACTTCGCCTTCGTGTAAACTTGGATAGATTACTTTTTGAACTTTTTTGTGCTTTGCTAAATATGAAACAACTTTTTCAGCATTGGTGCAATGTTGCTTCATTCTAAGTGCTAAAGTTTCAAGGCCTTGAATTATTTGCCACGCATTAAATGGTGATAAAGGTGCGCCAAGATCTCTAAGTAAAACAACTCGTGCTCTTATTATAAATGGAATATTTGCCCCTGTTAATTTTGGAACAACTTCTCCCCATACCGCTCCCCCATAGGATTGATCTGGTTCATTATAGAAAGGTTGTCTTTTTTTATTTGAAGTCCAATCAAAATTTCCACCATCAACAATGATTCCGCCAATAGAATTTCCGTGACCACCAATAAATTTTGTTAAAGAGTGCATGACAATTGCAGCTCCATGTTCAAAAGGTTTGCAAATAATTGGTGCTGCAGTGTTATCAACAATCAAAGGTATTCCAAATTTTTTTCCAATATCTGCAACTTCTTTTATTGGAAAAGCTCTAAGATATGGATTTGGACAAGTTTCACCATAATATCCTCTCGTCTTATCATCGGTTAATTTTTCAAAATTTTTAGGATCAATTGGATCTGCAAAACGAACTTCTATGCCTTGATCTTTTAAAGTATTTTTAAATAAATTTACTGTTCCTCCATATAAATCTGTGGATGCAACAATATTATCCCCTGCCTTACATAAGTTTTGAATACAAAATGCTGATGCAGCTTGACCGCTGCCTACTGCTAAAGCTGCAATACCACCCTCTAGAGCAGCTACTCTTTTTTCAAGAACATCTACAGTTGGATTCATAATCCTTGTGTAAATATTTCCAAATTCTTTTAGAGCAAATAAATTTGCTGCATGACCTGTGTCATTGAATTGATATGAAGTGGTTTGGTATATAGGAACTGCAACTGCTGTAGTTGTTTTATCGCTTCTATAATCGCCACCGTGTAAACCTATAGTTTCAGGGTGTTTACTTGTCGTCGTCATTTTTTTTCTCCTTTTTTAGTACTTCGGCACCATGCCAGGTGTACAATATGGTCAACCACCCGGTTTTTGATTAGAATTTCCAAAAAAAAACCACCGGCTAAAGCGGTGGTCAAATGACTTAATCGCTTTAGCAGGATTTATTAAGCGCTCCGCAATTTGATTTAAATCAGCGCTGAAAGGTTTTTAACTTAATGATGATTTATTGTCAATTTTTAAAAATTTATTAAAAGCCTTAGTAAGTAATATTTAAGGTCATTTTTTTCTGTAAAGCATGAAGAGCAGTAATATTATTATGACTAACAGCCCAATAAAAATGTAAACCATGTAATTATTATAGCTGTCTTTTTATAAATTGTACAAGCCAATACTGGCTTTATTCAAGCGTAGTTTAGGTTTATAATAATTATTATGAATACATTTAATGACAGAGAGAAAGGTTTTGAGAAGAAGTTTGCAAATGATCAAGAAGCTGAATTTAGAATAAGCGCGAAACGTAATAAACTGTTAGCTAGTTGGGTTGCAGATCTTCTTAAATTTAGCGAGGATCAAAAAAAGAATTATATAACAGAGGTTATTAAAGCAGATTTTCAAGAATCAGGTGATGAAGATGTATTTAGAAAAATTAAAAAAGATTTAGAGGGTAAAAACATACAAGATACTGAGATCAGAAAAAAAATGTTAGAGTTTTTAGAAGAAGCAAAAAAATAAACTTTAAATTTAATAGCCTCGGACCAAATCAATAGATTTTGGAATTTTTTTCTTTAATTGGTAAATTTTTATATTTCTTGCAACAATATCAGAAGCACTATCAAAGTCTATATTTGCTGAAATATGAGGAAGAATGGTGACTCTTTTATGCTTCCATAAAATACTTGTTCTAGGCAAAGGTTTTTATAAACTATAATAAATAAATGCAAAATTAATTATGCTTTTAAGAAATATTTTTTTTAAATTATTTAATAAAAAACAGTACATTCATATTAAAAATAAAAATAGATTAAAAAAAAAAATTATTTTTTTTGAAAATCAAATACAGCCAGAATTAAATTTAATAAGAGAAAATTTAAAAAAAAAAGAAATCTCTTTTCTACATTCTGGTCATCTTGGTGACATCTTGTACTCATTGCCTGTTTTAAAAGAACTTTCTAAAAATAAAAAATGTAATTTATTTATAGAGAAGAATAGCGAAATTAACTCTTTTTATTTTAAACATCCAGGGAGAAAATTTTTTTTAAATAACAAAATGGTAAATATGCTTATACCCCTCTTAAAAAGTCAGCCCTACTTAAGTAAAGTAAAAATTTATAATAAAGAAAATATAGATATAAATTTAAATATTTTTAGAAAACTTCCTATTAATCTTTCATTTACTAGTAGAATTTTTTTTCAATTAACTGGTATACACTCTGACTTAAGAAAAAAATATATATTCACCAAAAAAAGAAAAGAGTTTAGAAATAAAATAATTCTTTTAAGAAGCTTCAGATACAGAAATTATTTAATAAATTATAATTTTTTAAGAAATTATGAAAATATTATTTTTATAGGATTATATGATGAGTATCTTGAAATGAAAAAAATAATAAAAAAATTAATATTTTATAAATGCAAAAATTTTTTGGAAATGTCTCAAATTATTAACTCATGTAAATTCTTCTTAGGAAATCAATCCTTTGGCTATGCACTAGCGGAAGGCTTAAAAGTTCCAAGATTACTAGAAGGTTACCCTGATGCCAGCTACGTATATCCCTCTGGAAAAAAAGCTTATGACTTCGTTTTTCAAGAAGATTTTGAAAAATTTTTTAATAAATTGAATAAATAATTTAGTTATTTTCTACTTTTAAGTGTCTTTTTATGTCAGCTTTTGACATTATCTCCACTAATTTTCGAAAATTTATTTTTGGTTTCCACTTTAATATTTTTTCTGCTTTTCTTGCATCGCCTCTAAGATAATTAACTTCTAATGGTCGATAGAATTTAGGATCAATTTTAATAATAATTTTGTTATTTTTTTTATTAATTGCTTTTTGTGTTAAGCCTTTTCCCTTCCAGAAAATTTCTAAACCATAATACTTGACTGCTTCATTAATAAAATCTTTAACTGAATAACTTTGATTTGTTGCGATTACATAGTCATTAGCTACTTTTTTTTGCATCATAAACCACATAGCTTTTACATAGTCTTCGGCATAACCCCAATCTCTTTTAGAATCAATGTTTCCGAGATATAAACAATCAATTTCTTTATTAATTATTTTTGCAAGTCCCACGGTTATCTTCCTAGTAACGAACTCTTCTCCTCTTAAAGGAGATTCATGATTAAATAAAATTCCTGAACAAGCAAAAATTTTGTAAGATTTTCTGTAATTTTGAGTAATATAATGTCCAAAAATTTTAGAAATTGCATACGGACTTTGTGGATTAAATGAAGTTATTTCATTTTGGGAACTCTTTAAAACTTTACCGAACATTTCTGAGGTAGACGCTTGATAAAATTTTATTTTTTTTTTACTGTTTCGAATTATTTCAAGAATTCTTAAAACACCTAAAGCATTAACATCGCAAGTAGAAATTGGAGTATTAAAAGATGAAGCTACGAAAGACTGGGCTGCTAAATTATATACTTCATCAATATTATATTTATAAAATATTCTTTGCATCGAAGAAATTTCTGTTAAATCTGAATATTCAAGTATTATTTTATTATTAATTCCTAAATAATTTAGTCGCCAACTGTCGCTTCTTGAAGATCTTCTATCTAAACCAATAATTTTATATTTTTTTTCTAATAAAAATTTAGCTAAATAAGCTCCATCTTGTCCAGAGATTCCTGTAATAAGAGCTGTTTTCATAGATTAATATTTTTATTATACAAAAAAATACTTTATATGTTTATTAATTTTTATCAATAAATACCCGTACAACTTTATGTAAATTTAATTATTTATTTGA
>CANMFY010000029.1 GCA_947497305.1 Candidatus Pelagibacterales bacterium | reverse complement strand
CCTAAAAACAACACTTTCCTGCAAAATCCCGCATACTTTTTTATTATTAATATAAAGATCATTTGGCCATTTTAGTGAAAGGTTTTTGATACGATATTTTTTTAAAATATTTCTAATTTGCAATTGGACTAAAAATTGAATTTTTTTTAAATTAGATCTTAAAATAGGAAAAAAAATTGTAAAATATAGATTTCCCTTAGGAGAAGACCATTGATTACCATATCTACCCCGACCTTTAGTTTGCTCATCAGCAGTAATAACTCCTTTATAGATTTTATGTTCAGAAATTAATGATCTAGCAAAATCATTAGTACTTTCTATTTTTGTGAAATTAAAAATAGGCAAGTTCATTTATTTTATATTTTTTGTAATATTATCAACAATAAGGTTGAGAGTGGAAGGATCTATGAAATAAAATAATATTAAAAGCGTTGAAACTCCAATAGAAAATTTAAGACCATATCCTATATCTTTATTATAACTTTCCTTTGCAGGATCAAAGTAGATAACTTTTATTATTCTTAAATAATAAAAAGCAGCAACTACTGCTGACAACAATCCAATTACGGCTAGGTAGTAAATTTTTTGCTCTATGATTGATAAGAAAATATAAAATTTAGCAAAAAAACCAGCTAACGGAGGAATTCCTGCTAATGAAAAAGTTAATATGGTTAAACATAGTGAAATTACAGGATGATGTTTTGAAAGACCTGATAAGTCGGAAATATTTTCAAAATAAACACCGTTTCTATTTAATGACATTATGCATGCAAACACCCCTAATTTCATAAATACATAGATAACTAAATAAATCAAAACAGCACTTAATGCTTGGGGTGTTGCTATCGCAATCCCTGCTAAAATAAACCCTACATGAGTAATTGAACTATAAGCCATAAGTCTTTTTAAGTTAGTTTGTCCAATTGCAGCTACCGCTCCTAAAAACATTGAAGCTATAGATAAAACAATAATAATAGTTTTCCATTCGCTAATAAAATTTCCGTATGGAAAATTTAAAAATTTAATCAAAGCTGCAATCGCTGCAACTTTAGGTGCTACTGTAAAGAAAGTAGTTACAGATGTAGGCGAGCCTTCATAAACATCTGGGGCCCACATATGAAAAGGCACCGCAGCTATTTTGAAAGCGATTCCACAGAGGATAAAAACTAAGCCAAATTTTAGTCCACCACTTTCACCTATCGCAACTTTTGCAATCTCTGTGTAGTCAACAGAGCCTGTAAATCCATAAACTAAGGAACATCCGTATAACAAAAGACCAGATGATAAAGAGCCTAAAACAAAGTATTTTATGCCTGCTTCTGAAGATTTAAGTGATTTAGTGTTAATTGCTGCGAGAATATAAAGGCATAACGACTGAAGTTCTAAACCTAAATAAAAGACAATAAGATTATTAGCACTAATCATCACAAACATTCCAAGAGTAGCAAGTAGTAAAATGATTGGATATTCAAATTGATTAATATTTGTCCTCTCAAGATAAAAATTTGAAATTAAAAATGTAAACAATACTGAAATCAAAACTAGTATTTTCATAAAATTTGATAAAGGATCGATGCTGTAACTATTCCCGAATAACGTAAGAGATGAAGAAAAATTAAAATAAATAAATAAAATTAAAATACCAAGCAACACAGGAATAAAGTAATTAATAATTTTGTTTAAATTTTTAGCAAAAACTCCAATGATCAAAAAAGAAAAAGATCCTAAAAGTATAACTAATTCTGGAATAAGATTTTTCATTTGATAGCAGTTATATTTTTTACAACCAAATCTACAGAAGACGAAATTGGTTCTAAAATTATATTAGGATAAATTCCTAATAAAATAGTTATAAACATTAGTATGAATAAAATAGCAATTTCAGTAAAGTCTAAATCTTTTAATTTTTCGTCAGAATTATTAACTTTAAATTGTCCAAACACTACACGCTTACACAGCCACAAAGAATAAGCCGCAGATAGAATTACTCCGCTTGCTGCAAAAATAGTTACAATATAATTTACTTTAAACGTTCCAATTAAAACTAAAAACTCACCTATAAATCCACTGGTACCTGGCAAACCGACATTTGCAAGAGAGGCGGCTACAAACATAAACGCAAATCTTGGCATACTATTAACTAGACCAGAATAATCTTTAATTAATCTACTATGGACCCGATCATAAAGAACCCCGACACATAAAAATAAAGATGCTGAAATAAGCCCGTGACTGATCATTTGAAAAATTGCTCCATCCATACCTTGTTTAGTAAAAGAAAAAATTCCAATAGTCACATAACCCATATGCGCAACAGATGAGTAAGCTATTAATTTTTTCATATCCGTTTGCATTAACGCGACTAACGATGCGTAAATAATTCCAATAATACTTAATACGAATATAAAATTTGCAAAATAATGTGAGGCGATTGGGAATAATCCCAATGAAAATCTAATAAACCCGTATCCTGAAATTTTTAACAAGATTGTTGCAAGAATTACTGATCCAGGTGTAGGCGCTTCAACATGGGCATCGGGCAACCAAGTATGAAAGGGCCACATAGGTAATTTAATTGCAAGCGAGATAAAAAATCCTAACCACAACCAAGTCTGCAAATTTTCAGGAATTTTTGTATTTAAGAGTTTTACAATATCTAAAGTGTTCATATTCCAATAAACAGCAATGATAGCGATAAGTAGGAAAATCGAGCCTAAAAATGTATATAAAAAAAATTTAAGGGCTGAATATACTCTTCTTTCCCCACCCCAAATTCCAATAATTAAAAACATTGGAATAAGACCACCCTCAAAAAATAAAAAAAATAAAAATAAATCTAATGCACAAAATACGCCAACCATAAAAGTTTGCATAACTAGAATTGCAATTAAGAATTCCTTGGTTCTTTTTTTTAAACTGTTAATTGCTGCAAAAATGCAAATTGGTGAAATAAAAGTTGTAAGTATTACTAAAAAAATAGAAATACCATCAACACCCATTTTATATGTTGCAAAATTTGCAATCCACTTTGACTCCTCAACAAATTGAAAGCCCGGGGTCGTTGGATTAAATTTGCTCCATAAATAACAAGAGACGAAAAAATTTACCAAAGAAACTAAAACTGCAATATTTTTAGCTGAACGTTCTACAACTTCAATACTCCCTTTTCTTAATAAAATAAAAATTACTCCTACTAACGGAAAAAAAGTTAAAAAAGATAAAATTGGAAAACTCATCTTAAATAATCATTTTGAAAAAAATTAATAATATCAGTCCAATGATGATAAATGTTGCATAATGATATAAATATCCAGACTGCATGACGGTTGCTCTATCAGATAAATTTTTTATTAATTTTGCAACTCCATCAGGACCATAAGCATCGATAGTTTTGACATCACCTCTTTGCCACAAAAAATTACCAACGGATCTAAAAGTTTTTACAAAAATAGCATCATAAATTTCATCAAAGAACCATTTTTTAACTAAAAAATTATAAAAAGGTTTATTGTTATTAATAAACCCATCAACAATATCTTTTCTTTTTAAAAATAAAATAAAAGATAAAGGAATTGCAGTAATTACAAGTGTTGGAATTAAAATTAATAGCCAGAGAGGAGCATGGGCCTGAGTTGATTGTTTTAAGAAAAATATTGCCTTACCCCAAAATTTTGTATTTTCACCAATGAATAATTCGTGAAATGCATAGCCTGAGAAGATCGATCCAAATGCGAGAACAACCAAAGGAATAATCATTGTTGGTCCGGACTCATGAATTTTTTCAAAATTTAAAGTATTATTATATTTTCCGTGAAACGTTTTAAAAATTAGCCTCCACGAATAAATTGAAGTAATAAAAGCTGTAGTAAGTCCTATGACAAAAGCATAACCAGAGAAAAAACTTTTAGAAAAATAAGCAGACTCAATAATTGCATCTTTAGAATAGAAGCCTGCAAGCAATGGAAAGCCTGTTAAAGCAAGAGTGCCAATGATCATTAAAGTATAAGTCATTGGAATTTTTTTCCAAACGCCTCCCATTTTTTCTATGTTTTGTTCATCATGAAATGCGTGTATTACCGAACCTGCGCCTAAAAATAATAAAGCCTTAAAAAAAGCGTGGGTAAATAAGTGAAATATAGCGATATGATAAGCCCCCATTCCAGATGCAAAGAACATGTATACAAGCTGACTGCAGGTAGAGTAGGCTATAATTCTTTTGATATCAGTTTGGACTATTGCAATGGAGGCTGCAAAAATTGCAGTAGTTGCTCCAACAAAGGCGACTAAATTAAGTGCGTATTGAGAATACTCAAATAAAGGTGAGCATCTTGCAACTAAAAAAACTCCAGCTGTAACCATGGTCGCCGCATGAATTAATGCAGAAACAGGGGTAGGTCCTTCCATGGCATCTGGAAGCCATGTATGAAGAATAATTTGTGCTGATTTTCCCATAGCGCCAATAAATAAAAAAACACAAATTGTAGTTATTAAGTTAAATTCGCCACCAAAAATTTTAATAGTGTTTTTAGATTGATCAGCAGCCTGTGAAAAAACTTCACTAAAAGTTAAAGTTCCAAAAGTTTTAAAAATTATAAACATCGCAATTAAAAGTCCGATATCCCCTACTCTATTAACAATGAAAGCTTTCATAGAGGCGTTATTTGCAGAATCTTTTTTATACCAAAATCCAATTAGCAAATAAGATGCAAGGCCAACACCTTCCCAACCAAAAAATAATTGTAAAAAATTATCAGCGGTTACTAATGATAACATCATAAAAGTAAATAGAGACAGATATGACATGAATCTTGGTTTATGAGGGTCATCATTCATATATCCAATAGAATAAATATGAACGAGCGCAGATACTACATTTACAACTACCAACATTACAGCAGTTAGAGAGTCTACATAAATAGACCAATGTATTTTTAATGATCCTGAGCTGATCCAATTAAAAATTGGATATTGATAAGTATTACCAGTCTTTATAGTTTCAAATAAAATAATAGAAGAAAGAATTGCTCCAATACTTATAAAAGTGGAAGTTAAAATTTGACAAGCTTTGTCACCTATATTTCTATAAAAAAAAGCTGAAATAAATGATCCAAGTAATGGAAGAAATAAAATTAAATAAAGCATTTATCCCTTCATCGAGTTAATATCCTCAACTTGGATAGACCCTCTGTTTCTAAAAAAAATTACAATAATGGCAAGACCAATTGCAGACTCAGCTGCTGCAACTGTTAATATAAATAATGTGAAAATTTGTCCAGTGACATTTTGTAAATAAACTGAAAAAGCAACTAAATTTATATTTACAGATAATAAAATAAGTTCAATGGACATCAAAATAACAATGACATTTTTACGGTTTACAAATATTCCAAATATCCCGAGGGTAAAAATTATTGCAGATAAGAAAAGATAGTGAATTAAGGTAATCTCAATCATTTATTTTCACTCCCTTATTAATCTCAGCATCAACACTCGAGATTGAATCAACTCTCTCCCGTGATGATTGCTTAACCATATCTTGCCTCTTCATATTAGTTCGTCGTCTAAAAGTAAGTAAAATAGCGCCTATCATAGCCACTAAAAGAACTAACCCCGATATCTGAAATGGTAAAAAAAAATCAGTGTAAATTAATTTACCAAGCTGCTCAGTGTTGGTTTCATTCGCATTATAGATAATTTTTGAAGTGCCTATAAATTCTGATTTATACTGCCATCCACCTATAACAACGATCAACTCTAAAAATATAACGATACCTATAAAAAACCCAATCGGTAAATATTGTAAAAAACCTTGCTTAATTTTTTCAAAATTTCCCTCTAACATCATTACAACAAATAAAAAAAGTACGGCGACAGCGCCTACATATACGATTAACAAAATCATTCCTACGAATTCAGCGCCAAGCATAATAAATAAACAAGCGGCACTAACAAAATCTAAAATTAAAAAAAAAACTGAATGGACTGTATTTCTTGAAGCGATGACCATGATAGTCGAAAGTATGGTTATCGTTGAAAGGAAATAAAAAATTATAGCGTGAGCTATCATCTGAAGGATTTATCTACTCTTATGTTATGTGCTAATTCTTTTTCCCACTTATCTCCATTTTCCATAAGTTTCTCTTTATTGTAATAAAGCTCTTCCCTAGTCTCAGTTGCAAATTCAAAATTAGGTCCTTGTACTATTGCATCAACTGGACACGACTCTTGACAAAGTCCACAATAAATACATTTTAGCATATCAATATCATATCTTGTTGTACGCCTAGATCCGTCTGCCCTTGGTTCAGCTTCAATTGTAATCGCTTGCGCAGGACAAACTGCTTCACATAATTTACACGCAATACATCTTTCCTCACCATCGGGATAGCGTCTTAACGCATGCTCACCTCTAAATCTTGGACTGATAGAACCTTTTTCAAATGGATAATTTACTGTGGCTCTTCTTTTAAAAATGTAAATAAAAGCTAAATAAAGACTTTTAACAAACTCTGATAAAAAAACTGTTTTCAATAATCTTGAAGTTTTTAAGTTCATGCTGGTAATAAGTTAAAAAAATATAAAAAGGCAGATGTTAATACTACCCAAAATAACGAAAATGGTAAGAATATTTTCCAACCCAATCTCATTAATTGATCGTATCGATATCTTGGAACAATTGCCTTAACCATAGCAAATAAGAAAAATAGAAGTAGTATTTTAAAAATAAACCAAATGGGACCAGGAATTGCATTAAAGGGGTAAACATCAATGGGTGATAACCAACCACCTAAAAACAAAATGGTACCAAGTGCGCACATTAAAAGAATATTTGCATATTCTCCCAACCAAAATAGGGCATACATCATTCCAGAGTATTCAGTTTGATATCCTGCCACTAGTTCAGCTTCAGCCTCAGGTAGATCAAATGGCGGTCGATTAGTTTCTGCTAATGCGGAAATAAAAAAAATAACAAACATAGGGAATAAAGGTATTGCAAACCATATGTTTTTTTGCGCTAAAACAATATCTTTCAAGTTTAAAGAGCCAGCGCACAGCAGCACATTGATTATTATTAAACCAATTGAAACTTCATAGGATACCATTTGAGCAGCAGATCTTAATGCGCCTAAAAAAGGGTATTTAGAATTTGACGCCCAGCCAGCCATTATAATTCCGTAAACTCCAAGGGATGACACCGCAAAGATATATAAAATTCCAACATTTATATCTGCAACTACTAAAGTTTCGCTAAAGGGTATTACCGCCCATGAAACTAAAGCTAATGACATTGTAACAATTGGAGCGATAACAAAAATTACTTTATTAGCACGAACAGGAATTATTACTTCTTTAAAAATATATTTAAGTGCATCCGCTAAAGTTTGAAACAGTCCAAAAGGACCAACAACGTTCGGACCTTTTCTAAGTTGTACAGCACCCCACACTCGTCGATCAACCCAGACAATCATAGCAACAGAAATAAGTACTGGAATAACTAGAGCAAAAATTTTTAAAAGATCGTTAAAAAAATATATAGCGTAGTCCATAAATATTAATTATCTGTTCCAGTTTTTAGTAAAATTTGCTTAGCTATTTTACATTCATTCATTGTTTTAGATGATGCGGCTATAATATTTGAAAAATAAAAATCGATTTCATTTATTTTAATATTATTATTAGATGCATTAATATTTTTAATTTCTAAGTTCTCATATGTAAGCTGCGGGATTTCATTAAAATTTTTTAAAATTGGAAAATCTTTAAATAAATTTTCTCTTAAAATTTCATGAGTGTTAATATCTATTAAATTATTAAATTTTTCAGATAATGCTCTAAATATTTTCCAATCCTCTTTTGCATCGCCTGGGGGGAAAGTTGCTTTGTTTGCACTTTGAACTCTTCCTTCAGTGTTAACGTAAATACCTTTTTTTTCAGTATAGGCAGCCCCAGGTAGTACAACATCTGCAATTTTACTATTAAGACCTCCGTGTGATCCTTGATAAATTATAAATTGATTTTTTTTACTTAATTTGACGTGATCTGCTCCTAGCAGATAAACTAATTTGTTGTTATCATCATTTAATTTTTCTAAAAAGTTTTCTTTCATCAAGTTAAGATATATTGCGCCAACACTGGATGCTTTTTGGTGAAGAATATTTAATCCATTCCAATTTTCGTTTAGCGAATTACTTTCTTTTAAAATTTTTTTTATTGTTTCAAGAATATATTCACCATTCGAGGATAAAGCAGATTCACCAATAATAAAGACAGGCTTTTTAGAAGTCTTCAAGCTCTCATAAATTTTTCCCTTTTTATTTAATATCTCAGCAATTGCAGAATGAGTTGTTCCAACATTTTCATGGGGATAGGTAAGATCAAAATTATCTCCTATGGAATAAACCTTTGTTTTTCCTGCTAAAAATGCCTTTCTAATCCTAATATTTACTATTGGTGCCTCTAATCTTGGGTTTGAGCCAACTAAAACAACTAAATCGGCTTCGGCTAAACGAGCAATTGTCGTGTTAAATAAATAGTTTGCTTTGTGAGACGGATTTATAAAAAGATTAGTTTGTCTAAAATCAATATTATTAGATTTATAAGAAGTATTTAAAAATTTTTGAAACATATACATGCTTTCAACATCGATTAAATCACCAACAACACCAAAAACTTTATCGCCTGATAAATCTTTTGTATTTTTAATTATAAAATCAAACGCCTGCTCCCAACTACACGCTTCAAGTTTTTCATTTACTTTAATGTAAGGTTTGTCAATTCTATTTTTTGATAATCCATCACAGGCATAACGAGTCTTATCAGAAATCCATTCCTCATTAATTTCCTCATTTAATCTTGGTAAAACTCTTTTTACTTCCCAGCCTTTAGTATCAACTCGAATATTAGAACCAACTGCATCCATCACATCGATACTTTCTGTTTTTGTAAGTTCCCAAGGTCTTGCTTCAAAAGCGTAAGGCTTTGAAGTTAATGCGCCCACAGGACAAAGATCAATAACATTTGCAGATAATTCAGAATCTAAAGTTTTTTCGAGATAAGTTGTAATTTCCATATTCTCACCACGTCCCGTTGTTCCAAGATCTGGCACACCAGCAACCTCTGATGCAAATCGAATACAACGAGTGCAATGAATACATCTTGTCATAACTGTTTTAATTAGAGGACCCATGTATTTTTCTTTGACTGATCTTTTGTTTAATTGATATCTAGATTTATCAACGCCATATTTCATAGATTGATCTTGCAGGTCGCATTCACCGCCTTGATCACAAATAGGACAATCTAAAGGATGGTTTATAAGTAAAAATTCCATCACACCTTCGCGAGCTTTTTTTACAAGTTCTGTGTTAGTGTAAATGACTTGTCCATTTGCAGCTGGCATCGCACAGGATGCAACTGGTTTTGCTGATTTGTCCATTTCAACAAGACACATTCTACAATTTCCAGCGATGGATAATCTTTCATGATAACAAAATCTTGGAATTTCTTTGCCTGCAATTTCACAGGCTTGACGTACGGTCGCACCTTGCGGAACTTCTCTTTCACCTCCATCA
>CANMFY010000028.1 GCA_947497305.1 Candidatus Pelagibacterales bacterium | reverse complement strand
AAAATTTTTTTCTCTTAATAATAAACCCATAAATTATTCCATTTATAATCAGTAGAGCAATGCCAAGACTAATTTGAATCTGTTTAGTTAGGTTGATCGGGTAAATAATTGCATACAGATAGTTTTGTATAAAGGTTGTGGAATAAGTTGCAAGATTTGCCTTAGTTAAGAGATAATTTTCTAAGTAAGTGAGTGGGCAAATAGTTTGCGTAAATTCTATATAAACCCCATAAAGAAATGCTGGAATATGAAAATATAATATCCAAGGTTTTATAAAGAATAAAAGACCCCCAAAGATTACAAATATAATAAAGAGAAAATGAATGATGAGCGTAAGGGTTACTAGGAATTCATACATTTTTATTAATTAGATATTTAATAGATTAAATATTAACTTGATATTTAATAACTACAAAACTTCTGTACTTTCCTGCATCTAAGAAGCTTTTATCATAAACTACCACATACCTATTTAAAGATGTTTCAAATATTTGATTAGATTCATCTGAAGAATAATTTTTAATTAAACCATCTTTTGTTGTCTCAGCAATTGTTTGTCTTTCGTTTTTTACAACGGTTGATGAAATTTTATCAGCAATATTAATTTTAGCATTTAAAATTGCCTTTGATTTTGCAAGTTCTAAATCTGAACTAAAACCAGATCCACAAGAGTAAAATTCTTTATCAGTTGATTTAAATTGATTACAAATATCGGAATTAACTTTTAATAATTCAGTATTACCATTGAGTGTCTGTTTGTCCTCTAAATATGCAAGATTATTTGAAGAACATGCAGCTAGCAAAAAAAGAAGAAGAAAATGTATTTTTTTCATAAATATTTATTAGGTATTAAATCTTTCAATTTTAAAATTAGATAATTGAAAGTGTAATTCTTTAATTATTAAAATCATTAATTCATGAACTGATTTTTCTATCTCAGACTCAAACAAAGTTTTTTTGCACTCCTGGTGACAATTATTTAATGTTGATGAGACAATTTTTTGATAATTTTCATTATCTCTAGCAAGTGCATGAGTAGTGAATATTAAACTATAAGTTATAATTAAGATTTTTATTAAATTCATAAATTTATTTTAATATTATAGAAAACTTTAACTTAAGATTATAGTGAAATAGAAATATTTTTTTTTCACTCAAGACTATTTGCTTAAAATATTTTTTTTTAAACGAACAATATTAGTTTCTAATTGAAAAATTAAATCATAGATTCTATTGATATCTACTTTTTTTGCTTCACTTGTAATTTCTCCAGTGTCTACTTTTGTATATTTTTTAATTGTTTGCATTAAGACACTCGTTTTGTGAATTATATCTATCATTTGATCTCTAATATTTTTATCATCTGTCGATGGAGTTCCAAGTTTTGATAACCTATTAAATACATCATCAAATGACATTCGCGTGAAACAATCTAATAAGGAAATTCCTAAATTCTTATTGATGGCTAGCTGTTCAAGTTTTATTGCATCTTGTAGAAATAAATTATGATCTTTATCATCTGGATCGGCACACTTATAAAAGTGTGAGATTGATTTTTCAGTATATTGCTTAACCTCATCAGCCGTCACACTTTTAAGCAAAAGATGCAATGTATGCTCAATAGACAATGGCTCTCTAATTTTTGTCATTTTATAATTATAAGTTTTAAAGATAAATTATATAGTGAATTATGAAAATATTTTATTCACTTAAATATTATACTAGTTAATTTATAAATAATTAAAAAAATGTTAAAGAAAATTGAATATTATAATTTAAATATTAAATTAAATAATGAATTGAAGCTAAATAACAATATTCAATTGCAAAATTTATTTAATGCAGCACACAACCTCGAAAAGATGAATAGGGCTCCAATCTTCTTTGGTCATTATGAACATGAAGATTATACAAATGCTAAAAAAAATAAAAAAAAATTAGGAGATTTTAATACTAAACAACTTAATGAAGCTTGCGAATTCATAAATTTATATAAAGAAAATAAAGAAGCTAGAATTATTACTATTGGAAGTGAAAAAATTTGGATTTATAAAATTAAAGGTCAAATCAAAAATGGTAAGATTGAATTCGACAAATTTAGACAAAAATATTATGACATAGAAATTATAAAACATTCCAAAATTGAAGATGTTCCTTACATTTTAGCATCAATGAAATCAAACCCAGCATTTTGTAGAAATACTTTTAGAATGATTGATGAAAAGAAATATGAAGGTAATATTGCTGCTATAAAATTTTTAATTGGTGAATTAAATGACTTTAAAATTGATCCATTAAAAACATTATCTAGTGTGCAGTTAGAAACTTTGGTTGTAAAAATTTTTGAAAAGAATGGGGCGTTTATACCAGCTTGGCGCGGAGGGACTCTTAAAGGGGTCGATATTTTTGCTAAATTTGAGGGAAACATTCCAGATAATCTACTTATTAAAAAAATTAAGGAAAAAAATATTAATATTCAAGTAAAATTACAATTAAATGATGAGAATAAAGTAAAAGATTTAAAAAAATCATTAGCTGATTCTAATAATTTTTTTTTAATAACTGCAGATGACGGGCCACATAAAGACCTTAAGGAATATCATGAAAAAAAATATTTAACTTCTAAATGGATAAAGAAACAAATTTATAATTACGATGAAATAAAAAAATGGTATGAAGAATGTATTAAATGGCTTCCGACCCAAAACAGAAAAGAAACATCATTTAAATAAAAAAATTTAATGATGTTATGGTAAATGAAGAACTAGATTTTATTTTTTTACAGCTTTAATTACATCGGGATCATTTTTTAAACTTTCATCTACAAACTCAAATGCTTCTGCATCTTGTTTAATTGCCACAAGGACAATGGATTTATCTTTTGTAAAACTTTTATCCACATACTTTAAAGCTCCTCCTCTATTTTTTAGTGCCGCAAGGACAATGGATTTATCTTTCTTAAGGCTTTTATCCGCATATTCTAAAGTCATTCCATCTTGTTTAACTGCCTCAAGGACAATGGATTTATCTTTTTTTAAACTTTCATCTGCAAACAGTAATGCATATGGATTTGATTTAACTACCTCAAAGACAATAGATTTATCTTTTGTAAAAATTTTATCCACATACTCTAAAGCTCCTCCGTCTTTTTTTAGTGCCTCAAGGACAATGGATTTATCTTTTGTAAAACTTTCATCTGCAAACTGTAATGCATATCCATCTTGTTTAACTGCCACAAGGACAATAGATTTATCTTTTGTAAAACTTTTATCCACATACTCTAAAGCTCCTCCACTTTTTTTTAGTGCCACAAGAACAATGGATTTATCTTTTGTAAAGCTTTTATCCGCGTACATTAAAGCTCTTCCATCTTGTTTAACTGCCACAAGGACAATAGATTTATCTTTTGTAAAACTTTCATCTGCAAACTGTAATGCATATCCATTTTGCTTAACTGCCGCAAGGACAATGGATTTATCTTTCTTAAGGCTTTTATCCGCAATCTCTAAAGTCATTCCATCTTGTTTAACTGCCTCAAGGACAATTGATTTATCTTTTTTTAAACTTTCATCTGCAAACTGTAATGCAGATCCATCTTGTTTAACTGCCTGAAGTACAATAGATTTATCTTTTTTTAAACTTTCATCTACAAACTGTAATGGAGATCCTTCTTGTTTAACTGCCTCAAGCACAATGGATTTATCTTTCTTAAGGCTTTTATCCGCATACTCTAAAGCCATCCCATTTCGTTTAACTGCCTCAAGAACAAAGGATTTATCTTTATAAAAACTCTCTGGAACGCTTTGGAAATCTCCATAAATAATACATTGTAAAGCTTTCATTTTATCCATAATATTTTTTTTCTTGGAGCTTTAGTTTTTTTAAAAAATCATCAACTCAGGCATGGGCCGGTTGCTGTTCTTTCTCAATGGAATGATAATCTATCCTAAGAAATTAACCTAAATCTTCCTCAAGAGATTTTAGGTGTTTAACGGCTTTTTCGGGAACTTTACCTTCTTTCTCCCATTTTTCAATTTCAGCCATAGTAATGTTCAAATCATCAGCTAGATCTTCCATCGCCATCATTGTACGTTTTACTCTGGTTGCCCATTCGTTATAATTCATACAAGAAAAATAACATAAAAATAAATCAATATCAAAATTTATATTAAAATAACGATATTTAATAAAATGCTTATTATTAAATAAATATTAACTGTTACCTTTAGCAATACAAAACTCAGTGGAGTTGCCGACTGTACTAAGTTCATCACTTTCAAGCTTCTTATTATTATAAAAAACAGAGGATATAATTGTAATACCTTCCACATCCTTTATCTCAATTTTTAATTTTTTTGCCTCAAATTTTTTATCCTCGAATTCTGACTCAAAAAAAACCCCTTTTTCATTTGATATTCCCATAAATATGGAGGAATTAGAGGGTTGTTCGCAAATGTAGATTTCATCAATCATGTGAACAATAATTCCTTCTTTTTCTAAGGCTTCAGGATCTAATTTAAACTTTTTTATAATTTTTTGATTTTGTTCAATTATAATTAAACCATTCTTATTTTTATCAAGTCTAACATTATATAAATGTACTAAATTATCACATTCAAACCATGCCTCGGCAGGAAAAGGTTGAAATTTTTTTGGTATTTTTTTTATTATATTTGATTCATTAATGTAATCTTCAATTTCGATGTTGTTTTCTTTAAAATATTTATAAGCAGTATTGCTTATTTTTCCCATAACTAATTCTAGCCCTAATCCTGATAGAATTATTTTATATTTCATAGTTTAAGAGGACTGTTAAATGAGTAATATATTTTTATATTCCTTAAATTAATATCTTTTCAGCTATTAAATACAAATATTCTTCAAACTTTAAATTCTAAAGGTATTAGGAATAATTCTTAGATAAAATAGAGTAATATTTACTGTAAATCGTCTTTAAATAATGAAATTTTATAATTCGACAACAAACGTTTTGCATTCTCATTTATTGGGAGGCAACTGCCATATTTTTTTATATTTTCCTTTGAAGGTATTTTTAAAGTCCCGCTAGTAATTTCTCCTAATAAATATGAATATTTACCTGAAGGGGAAGGTGATATGTAATGTATATATCCAAATGTTACAAATATACTTTTTTGAACACTTTCTTCATGATGGGATTTAACGGGAAATTTAAACACACCATCTATAATAACTTCGACATCTTTTTCTTTTGGGGATATTGCAATTATTGCACCTTTAGTCTTTTGCTTCGGACCAAATTGATATGATATACCGCTGAGATTCATTTTGCCTTTGTTAGGTCCACTTGTTAAATAACCTATTTCATATGATAAAGATATTTCAAAACTATCATATGGAAATTCTTTAAATCTATCAACGATAGGCTTTTTATATTGGGGAGATTGTTTTAAAAGATTTTTATCTTTAATATCTGATAATAAAAAACTTTCTTTAATTTTTATAAAATATTGTGCCATATGATATTAAATTTATTTTTAATTTCATAATAATAAATTACGTTTAATTAGTATAGTGAAAAATTTATTCTTGTATTTCACTTTTTATACTTAATCACAAAATATAATGTACAATTATTGTGAAATTAATAGTCAATATTCTTTTTTTCTTCTTATTAAATCTAAGTCAAACGCATGCTCAATCTATTGTGAGAACCTTTAATTCAGACGCATTTGTTACAGCTTATATAAATGAAAATGCCTATGGCTATAATCCAGAAAAAATTAATAAACAATATACTACCCCAAGAAATTCATGCGTATACCAAAGCCAAGAAAAAACAAAGGATGGTATTATTATTGGAAGGGAAGAAATTAAAAACTGTCATGAAGAAATATTTTTTGATAAGAAAAATATTTTCATGGAAATATTAAAATCTCCACTGGGTGAAACACTAGTAATACTTACTATGGCAACTCTAGCACAAAGATTACAGTGATTAAGTTAATTAATATATATTCTGATGGTTTTATTTCACAATAATTTTTGATAAATGATTTTTAAAAAGTAATAACGCTTCATCTTTTAAAGGAATTGGAAAATCTTTTTTTTCATCTAAATCTGTACCAACTTTTCTAAAATTTACTTCTATATAAGGTTCGGTTTCTTCACTTTTTTGCAGATAACAGAAGCCGGTATTAAATTTTTCCTCGTTTTTATAAGAGATATACCAATCAACATACATTTGACCTCCAATCATATAACCACCCGGTTTAACTCCATTCTTTACTTTATTTTTTGATAAATCAAAATTTTTAATCAAATCGCTATAAACCTCTTCTAATAAAATCTTAGCGTCTGAACTTTTGTTATTAAGCATCTTTCTGGAATTTTTTTTAGGAAACCGTTCTGTTATTATTTTTTCACAAAGTTCCGTAAGAATTTCTTTTTCATACTCTGTTATTTTTTTATCATTTGAAGCATTATTATAAAAATTTTGTAAATCTTGAAGTTGCCAATCTTTTCTTTCTTCAATATAATTTTTAACTTTTAATACTCTATCAGAAATTTTCTGTTCACTGTTCATGAGGTAAGTTTATTGAAGATTATAAATATTTAAATTGTAAATTTTATAAACACTAATTAATTATTAATATAAAAAGAAATTATAAAATTTTAAGCTTTTTGGATTTTTCCTGAATTTACCAAAAACTTAAAGTATGTTTCTCTCCACTCTTTTCCATTGTCATCTACAGACCCTGAAAGCCATATGGTTATTTCTCTAATAGCTAATTTATTATTTTGATCTGCAATTTCTTTTTTTAAATTTTCTGCATAAGGAGGTTTAACATTAATAACTCCTATAACATCCCCTGATATTTCTACATCTTTTGCTAATTTTTTTATTTTTAAATTAGATAACCCGTCTTTCTCAACCTCAGCGCTAAATCTGGCGTCTTTCGTCATAAATGAAAAAACAACTGCCAATGGATTTTCTGTATTTTCTTTTGTAGATTTTTTTATATCAAAATCGTCTGTTAGCTTACATTTTACAGATTTTTCAAAACTAATTTTTGCTTTAATTTTTGGCATGATAAATCTTAGCAAAAAAGAAATTAAATTAAAGTGAAAAATTGATCGTTTTTTTTCACTGTTTTAATAACTAAAGTATATTATTATTAATAATGATTGAAGTTATTTTAGATACTGAAACAACTGGATTAATTTCCGGAAAAGATCGCATTGTTGAAATAGCCTGTATTGAATTAGTAAATCATTTTCCAAGTAAAAAAATATTTCATCAATATTTAAATCCGGAGGGAACCAAAGTAACAAAAGGTGCTTTTGAAACTCATGGATATACTGATGAATTCTTATCTACTAAACCGAAATTTAAGGATATTGCAAAAGATTTTTTAGATTTTATCAAAGATAAAAAATTAATAATTCATAACGCAGATTTTGATGTTGGTATGATTAATTTTGAACTTAAAAAACTGAATCTAGCTCCAATAGATAAATTACAAATTATTGATACACTTAAACTTGCTAAAGAAAAATTAGGTGGTGGTTCTTCTGTAAGCCTAGATGCCTTATGTAAAAAATTTAAAATTGATTATTCTTTAAGAGAAAAACATACTGCGCTTCTAGATTGCCAATTATTAGCAAAAGTTTATATTGAACTTATAGATAAAAGAGAATTGTTACTTGACCTAAGTGAAACATCTAAAAATAATATCTTAAATAATCAAAGTATATCCTCTCCTGGAATTGTAATACCTATTTCTAAAGAGCAAAAAGATGAATATATAAAGTTTTTAAAGAAAAATATCACTAATGCTTTTGCTTTAGAAAAAGAAAAAAATATTAATTAATATAAACTCTATTAAAATTATTTTATAATTAAATTTATTAAATGTTAAAAAAAGACTCAAAAGGTAATCTTGCTGAAGTAAATCCCTTACGGACACGAAAAGACTCTATTTATCAAAAGGGTACCAATAATATTTTCAGAATTAGTAGGTCAAAGTTGAGTACTTTCATTGATTGTCAGCGATGTTTTTATTTAGATCGAGTTAAAGGTTTAAAAGAACCCTCAATGCCAGGATGGTCTCTCAATTCTGCTGTAGATGAACTGTTAAAAAAAGAATTTGACGAATATAGAAAATTAAAAAAACCCCATCCTATAATGGTTGAAAATAATTTAAATTTTATACCTTTTGATCATGAACAAATGGATAAATGGAGAGACTCTTTAAAAGGTGGAATCTCATATATTGATAAGGACACAAATTTAGAAGTCTTTGGAGGAGTAGATGATATTTGGTTTGATAAAGATAAAAAAGAATTAGTTGTAGTTGACTATAAAGCGCAATCATCAAATACACCGGTTGAAGAGATAAGTTATTTAAGTAGTCCATTCCACCAAGGATATAAACTTCAAATGGATATTTATGTTTATATATTACGTGAAATGGGTTTTAAAACCTCTGATCGGGTTTTCTTTCTAGTTTGTAATGGAGAGAAATCTTATGATAAATTTGATAAAAAATTGAACTTCACAACTAAATTAATTCCTTATGACACAGATATTTCAAATATAAAAAATACAATTAAAGAAATGAAAAGCGTTTTAGAGTCAAAGAATATCCCTCCAATTAATAAAAGTTGTGAAAAGTGTATGTATTTAGAAGCTGGAAAAAAATTTATTTAAATTAAATTTTTCTTAAACTAATGAGAAATATTAAACTCTTCTATTTTTAAACCTAATCATAAGTTAAAAATTAGTTATCTTCTGGCATCCTAGATGAATGGTGAGAGGTGATTAACCACTTATTTTTATTAAAATCAAAGCGATAAGTGAAAGTATAACGAGCTTTTACCACTGCCTTAGTTTTAGCAAAAGTGAAGGTGTAAACACCTGCATCCACTGCAGTGTCGTAACCAACCTCAATTTTACGAGAATTAATTTTTCCAGCAGGTTTGTTTGCTAAAAAAAATTTAAAATAACTTTTTTTTTGCGCAACTGTTAGTCTTGGCTTATTTGCAAGAGTTGCAAGCAAAATAGAATTCTTTGCATAATTTTTAACGACTTTATTTGGATCTCCACTTTTTAATGACTTATTCCATCTATCAAAAAGTGAGGCAATCTCTTTTTTAGAAGAACGTTTAAGACTTTTTGCCTTCATCGTCGGGCTTTGGATCTGCTGATGTTTGATCGCTTGATGATGGTTGTGACTGTGGTTCTATAATAGTTTTTTGTTCAGGTGGTTGATATTTAAATTTATCTGAGTCTTGTTGCAGACTTTGTTTTAATTCATCACTAGTGTAAATTTTTGTATCTGTAGTTTGACTTTTTTTCCTAAAATAAAAATAAGCAGCTGTAGCTCCTAAGGTTAAAAAACCTAAAATATAATAAAAAAGATTAGACTGATTAGATTTTTGCTCTGGTAAACTGACTGTTGGAGTGGGCTCTGGTTTTGCAGGTTCAGATTTTACGGTTTCTTTCTTTGCAAGTTCTTTAGCGGGTTGTTGTTTTGCAGGATCTACATTAACTTTTTTTACAGCTTTTTTCTTCTTAGGTTTTGCCTTTGGCTTTACTGCTTTATTTGCATCAATTGTTGTTG
>CANMFY010000027.1 GCA_947497305.1 Candidatus Pelagibacterales bacterium | reverse complement strand
AGCAGTTGGCGCAAAAGTAGAACTTAAGTAAATTTAAATTTTTTTTAGAGCCGGATAATAAAATATTCGGTTAATAAACTATGTTATTATCTTTTACAGATAAAAAAAAAGTTAGAAAAAGTTTTGGTAAATTAGAAAATATACTTAACATTCCAGATTTAATAGAGGTCCAAGTCAATTCATACAAAAATTTCTTAGAAGCAAACATAGAGCATAAAGTTGATTCTGGAATTACAAAAGTATTTAAAGATATTTTTCCAATAGAAGAATTTTCAGGACTCGCAACAATCGAATTTATATCTTATAGATTTGAAAAACCAAAATATACAGTTCAGGAGTGTAATCAGCGAGGACTTACATATTCAGCAGCATTAAAAGCAACGCTAAGATTAGTTGCTTACGACATTAATGAAGAAAAACAAACTAAGCAAGTTTTGTCTGCAAAAGAACAAGAGGTTTATATGAGTGATATTCCTCTTATGACTCCTAGAGGAACATTTGTTGTGAATGGAATAGAAAGAGTTTGTGTAAATCAAATGCATAGAAGTCCAGGAGTTTTTTTTGATCATGACAAAGGTAAAACGCATGCGAGCGGAAAATTATTATTTAGCTGCAGAGTTATTCCTTACAGGGGCTCATGGTTAGATTTTGAATATGATACAAAAGATATTTTAAATTTTAGAATCGATAGAAAAAGAAAGCTTCCAGTAACAACCCTATTAATGGCACTTGGATATAATAGAGACGATATTCTAAGCCTTTTTTATGAAAATATTAGATACGATTTAGCTTCCGAAGATGAATGGAAAACAAAATTTATTCCTGAAAATTTTAAAAATTACAAATTAAGAAATGATTTAATCAACGCAGAAACTAAAAAAGTTGTTATAAAAAAAGATACAAAAATTCTCTATCCATTAGCATTAAAATTAAAAAAAGACGGATTAAATAGTTATTTAGTTAAGACTCCAGACCTGTTTGGCAAATATTTAGCTAACGATATTATTAATGAAAAAACAGGAGAAGTAATTGCAGAATCTGGAGATGAAATTTCAAATGATTTAATTACCAAACTCACGGATCTTAAAACAAAAACAATTTATTTACTTGATATTGACGGCATAAATAAAGGGCCATTTTTAAGGAATACTTTAACTATTGATAAAAATCTAAATCAAGATGAAGCCAGCATGGATATTTACCGAGTTTTGAGACCGGGTGAGCCACCAACAATAGAAACAGCTAAAAATTTATTTGGAAATCTATTTTTTAATCACACTAGATATGATCTTTCAGAAACAGGTAGAGTTAAGATGAATGCTAGAATGGATCTTGATTGTGATCCAAAATTAACCGTTCTTAGGAAAGAGGACATTGTTATTATTGTTAAACATATGTTGGATTTGAAAGATGGAAAAGGTGAAGTAGACGACATCGATCATTTAGGAAATCGTAGACTCAGATCAGTTGGTGAACTTGTGGAAAATCAATTTAGAATTGGATTAATAAGAATGGAGCGAGCTATTAAAGAAAAAATGGCGTCAGTTGAAATTGATTCAGTAATGCCACAAGATTTAATTAATGCTAAACCAATTGCAGCTTGTCTTAAAGAATTTTTTGGAACTTCGCCATTATCTCAATTTATGGATCAAACAAATCCACTTGCTGAAATAACTCATAAAAGAAGAGTATCAGCTCTTGGACCTGGAGGTTTAAATAGAGAAAGAGCGGGATTTGAAGTTCGAGATGTTCATCCAACGCATTACGGAAGAATTTGTCCAATTGAAACACCAGAAGGACCAAATATCGGATTAATTAATAGTTTAGCGACCTATTCAAGAATTAACAAATATGGTTTCATAGAAAGTCCATACAGAAAAGTCGTGAGTGGAAAAGTTACAAAAGAAATTCATTATTTATCTGCAATGGAAGAAGGTAAATATACAATTGCGCAAGCTAACTCACCGTTAAGTAAAGAAAATACTTTTGTTGATGATTTAGTTTCATGCAGAAAATCTTTAGGATTTGAATTAGCAAAACCTGAAAATGTTGATTTTATGGACGTATCTCCAAAACAAGTTGTATCAGTTGCTGCAGCGTTAATTCCTTTTTTAGAAAATGATGATGCGAATAGAGCTTTAATGGGATCAAATATGATGAGACAAGCTGTTCCTTTAATTAAAAATGAATCTCCATTGGTTGGAACGGGAATAGAAAAAGATGTTGCAGTAGATTCTGGAGCTACATTAGTTGCAAAACGTGATGGCGTTGTCGATAAAATTGATGGAAAAAGAATTGTTGTGAGGGTAACGACTGAAAAAGATCTTACAAAATCTGGTGTTGATATTTATAACTTAAGCAAGTTCCAAAGGTCCAATCAGAATACCTGTATTAATCAAAGACCTTTAGTAAAAGTTGGTGATAAAATTAGAAAAGGCGATGTTATTGCGGACGGTCCCTCAACTCAATTTGGTGAACTAGCATTAGGTAAAAATGTAATGGTCGCATTCATGCCATGGCGAGGTTACAACTTTGAGGACTCCATACTAATATCGGAAAGATGTGTTACTGACGATGTTTTTACTTCAATTCACATTGAAGAGTATAGTGTTATGGCCAGAGATACCAAACTTGGACCTGAAGAAATTACAAGAGATATTCCAAATACAGCTGAAGAAAACCTAATTAATTTAGATGAATCTGGAGTTGTTTATGTTGGTGCCGAAGTTAAACCTGGGGACATATTAGTTGGAAAAGTTACTCCAAAAGGAGATTCACCAGTCAATGCAGAAGAAAAATTATTAAGAGCAATCTTTGGAGAAAAAGCAATTGATGTAAGAGATACATCTTTAAAAATGCCTTCAGGAACAAATGGTGTTGTAGTTGAAGTGCGCGTATTTAATAGACATGGAATTGAAAAAGATGAAAGAGCAATCTCTATCGAAAGAGCTGAAATAGAGTCAGTTCAAAATGATAAAAATGCAGAGGAAGAAATATTAGAGTCAAATATTAAAGCCAGAGTTAAAAACACATTGGTCTCTACTAAACTTGAAGAAGATTTCAAATCTTTAAAAAAAGATACAGTTTTATCAGAGGATAATCTTTCTGAACTAACTGCAAATGAATTATTTAAATTAGTTATTGAAGATAAAAAAGTACAATCTAATTTAGCAATTTTGAAAGAACAGTTTGTAAAAGCAAAAAAAGATATTCAAACTAGATTTGAAGACCAAGTTGATAAAATTCAAAAAGGAGATGATTTATTGCCTGGGGTTATGAAAATGGTAAAAGTTTTCGTTGCTATGAAAAGAAAACTTCAAGCAGGTGATAAAATGGCAGGAAGACACGGCAATAAAGGTGTTATCAGTCGAATTGTTCCAGTTGAAGATATGCCTTATATGAAAGATGGTAAACCAGTTGATATTGTTTTAAATCCATTAGGCGTTCCTAGTCGTATGAATGTTGGTCAAATTTTAGAAACTCATTTAGGATGGGCCTGTTCGGAGATGGGTGAAAAAATTAAAAAGTTAATTGAAGATGTACAAAAAAGTTCTTCTAAAAAAGACGAGTTAAAGAATTATCTTGGAAAAATTTATAAAGGTGAAGTTGCTGATGAAATCAAAAATTTATCTGACTCGGAACTTAATGAATTAAGCTTTAATTTATCTAGTGGAGTTCCCATAGCTACACCAGTTTTTGACGGAGCTAGTGTAAACGATGTTACTGAAATGTTAAAATTTTGTGGATTACCTGAGTCTGGACAAACTGATTTATTCGATGGCAGAACTGGTGAAAAAATAGATCGTCAAGTTACAGTTGGTATTATTTATATGTTGAAATTAGCCCACATGGTTGATGATAAGATTCATGCTCGTTCTACGGGCCCTTACAGCTTGGTTACACAACAACCTTTAGGTGGAAAAGCTCAATTTGGTGGTCAAAGATTTGGAGAAATGGAAGTTTGGGCATTAGAGGCCTATGGAGCCGCTTATACATTACAAGAAATTCTGACAATTAAATCCGATGACGTAGCGGGTAGGACAAAAGTTTATGAAACTATTGTTAAAGGGGATGATGATTTTGAATCAGGAGTACCAGAGTCCTTTAACGTTTTAATTAAAGAAATTCGATCATTAGGCTTAAATATTGAATTAACGAATTAGATTATGAGCAAAGAATTAACAAATTTATTTAAAAAAAATATTAATAAAGAAAATTTTAATAATATTAAAATTTCTCTAGCAAGCCCTGAAAAGATTAAATCTTGGTCATTTGGCGAAATTAAAAAGCCAGAAACAATAAATTATAGAACCTTTAAACCTGAAAAAGATGGATTATTTTGTTCTAGAATATTTGGACCTGTAAAAGATTACGAATGTTTGTGCGGTAAATACAAACGTATGAAGTTTAGAGGAATTATCTGCGAAAAGTGCGGCGTGGAAGTTACTAAAGCCAATGTAAGACGTGAACGTATGGGTCACGTAGAATTATCAACGCCAGTTTCTCACATTTGGTTTTTAAAATCATTGCCAAGTAGAATAGCGCTTGCAATGGATATGAAACTTAAAGATCTCGAGAAAGTTTTGTATTTTGAAAATTTTATAATTATCGAGCCAGGTCTTACAGAATTTAAAAAAAACCAGTTAATTACAGAAGAAGAACTATTAAAAGCCCAAGAAAAATATGGTGAGGATCAATTTTCAGCGGGAATTGGCGCCGAGGCTATAAGAGAAGTATTGGCTGCAATTGATTTACCGGCTGAAAGAGAAAGATTAAGAGAACTATTAAAAAACACAACTTCAAAAGTTGCTGAGGAAAGAACTATTAAAAGATTAAAATTAGTTGAAAATTTTATTAATTCTGGAAATAAGCCGGAGTGGATGATCTTAACTGTCATTCCAGTAATTCCTCCTGAACTTAGACCTTTAGTTCCACTTGATGGCGGAAGGTTTGCAACATCTGATCTTAACGATTTATATCGAAGAGTGATTAATAGAAATAATCGATTAAAAAGATTAATGGAATTAAGAGCACCTGATATTATTGTAAGAAATGAAAAACGTATGTTGCAAGAAGCAGTGGATGCTTTATTTGATAATGGAAGAAGAGGAAGAGTTATAACAGGGACTGGAAAAAGACCTCTTAAATCTTTAGCAGATATGCTTAAAGGTAAACAAGGTCGCTTTAGACAAAATCTATTGGGAAAACGAGTTGATTACTCAGGAAGATCAGTAATTGTTGTGGGGCCTGAATTAAAACTACATCAATGCGGCCTTCCAAAAAAAATGGCCCTAGAATTATTTAAGCCATTTATTTATGCAAAATTAGATAAATTAGGATTAGCTACCACAATTAAGCAGGCAAAAAAAATAGTAGAAAAAGAAAAATCAGAAGTTTGGGATATTTTAGAAGAAGTTGTTAGAGAGCACCCCATTCTTTTAAATCGAGCTCCAACGCTACATAGATTGGGAATCCAGGCTTTTGAACCTTTATTAATTGAAGGTAAAGCAATCCAATTACATCCTTTGGTAACAGCTGCTTTTAATGCAGATTTTGATGGTGATCAAATGGCTGTTCATGTTCCTTTAAGTTTAGAGGCTCAATTAGAGGCGAGAGTATTAATGATGTCGACTAATAATATTTTAAGCCCGTCAAATGGAAAACCTATAATTGTTCCATCTCAAGATATGGTTTTAGGAATTTACTACATGTCACAGTTTTTTGGAGATCAAGATACTAAGCCAGTTGGTTATTTTCTAAACTTAGATGAAATTGCACAAGGCCTTGAGAATAAGTCAATCAATGTTCATTCTAAGATTGTATCTAGATTTGAAACCGTCGATGAAAAAGGCAAACCAGTTTTTAAAACATATCAAACTAGTGTTGGTAGATTTTTACTAGCAGACATACTTCCTAAACATCACAAAATTTCTTTTGATCTAGTAAATAAATTGTTAACGAAAAAACAAATTTCTGAATTAATAGATATAATTTTTAGATATTGTGGACAAAAAGAAACAGTAATTTTTTGTGACAAATTAATGGGAATAGGTTTCCATAATGCATTTAAAGCAGGAATATCTTTTGGAAAAGATGATTTAGTTATTCCAGAATCAAAAGAAAAAATTATATCTGATGCAAAAAAAATGGTTGAGGAGTATGAAACACAATATTCTGAAGGCTTAATTACTAAAGGTGAAAAATATAATAAAGTTGTAGACCAGTGGTCAAAATGTACTGACAAAATTGCAAGTGAGATGATGAAAAATATCTCAGCATCAAAGGTTAATAAAGAGGATGGCTCTATAACAACTAACTCTATATTTATGATGGCTGATTCTGGAGCGAGAGGTTCAGCAGCTCAGATGAAACAGTTAGCGGGTATGAGAGGTCTAATGGCAAAACCATCAGGAGAAATTATTGAGACGCCTATTATTTCAAACTTTAAAGAAGGTTTAACAGTTTTAGAATATTTTACATCAACGCATGGAGCACGAAAAGGTTTAGCGGACACAGCTTTAAAGACTGCAAATTCTGGATATTTAACAAGAAGACTTTGTGATGTGTCTCAAGATGTAATTGTAAGACTAAAATTCTGTGGAACTAAAAAACACATTAATATTAGTGAGATAATAGAAGGGGGTAACATAATCGTATCCTTAACAGAGAGATCGTTAGGTAGAATTGCCGCCAAAGATATAAAAGCTCCAAATACAGGAGATGTTATTGTGAAAGCAAAACAATTAATCGAAGAAAAACAGTGCGAACTAATGGATGCCGCAGGAGTTAAATCTATTGATGTTTATTCACCAATTACCTGTGAAGCAAAAGATGGAATTTGTATAACTTGTTATGGAAGAGATTTAGCAAGAGGAAGACTAGTATCAATTGGTGAATGCGTTGGAATGATTGCAGCACAATCGATTGGGGAGCCAGGAACACAACTTACTATGAGGACGTTCCACGTTGGAGGTACAGCCCAAATTAAGCAAGAGTCATCAATTACTGCTCCTTCTGAGGGTATTTTAAAAGTTTCTAATCAAAATTTAATTGAAGATTCTAAAAAAGAATTAATAGTTATGGGAAGAAATACTGAAATTATTATTGAAAAAAATGGAACAAACGTTGCAATGTATAAAATTCCATACGGATCTAAACTTTTTGCTAAGCCAGATCAGTCAGTTAAAAAAGGTCAAAAAATTTGTGAATGGGATCCATATACTTTGCCAGTTATTTCAGAAACAGACGGAATTGTTAATTTTGTAGATTTAATTGATGGAGCATCAATTACTGACTCTACAGACGAAGCTACAGGAATTTCTTCTAAAGTTGTTTTAGATTGGAGAGGTCAATCTAGAAATCTTGATCTTAAACCAAGAATTACGTTAAGAGATGGTAAAGGCAAAGTTGTTAAAAAAGCAGATGACAATGAAGCAAGATATTATTTAGTTCCAGAAACTATTCTATCAGTTGAAGATGGCGACAAAGTTAATGCAGGAGATGTATTAGCTAGATTACCTAAAGCAACTTCTAAGACAAAAGATATAACAGGGGGATTACCAAGAGTTGCTGAATTATTTGAAGCAAGAAAACCAAAAGAAGGAGCAATTATTGCAGAGAATGATGGTAAAATTGAATTTGGAAAAGAAGTTAGAGGAAAACTTAAAATTACAATTAAATCAAAAGCAGGAGTTGAGTCTTCATATTTAATTCCAAAAGGAAAACAAGTAAACTTCAATCCAGGTGAAGAAATTAAAAAAGGAGAATATTTATTAGACGGAAGTCCTGCTCCTCATGATATTTTAAGAATTTTAGGTGTAGAAGCCCTAGCAAATTATTTTATAGATGAAGTTCAAGAGGTTTACAGGCTACAAGGTGTTATTATTAACGATAAACACATAGAAGTTATTGTAAGACAAATGTTACGAAAAGTTGAAATTAAAGCTTCAGGCGATACATCTTTCTTAGTTGGAGAATTAGTTGATAAAATAGATTTAGATGAATTAAATAAAAAATTAGTTTCAGAGGGCAAGTCTCCTGCAAAAGTGGATCCAGTATTATTAGGTATTACAAAAGCCTCTTTGCAAACTAAATCATTTATTTCTGCAGCTTCGTTCCAAGAAACAACACGAGTTCTAACGGAAGCAGCAATAAAAGGAAAAATTGATGTACTGCACGGCTTAAAGGAAAATGTTATTGTTGGAAGACTAATACCCGCGGGAACAGGAGATAGTACATTTAAATACTCTAAAATCGCTCGTGAAAGGGACATGGAACTTCAAAATAATAAGGCAAAAGCACCAGAGCAATTAGAAGTAACAAAGTAGAAATAAGCTAAGTTTTTCAATATTATTTAAACAGTTTTTCACACAACTACAATTTGACCTTTGGTGTAATTTAAGTATTATGCCCACACTTTTTTAAGGTAGCAAGTAAGGCTCTAGAGCACTTAAACTCCTACCAGATTTTAGGTTCCGACCTTATTTTCTATCCTTAAATTGTTAAAACTTTTTTGAAAATTTATGCCTACAATTAATCAACTCGTTAAACGAGGAAGAGTTAAACCAAAAGTAAGGAATAAAGTTCCTGCACTAGAGGCATCGCCTCAAAAAAGAGGTGTGTGTACTCGGGTTTATACAACAACGCCAAAAAAACCCAATTCAGCCTTACGTAAAGTTGCAAGAGTTCGTTTGTCCAATGGCTTTGAAGTCACAAGTTATATTCCAGGAGAAGGTCATAATTTACAAGAGCACTCTGTTGTTATGATTAGAGGAGGAAGGGTAAAAGATTTGCCAGGAGTTCGTTATCATACTATTCGAGGAGTTCTTGATACTCAAGGTGTAACTAAAATGAAACAACAAAGATCTAAATACGGGGCTAAGAGACCAAAATAATTATGTCACGAAGAAGAAAACAAACCAAAAGAGATGTAAGTCCTGATCCAGTTTACAAATCTAAAGTTGTTACGAAATTTATGAATTCATTAATGTATCAAGGAAAAAAAACAGTTGCTGAAAAAATTTTATATAAAACTTTTGAATTAATTAAAACTAAAACAAATGATGATCCATTAAAAATTTTTAATGACGCACTAAAAAATGTAAAACCAAATTTAGAAGTTAAATCAAGAAGAGTTGGTGGCGCGACCTACCAAGTTCCAGTAGATGTTAGAGCGGATAGAGCACAAGCTTTAGCAATCCGTTGGCTAATAGATGCTTCTAGAAAAAGAACAGATAAGAGTATGCAAGAAAAATTAGTTAAAGAATTATTAGACGCTGCAGCTAACAAAGGTTCGGCAATTAAAAAAAGAGAAGATACTCATAAAATGGCAGAAGCTAATAAAGCTTTTGCGCATTTTAGATGGTAAATTTATGAGCGAAAAATATCCAATAAATAAATATAGAAATATAGGAATTGCAGCTCACATTGATGCTGGCAAAACTACGACTACAGAGAGAATTTTATATTACACTGGCAAAGCACACAAGATTGGTGAAGTGCATGATGGTGCAGCTACTATGGATTGGATGGAACAAGAACAAGAAAGAGGAATTACAATTACATCTGCAGCAACAACTTGTTTTTGGAAAGATCATAGAATTAATATTATTGATACGCCAGGACACGTTG
>CANMFY010000026.1 GCA_947497305.1 Candidatus Pelagibacterales bacterium | reverse complement strand
TTTGAACAATATTTAACAAAATCCCAATTTTTTTCCCATTTTTTTCGCCATAGAAACTCTCTATTACAACTTATACAAATCTTTCTTGGGAATTGATTTTTTTTCCTCAAACTATTTAATAACTTTAAAGTGTTTTCTTGAATATTTTTTCGAAATAATTTTTAAAATAGAATTTAAATTATCTGAAATTTTAACAACTGAACCACTTGCATCTTTTAATTGATATTTATTTTTATCTTTTTGGTTAAGTCTTTTTAATATTTGAAATAAAGGATTTTCTGTTGCTTTTCTATAAATTTCAAAGCTGATTATATTTTTGCCCATGTAAATCCCGTAATCCTTCCACTCACCTGCAGAGACCATCGATCCATACAAATTTAAAATTTCTTGCAGTTCCTTCTTATTAAAAAAATTTTCTTTATTAAAATCTGTATTGTTAATAAGTTTCAGTTTCATTGATCAATTCTATATTTTTGAATTAATGATACTTGCATTATTGTAAATATTATAGTGATTGGGATTAATCCAAAAACTTTAAATTGCACCCAAAATTCCTCACTTTGTGTTCTCCAGATAATCTCATTTAACAATGCTAAAAAAATAAAAAAATATAACCATCGTTTGTTGAGTATATTCCATCCTTCATCTGTCATTTTAATTGAACCCTCAAATAGATTTTTAAGAAGAGGTTTTTTTAAAATAATTTGACCATATAAAAGAATGACCGCAAAAATTAGATTTACAATTGTTGGTTTCATATAAAAGAATATTTTATTGTCAAAAAGTAATGTTAAACCACCAAATGCAGTAACGATAATCGCCCCTAAGACTGGAATTGTTGGAATTTTCTTATCTATTCTGTAAACAAAAAATACCGATATAATAGTTGCAATAATTAATGGCATTATTGCATAGATCATTCCGTGTTTTTTATAAAAATAAAAAAAAATTAATAGTGGACCTAAATCTAAAAAAAATTTTATGAGACCTTTATTCATTAAATTTTTAATAATTGTTAATTTAATTACTTTAAACTTAAATTCTTCTTTAGCAAAAGAATTTAAATATGATGTTCGGGCATATAATATTAATGTTATGAATATAAATTTTAACATTGATGATGAGATAAATAATAAAATTACCTTTAGTGCCGAAAGTGTAGGAATTGTAGGTTTTTTTGTAAAAGTTTTTGCAAAATCTAAAGTTGAATTTAATAATAAGGATCAAAAAAATTGGAAATATGAGTATCGTTATGAAAAACCAACTAGCAATAAATTTAGAATAAATAAAATCAATTTCTCCAAGGAAAAAGTTATTGATTATGAGACAAACCCACCGAGAAATGAAGATTTAACTAAAAAAGTTCCTTATAAAAAAGAAGATTATTTTGGCGTGATTGATCCAATATTTGCAGTTAAAAAATTATTTTTAATTGATAAAAAAAATCTAGATTGTAATAAAAAAATCAAAGTTTTTGATGGCAACATTTTTTATTACTTAGTGATGCAGAAAGAAAATACACAAATAGATTTTGATTCAATATTTTCTAGTTACAAAGGAAAATTAAATAAGTGTACTTTAACTTATCAGCCAATATCGGGTCATATTCCAGGGGATCCAAATACCCCGGAACAATTTAAAGTGGATCTGTATTTTGGAATTGTTGGGGATAACTATTTTCCAATTTATGCAACAACAAAGGGAAAAAAAGGAATTAGACTTAAAATGTATTTAGATAATATTAATTGAGCTATTGAATTTTTTGTAAGAATCACTACCTTTATTGTTAATGTTAGAAAAAAAATTAAACAAAGCTAAATTCTCAATCGGAGAAGTAGTAAGACATCGTTTGTTTGATTTTAGAGGTGTAATTTATGATGTGGATTTTCAATTTAATAATTCTGAAGAGTGGTATCAATCAATTCCAAAAGCAGCACGACCTAGAAAGGATCAGCCCTTTTATCATTTATTAGCTGAGAATGACGAAATTACCTACGAGGCTTATGTTTCGGAACAAAATTTAGTGGGGGATGATCCAAATGAGCCTGTAAGACATCCTTTAGTAAACGAAATATTTAAGGGAAAAAGAGGAAATCTTTATTTTAAGCCATCTAATTAGTCGCATTTTTCACTGCCTTAATTAAAACAATTTTAACGCAAAAGTTAGACAGATTAATTTATTAAATTAAAGTTAATACCTAACTGAGTTATTTTGATCCCCAATCTCCCTTATCTCAGTTAGGTAAACTTCTAATCTCTCCAAACTTGTAGTAAAAAAACTAACTTAAAATGTTTGGAATATTTAAACCAAGGACTTTTTTTAATTTAGCAAATAATAGTATTTTTTGGTTAAAAATAATTTTTGTCTTCACACTTGTCGTTGGTTTAGTTTTTGCATTAGTTCTTTCCCCAATCGATTATTTACAAAAAGATACAGTTAGAATTATGTATGTGCATGTGCCGTCTTCGTGGATTGCTCTATTCATTTTTTTAATTATTGGAGTCTCATCATTTATAAGCTTAATTTTTAAAATTAAAGTTTTTTCAATTTATGCAAAAAGTTTAGCTCCTATTGGGCTAGTTTTTTCTTTAATATCAATTGTGACAGGATCGTTGTGGGGTTATCCAACATGGGGAACTTTTTGGAGTTGGGATGGTAGATTAACTTCGATGCTTGTCTTGGTTCTCAGTTATGTTTTGTATGTATCGTTGTGGTTATTAATAAAAAATTATAATTTAGCGGAAAAAATTACTAATGTAGTTGGAATAGTAGGATTAATAAATATCCCTATTATTAAATTTTCAGTTGTATGGTGGAACACACTGCATCAACCCGCGAGCATTACACTAACTGCCGCACCCACCATTCATAGTTCAATGTTAGCCCCGTTACTTATTATGTTTTTTTGTTTTTGTATTTTATCGTTAATAATTTTCTTGATTAGGTATAAGTATGAAATTATAAATTTTAGAGTTAATAAAAAATGATTTTAGAATTTTTCACAATGGGCGGCTATGGTTTTTATATCTGGCTTTCCTATGCCTTTGCTGCACTATCTTTAGTTTTTCTATATTATCGTTCTGTTAAAAAACTAAATTCAATAAAAAGAATTGAATATATTTACCAATCTGAAAAAGCTGAAAGTCTTTCTATTTCAGCGCAGGCGAACAGATTTTAGTTTAATATCTAATTAAGTCTCGATATCTTCCTATTGTATTCTAAAAGCTAGATATGACTTTAAGCAAATCCACTAAAATTAGATTAAGATTTTTTTCTATAATATTTACTATTGTCTCAATCATAATTTTCTTTGTTTACGATAACCTGCAAAAAAATATTGTATATTTTTATTCGCCCGAAGATTTAAAAAATCTATCTGTGACACCTGTAAATAAAATCAGACTAGGGGGTTTGGTTAAGCAAAATTCTTTAAAGGCAAATGCAAATTCTTATGTATTCATCATTACCGATTTTAAGAACGAAATATTTGTTGAATATAATGGTTTGTTACCCAATTTATTTGCAGAGGGAAAAAGTGCGGTAGCTGAGGGTGTTCTAAGGGATAAAAAGTATTTTGTTGCAAGTTCGATCCTTGCAAAACATGATGAAAATTATATGCCCCCCGAGATTTCTAATACTTTAAAAAAAAATGAATTAAAAAAATAATATGTTGTTCGGTTATATTGGAAATTTAGCTTTATTTCTTTCTTTAATATTCAATGTATTTTTAATTTTTTCTTCAATTAAAATTATTAAGAATAATAGTCTTGTAAATCTTAAAAAAATTAATTTTTTAAATAATTCAGTTTTTTATTTATTATTAATTTCTTTTTTAATTTTAATATACTGTTTTACTACTTCAGATTTTTCAAACGTAGCTGTTTACAAAAATTCACATACCGAAAAGCCTTTAATATATAAAATATCTGGCGCCTGGGGAAATCATGAAGGCAGTATGGTATTATTTATTTTAATACTCTCTTTTTTCTCTTTTATATTTTTTAGATCAAAAGTAAGCGAACAATTAAGATTTTATACAATTTTTTTCCAAGCAATATTAATTTCAATTTTTTTAATTTTTTTAATTTTTACATCTAATCCTTTCGATCAGATCGATCCAAAACCTTTGCAAGGGCTTGGCTTAAATCCAATTTTACAAGATCCTTTGCTAGCAATTCATCCTCCATTTTTATATTTTGGTTATGTTGGTTTTTCTTTAGTTTTTAGTTTTACTCTTGCTGGCTTAGTTACAAATAGTTTTGATAAATCCTGGAGTCAGTATGCAAATTTTTGGATTATTTTACCTTGGTCTTTGCTTACTATTGGTATTGGTCTGGGCTCATTTTGGGCTTACTATGAATTAGGCTGGGGTGGATATTGGTTTTGGGATCCAGTTGAAAACGCCTCGTTAATGCCTTGGCTTTCTGCGACGGCTTTAATTCATTCTAACATTGTAACTTTAAAAAAAGACAAACTACACTCTTGGACAGCTCTGCTTGCAATATTTACATTTATAATGAGCTTGCTTGGAACCTTTCTTGTAAGATCGGGGATACTCAATTCCGTTCATGCTTTTGCAAATGATCCATATAGAGGCGTGTATATCTTGAGCATGATTTTATTGATTACATTTTTTTCTCTGGCTATTTTTATAATTAAAAATCCTAAAAAAGCTTTGAACCAAGAACATTTTTTTTTGCAAAAAGATAATTTCATTTTAATAAACAATTATTTTTTAATTTTTTTCCTTTCAGTTGTTTTGGTTGGAACCGTTTATCCAATAATTTTAGATGCAGTAAGTGGACGAAGTATTTCTGTAGGTCCAGTCTATTATCATACTATTTTAGCACCTTTTTTGTTTATCTTTCTATTTTTTATGTCTCACGGCCCTCTTTTAAGTTGGAACAAGCAGGATAAATTTTTGCAACTAAAAAATATTAAAATTTTTTTACCAATTTCAGTGGTTACTTTATTAATAATTATTTTTTGGTTTTTTGACCAAAAAGATATAACTCTAATTTTAGGATTGTTATTTTCAATCTATTTAATCATATCTGTAATATTTGATTTAATTTCCCAAAAGGCATTGAAACTAAATTTTGGAAGATTAACGTCTCACCTTGGTTTTGGGATATTAATTTTTTCTATTTTTGTTAACGCATATTTGTCTAAGGAAATAAATACATCCATGAAAGTAGGAGATGAAATAAAAATTGACGAATTTACTATAAAATTTAGTAGCATAAACAAAAACAAAAAAGATAATTACGAGGAGGTTTTTGGTAATTTTTTGGTCTCTAACAAAGATGAAAAAGTAGAGCTTAGCCCATCAATTAGAAAATATAATCAGCCTGCCCAAATAACTTCTGAAGTAAGTATAAAAAGTAATTTAATAGCTGATTATTATTTTGCAATTAACTTATCAGAATTTGAAAAAGATAAAATTATGGTTAGATTTTATTTTAAGCCTTTAATGTTTTGGATTTGGTTCTCTATAATATTAATAGCGCTGGGAGGTTTTTATCAAAGTCTAAGATTTAAAAATGAACAAAAAATATAAAATTTTAATATTAGGCGCAACTACCGTCATAATTTTCATTCTTTTTTTAAAGGTTTTAAATACTGATAAAGTTTATCAACCTAATCAAATGGTAAATAAAAAAATTCCAGAAATTATTTTGGAAGATTTTAATAATAAAAATATTAAAATAGATCAGCATATTTTTTCACAAAAAGATTTTGTTCTAATAAATATTTGGGCATCCTGGTGCGTTCCATGTCTGATCGAACATCCATTTTTGATGAGTCTAAAGAACAAAAATAAAATTGATATTATTGGCATTAATTATAAAGACGAAACTACTAACGCTCAAAATTTTTTAAAGAAATATGGCAATCCCTATAGTCGTATTGGTGTTGATAAAAAAGGAGAGGTTACAATTCAATTAGGTGCTTACGGTGTTCCAGAAACCTATGTATTAAAAAAGGGTTTAATTATCTTTAAACATATTGGTCCTATTAATGAAGATATTGTAAACAAAATTTTAGAACTTAAAAAATAATGAAAAAAATTATTTTTATAATTATATATTTAATTTTATCTAAACACGCGATTTCAGCAAGTGAGGAGTTAAAAAATAAAATTTATAAAAATGTCAGATGTATTGTTTGTCAAGGCCAGTCTATTTATGACTCCGATACTGATTTTGCCATCGATCTTAAAAAATTAATCTCAAAAAAATTAGAAAATGGAGAAAATGAAAAACAAATTTATGATTTTTTAATAAGTCGATATGGCGAATGGATCGTATTTAATCCAATATTGAGTTTCCATAGTTTAGCACTATGGCTAGTGCCCTTCATTATATTAGTAATTGGTAGTTTTTTAATATTTAGATTTAACTATAAGAAAAAAAGTTAGATTTTTTATTGCTTTTAGATAAATTTTATTAAATATGTGCTTCTATTATGATTAATTGCGTAAAAAATTTTTTTAAAATATTTTTGTTATCTTTTTTCTTAGTTTCAACCTCTAAAGCAGAGGGTTTAACTTATTCGATTGGAAATTTTGATCATAGTGATCAAAAAAAGAAGGCAGCTTTTTTTCAATTAGACTATGATTCAGACAAGACTTTATTCTCCTCTCCAATTGGTAACTTTAAGCCAGTAATTGGATTTTTATTAACAGAGGATAAAGCCAAATATGGTTTTGGGGGAGTAAGACTAGATTATAAATTAGCTAATAATTCTATTTTAATTAGTCCAAGCTTTACGCCAGGTCTTTATGGTAAAGGGGATGGAAAAGATTTGGGTCACGTTATTGAATTTAAAACACAAATTAGAGCTGCTTTAAATTTAACTTCTAGTTCAAATATTGGTGTTTCTTACAGTCATCTTTCAAACGCAAGTTTAGGAAATAAAAATCCTGGCGCAAATAATTATAGTATTAGTTTCCAAAAAAATTTCTAAATTTATATGTCATTGGCGAGATGTTTTAATGTTGATGATTTTAGAAAGTTGGCAAAAAAAAGATTACCTTCTCCCATTTTTAATTATATTGACGGTGGTGCGGATGATGAAGTCACATTAAAGAGAAATACATCTGCATTCGATGATTGCAATTTAGTACCTAATGTTTTGAGAGATGTTAGTTCAGTTGATATGTCGACAACTGTTTTAGGACAAAAAATAAATATGCCTTTATTTTTAGCTCCTACAGCGATGCATAGATTATATCATCATGATGGTGAAAAAGCGACTTCAAGGGCTGCAGAGAAATTTGGAACTTTTTTTGGCATGTCAACTATTGCAACAACAAGTATTGAGGAAGTTGGAAACTTAACTAGCGGTCCAAAATTATTTCAACTTTATATTCACAAAGACAGAGGCCTCACAGATAATTTAGTAGAACGTTGTCAAAGAGCTAATTTTAAAGCTCTGTGTTTGACTGTGGACACTATAGTTGCCGGCAATAGAGAAAGAGATCATCGCACAGGATTTACAACACCTCCAAAATTAACTTTAGCTAGCTTAATAAGTTTTGCTCTTCATCCAGAATGGACAATAAATTATTTAATGCATGAAAGATTTAAATTGCCAAATCTTCCTCATACAGAAAAAGGTGGTCAATCTATAGAAACGTCGGTGATAAATTATATTAACAGTCAATTTGATCCAACAATGAATTGGAAAGATGCAGAGTACGTTGCAAAAAAATGGAAAGGTGCATTTGCTTTAAAAGGAATCACGTCCGTTGCAGATGCAAAAAAAGCTGTAGATATAGGAGCAACTGCAATCATGATCTCCAATCATGGCGGAAGACAACTTGATGCTTCCATGTCACCTTTTGATGTACTTGCAGATATTGTGGATGCTGTCGGAGATAAAATTGATGTTATTCTTGATGGTGGTGTTCGTAGAGGAACTCATGTTTTAAAAGCGCTAGCTCTTGGAGCCAAAGCTTGTTCTTTTGGTAAAGCTTATTTGTATGCATTGTCAGCTGGCGGGCAAGCTGGTGTTGAGGCTGTTCTTAAAATCATGCATGATGAAATAAAAAGAGGAATGACTTTAATGGGCTGCAGAAATATTAAAGAACTCACAAAAGATAGTTTGATTTTCAGAAAAAGATGAAATTAGCCAATAGTTTGCAAAAGCTCGGCACAGAAAATGCTTTTGTTGTTCTTGCAAAGGCAAAAGCTCTGGAAGCACAGGGGCGAGAGATAATTAATTTAGGAATTGGCCAACCAGATTTTAGAACACCAAAGCACATTGTGGATGCTGCAAAAAAAGCATTAGACGATGGGCATCACGGATATACCCCAGCCACTGGTTTATTAGAATTAAGACAGGGAGTATCTCGTCATATTAAAAAATTGTATGGCGCAAGTGTAGATGCTTCAAGAGTAATTATTATGCCAGGGGGCAAGCCAACAATGTTTTTTGCAATATTAATGTTTGGTCAGCCTGGTGCAGAGATTATCTACCCAGAGCCAGGGTTTCCAATTTACGAGTCGATGATTAATTATTCTGGTGCAAAAGCAATTCCAATGTATTTATCTGAGAAAAATAATTTCTCATTCAAAGCAGAAGAAGTCTTAAAATTAATTAATAATAAAACACGTTTAATGATAATTAATAATCCACAAAATCCAACAGGGGGTCTTATTGAAAAAGACCAAATTGATAAACTTGTCGAGGGTTTAAAGAAATTTCCAGAGGTTGCAATTTTAAGCGATGAGATTTATAGCCGACAAATCTACGACGATAAACAAATGCCCTCTTTTTTTAATTATCCAGAATTATTTGATAGACTAATTGTTCTAGATGGCTGGAGTAAGACATATGCAATGACAGGCTGGCGTTTAGGTTGGAGTGTATGGCCAGACAAAATTATTGAAGATGTTACAAGATTATGTGTAAATGATCACTCATGTCCGAGTGCCCCAACTCAAATCGCAGGTCTTGCTGCATTAGATGGACCTCATGATTTTTTAGACGAGATGATGAGTCAATTTACTAAAAGACGTAAATTAATAGTTGAGGGTCTTAATAGTATTAATGGAATTATTTGCAACAATCCTGGTGGAGCCTTTTATGTTTTTCCAAATATTAGCGGGACTGGAATGAATGGAAATGAATTTGCTGATAAATGTTTAAATCAGGCAGGTGTTGCAATTATTCCAGGCATTAGCTTTGGAAAGTCTGCAAAAGATTTTGTAAGATTTAGTTTTGCTAATTCTTACGAAAATATAGAAAAAGCTCTCGAGAAAATAAGAAAAACTGTTGTTAAATAAAGTTTTTTTTTAATATAAGTATATATATATATTAATTAAATTTTATCAGATTAAGAAATGACCGCGTTAGCAATGCCGAAAATCGATCAGTTGATTTTAGATGATAAAGAGAAAATTGTCCGCGATTTAAAAAAATATACCAGTTCAATAAATATAATATCAGATCCAGATGGAATAACCCCTTATGAAACTGATGCGTTGACTGCTTATAGAAAGAAGCCTATGGCAGTAGTGCTTCCAGAAAACACAACAGAAGTAAGTGACATTTTAAAATATTGTCACAAAAATAATATCAAGGTTGTTCCAAGAGGATCCGGCACCGGCCTTTCAGGCGGTGCATTACCGTTAGCAGATTGTGTTTTATTAGGTCTTAGTAAATTTAATAAAATTTTGGAAATTGATTTTGAAAATAGATGTGTTGTAACGCAGCCAGGTGTTACAAATTTATCATTAACAAAAGCTGTTGAGCACAAAGGTTTTTATTATGCACCAGATCCATCTAGCCAAATCACTTGTTCGATTGGAGGAAATATTGCTGAAAATTCAGGCGGTGTTCATTCACTAAAATACGGAACAACAACTAACAACGTTCTTGGTGTTGAGGTTGTGCTAATGGATGGAACCATCGTTAGATTTGGTGGAAAAAAATTAGAGTCTGAGGGTTATGATCTATTAGGTTTAATAACAGGGTCTGAGGGATTGCTTGGAGTTGTGACAGAAGTAACTGTTAAAATTTTAAAAAAACCTCAAT
>CANMFY010000025.1 GCA_947497305.1 Candidatus Pelagibacterales bacterium | reverse complement strand
TTAGGGGATTGTAACAGATAAAGAATTAGATCTAAGTACACGGGAAGCTGATGTTGCAATATGGATGAGGCAACCTACTCAATTAAGTTATATTCAAAAAAAATTAATCGATATTAATTATCACATTTATGGATCAGCAAAATATCTAGAGGAAAATGGTTATCCAAATACTGTTAAAGATTTAGATAAACATAAATTTATTGTTTATGGAAAAGGAACCCCATCGCCTTTATCACAAACGGATTGGATTTTAAAAGTTGGTAAAAAAGATTCTACTAAAAGAAAGTCTGTAATGAGAGTGAATAATATTTATTCCTTATTACTTGCTGCTGAAAGTGGAGTCGGTCTTGCAGCACTGCCAGATTATATGGTTCAAGAGAAAAGCACTTTAATTAAAGTTTTACCAAATGTAGATGGTCCAAAATATGAAGCGCATTTTGTATATCCGCAATCATTAAAAAATGTAGCTCGAGTTAAAAGTTTTAGAGACTTTATCTTTGATAAAGTAAATGAGTGGCGTTTTTAATTTTAAATTTTTTAATTTAAATAAATGTTAACTTTCTTTATTGGAGTTTTATCAGGATTTTGTCTTGCTTTACCTGTTGGTGCTGTTGCAATATTATGTATTAATAAGACACTTCAATTTGGATTTAAATCGGGTCTCGCCGTTGGGTTAGGTGCAGCTTTTGCAGACGCTTTTTATGCGTTCATTGCAATTTATAGCTTAACGACCATTTCGAATATTTTTTTACAAAATCAAGAAATCTTGAGAATTATTGGTGGACTTTGTTTAGTCTTTATATCAATTCGAATGATCTTTAGTGGTCCTGTGGTTATAGAGACAAAGGAAGTTGCCTACAGTAAATGGCCACAGGATATTATTTCAGGATTTGTTATCACACTTAGCAATCCATTAACTTATATTGGGTTTATTGCTTTATTATCTTATATGCATTTAGTTTTTAGAAATTTTAACTCAGAACTAGTTTTAAATTTTTCACTAGGTGCTTTTGCAGGTTCGCTTATTTGGTGGTTGATTTTAATTGAATTTGCAAGATTTTTAAAAAATAAAGTAAATTCTACTTTTATAAAACGTTCTAATATTATTTCAGGATTTATAATTTTAGTTTTTGGAGTGCTTGTAATTTTATCAACCCTTGGTAATAATTGATTTATGGGTTTTTTAAATATCATTATCCCTTTTATAATTTTAATTTCTATCGTGGTATTCGTCCATGAATATGGTCATTACTATTATGCTAGAAAATACGGCGTTAAAGTAACAGACTTTTCAATTGGTTTTGGAAAAGAATTATTTGGTTGGACAGATAAATACGGAACACGTTGGAAATTATGTTTAATTCCTTTGGGTGGTTATGTGAAATTTTTTGGAGATATGAATCCAGCGAGCCAGCCTGACCAATTATCTAAGTTTTCTGATGAGGAAAAAACTTACTTACTTTCAACTAAAAAATTATATCAACGAGCCATCATTGTATCTGCAGGACCTATTGCTAATTTTATTTTAGCTTTAGTTATTTTTGCATGCGTTTATATGTTTTTTGGTAAAGATTTTTCTGTTCCAGTTATTCAAGATGTAAAAGTAGATAGTCCTGCTTATAAAGCTGGATTAAAAAAAGGTGATCAAATTATTACAATCAATGATAAGACCATCAGTAGTATTACAGAAGTTTCTCAATCTATTACTTTATCTGATACTAATTTAATTAAAATTACTGTTTTAAGAGATAAACGAGAATTTGATTTTCAAGTTCAGGCAATCGTTCAAGAAGGAAAAGATAATTTAGGAAATAATATCAATCGGAAAATGATCGGTATTCAAATTGTTCCACTAAATAATGAAATTAATAGAGAAAGATTGGGACCCTCAAAAGCAATTTATCATTCTTTAAAAGAAATCTGGTTTACCATCTCAACAACAATGAGTTATGTAGGGAAAATGCTCGTTGGTACTGAGAAAGCAGATCAACTTGGTGGACCAATTAAAATTGCACAAATCTCAGGACAAGTTGCTGAACTTGGAATTATTCCTTTTCTATCAATCATGGCTTACATTTCTATCAGCTTAGGATTAATTAATTTATTTCCAATACCCTTATTAGACGGAGGTCATTTATTATTTTACTTTTATGAGTTTGTTAGAGGCAAACCTTTAAGTGAAAAAATGCAAACCTATTTTTTTAAATTTGGTTTATTTGTACTTTTGTCTTTAATGTTTTTTTCAACGTATAATGACCTCAAAGGCTTAGGTCTTTTTTAAAAAGTCATATAAAACAGTACTTTAACTAAAAAGCATTATAAATCATATCAACATGTAGTGTTTAAAAAATAAGTAAATACTACATTTATGTTGATTTCCTATGTTTTTTAAACATTATTAAAATATTAACGAATCAAAAGGGTTAAAAATGAACAAAAAACAATTAGTGGCTAAAATAGCTACTGCTTGCAATATGGGCAAAAGTGATGCCGAAAAAACCTTTGATAAAATACAAGATATCATTCTTAGCGAATTGAAGAATGATGAAACTGTAAAAATCGCAGGTTTTGGTACGTATAAAGTTGCAAAAAGAAAGGCTAGAACTGGAAGAAATCCACGAACTGGCGAAAGCATCCAAATCGCAGCTTCTCAAAAAGTTAAGTTTTTGCCAGCAAAAGCTTTAAAAGAGATGTTCAATAAGTAATACTGATTTTAATAACTCAGCCTTCATTGGCTGAGTTATTAATCTACCATTAGTTCTCAATTTTTTTTCAACCTTAACTTGTTTGTATATAAATTTAATTAATTTATAATTTAAATAAACAATCTGGAGAAAAATATGTTTTCTAAAGAACTAAATACTAAATTGGATGAATTCCATCTTCTAAAACATCCATTTTATCAAGCATGGAACGAAGGTAAATTATCAAGAGAAATTATTAAAGATTACGCTGAGCAATATTATCATCACGTAAAAGCATTTCCTCGCTACATCAGCGCAACTCACTCAATTTGTGAAAATATAGCTGATAGAAAAATTCTATTAGAGAATTTAAATGATGAGGAAGATAAACATAATGATCACCCTAAACTGTGGAAACAATTTGCCGTAGCTTTAGGAGCTGACAAAAATGAAATCGAAAAAGTAGAATTAGCAAAATACACTTCAGAAATGATTGATAATTTCTTCAAACAAGGAAGATCAACTTATGCTGAAGGACTTGCTTCTTTATATACTTATGAAAGACAAATTCCTGAGATCGCAGATGTTAAGATTGAAGGTCTTAAAAAATTTTATGGTGTAAATTCAGAGTCTGGACTTGCATTTTTTGAAACTCACAAAAAAGCTGATGTCTATCACAGACAAGAGTGTGAAGTTTTGTTAGATAATCTCTCTAAAGATGATCAAGCAAAAGCTGAAACAGCAGCTCTTAAAACTGCAAAGCATCTTTGGAATTTTCTTTCTGGGATAGCTCAAAAACATAATCTAAACGTTCAAGCAGCAGCCTAAATAAGTTTTTTAAATGTCCTGTGGTAAATTAAGCCACAGGACATTTTTATTTAAAATATTAATTATACATGCTGAAATTTCAATTTAAAAATAAAGGGAATGAATAATTCTTCTGAGTTAGTTTGTACTTTCGTCACAAAGAAGAAAATAAATTATAAAAAAATTATAAATTTTTTCTCAAAAATTCAAAATACAAACGATTATAAAATACTATCCAATAGAGCTCTTGATCTTTATTGTGATGATATAAGTAAAAAAAATAAAGAGAGACTTAGAAATTTTTGTTTCAAAAATAAAATTGATATCTGCATTCAATTTGTAAAATGGAGAAAGAAGAAAATATTTTTAGCAGATATGGATGCTACCATGATTAAAGATGAAACTTTAGATAATCTCGTAAAGTTTGCTGGAATAAAAGTCGATATTGATAAATTAAGTAAACTTGCAATGGATGGAAAAATTAGTCTTAGAGATACATTAAAATTTAGAGTTAGTTATTTAAAAGATAAAAGAACAAAGTTAATAAGGAAAGTTGTAAATAAAATTAGATTTAATGAAGGATCAAGGGTTTTGCTTAAAACTCTTAATAAAAATGGTTACCACACTAGTTTAGTTACTGGTGGTTTTCAGCCAATCTCAACTTATGTTGGAAAATTTTTAAGGTTTAAAAAAGTGATTAGTAATAGATTTGTTATAAAAAATAATAAATTTACAGGGGAATATATCCCAATTACCGGCAGGCAGAATTCAAAATTGTCTTACTTAAACGAGATTTGTAAGAAGAAAAAATTGAATAAATCTAAAAATGCAATTTCTGTAGGTGATGGAGCTAATGATCTTGGTATGTTAGAGAATTCAGGCCTTGGAATAGGTTATTATCCGCACTCAATTGTAAAAAAAGCAGTGCAGAACCATATTCAATTTACTGATCTTAAAACTATTTTATTTTATCTGGGCTTTACTGAAAAAGAGTTTTCTAAATAACTTCTTTTAAAAAATTTAAAACTTCTTTAGCGTGATCTGTAACTTTTACATTATTCCATATTTTTAATATTTGACCCTTTGGATTAATTAAAACAGTTGTTCTCTTAATTCCCATGAACTTTTTTCCATACATACTTTTTTCTCCCCATACTCCATATTTTTTAAGTACTACCATTTTTTCATCTGATAATAGCTGAAATGGGATTTTATATTTATCGATGAACTTCTTATGGCTTTCAATATTATCCTTTGAGATCCCAGCAATTTCGCAGTCTAATTTTTTAAATTCTTTATATAATTTTGAAAAATCCTTAGCCTCACTAGTGCAGCCAGGTGTATTGTCCTTTGGGTAAAAATAAATTACTAAAAACCTACCCTTATTCTTTTTAAGCTGAAATTCATCATTAGAAGAAGAGGGAATCTTAAAGTCTGGAGCTAATTTTTTTTTATTCATTATTAATATTATATTAAAAAAATCAAAAATACTTTATAAAATATTTAAAATGAAGATTAAATCTCACAAGCAATTAGTAGAGGAGGCGAGTTTAGAAATTGAAAATTTAACTCCAGAAGATGTCAAATCCAAATTAGATGGAAATACTATTTTAATAGATATTAGAGATATAAGAGAATTATGGAGAGAGGGGACCATTGAGAGCTCAAAGCATATACCAAGAGGAATGTTAGAATTTTGGCTAGATCCAAGCAGTCATTATTATAAAGAGGAATTTTCTGTTGAGAAAAGAAAAATATTATTTTGTGCTCAGGGAATGAGATCAGCTCTTGCTACCAAAACTTTAAAAGATATGGGTTTCACCAATGTTGCTCATGTTAAGGGTGGATTTGAAGCGCTAAAAAAATCTAATTTTAAAGTTATAGAAGTTAAGAAAAAATAGTTATTTTTTTGCTTCATTAAGCGCAAAGTCTAGTCTGTCTTGTCCCCAAAACATTTTTCCATTTACCACAAAAGTTGGAACACCAAATATTCCCTGTTCAAAAGAGTCATTTGTCCTTTTAACAAGATCATTTTTAATTATAGGATCATTATACTTTAATGAGAATAAATCAGAATTTATGTCTTGGTTTTTTATAAATTTTGAAAAAACTTCTTCATCATTCATATTCATTGAGTCAACCCAAGTTGCGGTAAATGCTTTGTCTACAAAAGATCTAAAAAAATTATCTTTCTGAGCAACGAGTGCAGCTCTCATTAGATTAAGAGATTTTATAGGAAAGTATCTGTTGAATTGATATTTAACTTTATATTTATCAGCCCAAAGTTTGCAGTCTTTGATTAAGTATTTTGCTTTGAGAGGAATAAATGCTGGAGCTGTAATTCCAGCTAACTTATGGAGACCGCCTACCAAAACCGGCATGTAATTTACTTTTTCGCCAGTTTCTTTTTCAAATTTTTTTATTTGGGTGTGAGCAAGATATGAATAAGGACTTCCAAAATCAAAATAGAAATCTATTTTCTTCATAGACATTTATAACTCTGAAATAAATTATAAGCTATAAAGACTTAATCAAATAATTTAAATTTTTGTGCAGCGAGTAGTCTTAATATTAAATAAACCCCTAGTCCGATAGGTCCTGCAAAATAAGTAAGAACGAGCGGCACTAAGACAATAAATTGTAGAGCTTTATTTTTAGCAGCATCTGTTGCAATCCATGCACCCAGTATTAGATTTGCAGTTAAGAAATGGATCCAAAATAATAACAAAACGTTTTTATCACTAAAGATTTTTTTAAGCTGATCAATTCCTAAATAAAGCTCAAATATTTTTCCTTTATCAAGAATATTAGAAAATATTCCTTCCGATGTATTTATATAAATATAAAAAACGTAAAAATAGGTAAGCCCAAGGATTAATGGAACTAGTATACTATTTATTAAAACTTTAGTTCCACTCCAGCCTGGTAAAAAAGCTAAAAGGATCCAGAGCGGAATAACCCCAATATTTGTGAAATGATAAATCATTTCAAGGGTAAAAAAATCTTTTAAAGTGTTAAGCATGTGTTAGTAACGATTATTATATGAGATTTAATAAATCTGCAAAACAATCAATAAATAGCAAAGAAGATATTAAAGAGTTGTCTTTAAAATATCTTGATAAATACCAACCCTCCAAAAAAGATCTCAGGTTTTATTTATATAGAAAAGTGCTGGATACAGATTATTTAAATAAAGATAAAGAAAGTATTTTAGGAGAAATCGACATGGTCATTGAAAACCTTGAGAGAATAGGAGTTATAAATGATACAATTTATTCTGAAATCAAATCGAAGAATTATTTAAAAAAAGGCTATTCTTTAAACAAAATTAGAATGAATTTAGCTCAAAAAGGTATTGATGGAGATTTGTTAAAGAAAACAATGAATGATATTCAAAAAGATAATGTTGATCCTGATTTTTACGCAGCAATAAGAGTTTGTCGAAGAAGAAGAATAGGACCTTACCGTCCAGATGCAAATAGAGAGATTTTTTATACTAAAGATACAGGGGTTCTTGCAAGAGCAGGATTTAGTTATGCCACCTCTAAAAATGTCCTGGGTTTAGATAAAAAAGAACTCAAGATTTTCGAGAAGAAGATTTAGTTTTTTTTTTTAATTTTTCACTTAAAACTAATTCATCAATTTTTTTTTTAAGAATATTCGAAACTAGAAAAAAAAGAATAACTCCAAATAAAGAAGTAAAACTAATAATTATTAACGCTATGTCGGTTTTCATTTAAAATGAAATTAATTAGATCTTCTAATTCCAAAGGAATTAAAGTCTTTATGCAAAACTTCATTTAATGATAATAAATATACTTCATTGGAGGTTGAAGGTTTTTCAGAAGAAATCGTTTTTAGTTTTGGCGCGATTAAAGCAAAAGATTTTTTATTATTACGTGTTTGTAATGAAGCTTCAATTTTTGAAGTTGTTTTATTATTTTCTACAATTTCTTTATTTTTGCAGAATGACTGAGGTTTATTTAAATTTTCAATATTAATCTCACAATCTTTGTCTGTTACTATTGATAGCGCGTGTTCAGACATTTTTTTTCCAGTATGTTTTTTTATTCCATAATCAATAAGACTTGAAGCAATTGAAGATGGATTGAATAATGTTTCCGTTAAGCTTGCTGAAATTAAACTTCCACACGAATTCAATAATAATAATGAAAGTATTAGAAATAATTTTTTCATATAAAAATATTATTTTAAGTAAATTCGCTTTAAAAGGGAATAATTATTTCATCAGATTATTAGATCTTTTTAATAATAACGCTGGATTTGCAAAATCTTTTTTTCCGTAAATAATTTTTTTCCCAGAAAAAGTAGTTAGTATAGCTCCGGCATGTTCAGCAATTGCATGCCCTGCAGCTATATCCCATTCTTTTGCTCTAGCTCTTGCTGCATAAATATCAAACTCACCAGCTGCAATAAGACAAAATTTTAATGAACTAGAGCATTTAACATATCTTGTAACATTATATTTTTGGTGAATATTTAAAATAATATCAGAGGGAGTTGAGCTATTGGATAAGGCTAAAATTTCATTTTTTTTTGTTAACTTTTTACAGTTTAATTTAGTTTTTAAATTTTTATTAATTTCATAGGCATCATTTTTTCCAAATGAATAAAATAATCTTTTAAGTTTTGGAGCATAAATTATTCCAATTACAGGTTTTTTATTTAAAATTAGAGCAGCATTTAAAGTGTATTCATTTTTATTTTTAATATATTCACGAGTTCCATCAATTGGGTCAATTAGCCAGAAATTGGTATTATCAAATTTCTTTATTTCACTTACATTTTCTTCAGAAACTATTTGTATATTAGGAGTAAGCTTAGAGATTGTATCTTGTAGTATTTTATCTACCGTCAAGTCTCCATTCGTAACTGGGGTGTTATCTTTTTTTATCGTAATTTTTAGATTTTTTCCTGAAAGTTTAATACTTTCCTTGCCAGCTGTATAAAAACTTGGGATTAGATCTTCTGTTATTTTTTTTAAATTAATTTTTAACATTTATTTTTTCTAATAAAACTACATCAGCTATAATTGTTTTTTTTCCAGCATTTTCAAAATTTACTGTTACTACGTTTTTAATAATGGATTGGATTTGGCCAGTTCCCCATTCCTTTTTTTTAGGATTGATAACATAGTCTCCTGGTTCGTAATCAAAAATCATTTTTTATTTATACTTATTTATTTCTTTAATGTAATAGTTTCTAAATATTACTATGACAACTTTACTTAAACCAAAATCTAATAATATTTTATTAGGATTAGATAAACCACCGAGTGAGACAAAAGTTGTTGTTGCCATGTCGGGTGGTGTTGATTCTTCTGTTGTTGCAGGTTTGATGAAAATGAGTGGCTATCAAGTAATTGGTATGACTTTGCAACTTTATGATTATGCACAAATTAATAAAAAACCAGGAACATGTTGTGCTGGGCAAGATATTTATGATGCAAAGAGAGTTTCGGAAAAATTAGAAATTGATCATTATGTTCTAAATTATGAAAGTAAATTTAAGAGTGAAGTTATAGAAAAGTTTGCAGATTCTTATCTAAGAGGAGAAACGCCTATTCCTTGTGTAAATTGTAATCAAACCGTCAAGTTTAGGGATTTATTTGAGTCAGCTAAAAACCTAAAGGCGGATGCATTAATTACCGGTCATTATGTAAAAAAAATTATAGATAATAAAATATCCAAAATGTACAGACCTAAGGATTTAAATCGTGATCAAACTTATTTTTTATTCGCAACATCGCAGGAGCAACTTAATTACTTACATTTTCCCCTAGGAGATCTGCCAAAAGAAGAGACACGAAATATTGCAAAAAAACTAAATTTAGAAGTTGCTGATAAACCAGATAGCCAAGATATTTGTTTTGTACCTAATGGTAATTATGTTTCTGTCATTGAGCGTTTAAGACCGGAGGCTCATGAACCTGGAAATATAATTGATACTAAGGGAAATGTTTTAGGAAAGCATGAGGGAATTATTAATTTCACCATTGGTCAAAGAAAAGGAATAAAGATTTCTGGAGAAATTCCTTATTATGTAATTAAAATTAATCCTAAAACAAAAGAAGTGGTCATTGGAAAAAAAGAAGAATTAGAAATTAAAAAATTAAGGGTTGAAGATATTAATTATCTCTCAGATAAAAATAATGATTTTAATGAGAGTATATTTGTTAAAGTTAGATCCACTGGAAAACTTATAGAGTCAAAGCTTGATGTTAAAACTGGAATGATCACTTTTGAAAAAAGTGAGTTTGGTGTTTCTCCAGGACAGGCTTGTGTATTTTATAAGCCTGACCAATTAGGCGTGAGAGTTCTTGGAGGTGGCTGGATAAGAGCTACAGAGTAAAAGAAACTATTTCTTTTTATTTCTTCTTCTATTTCTTCTTATTTTTGAGCCAACTTTTCTTCGACCTCTATGTTTTTTTGGGTATCCCATGTTTTTATTAAAAGTTTGTATCTAAATTAATTATCAAAACCAAAAGCAAAGACAAGAGCGTTTTTAGATAAAAATTGATTTTTTACACAGTTATGATTTAACAGCGGTCATGGGTATTTTTAAAGACAATTCAGAAGTTTTTTACCGATCTGATTTTGATAAGACAAATAAAGCTGATATTAGAACTTTAGTTCTGGAAAAAAATTCAAGAGATAGGTACGATAAAAAAATCAATAATAGAATTATT
>CANMFY010000024.1 GCA_947497305.1 Candidatus Pelagibacterales bacterium | reverse complement strand
AATATTATAACTACTTTATATGGCTACTTACGAATGTCCAAAATGTAAAATGTCTGCAAACATAACTTGTGGAAAATGTGAAGCACCTCTAAATGACTCTTTGCTTAAATTAGATAGCGGGCAAAGTGTTAAAATTTGCGAATGTCCTAACGGTCATGGTAAAATAAAAAGTCCGTTGTGCTGTGGTAGTGACATGATTTGTTCTGCAGCCTAGGTTCCTTTTAAATTCAAATATTATTTGCCGCAGATACAATATAATTTTTTCAAGTATTTCTTTCTAAAATAATCATTTTTATGAGACAAGTTTATATAAACGGTGAATTCAAAAAAGAGGATGAAGCTAAAGTATCAATCTTTGATAGAGGTTTATTATTCTCTGACTCTGTTTACGAGGTAACATCAGTAATAAATAGTAAGTTAATTGATTTTAAGTATCACGTTGAAAGACTTGATCGTTCAATGAATGAACTAAAATTTAAAACTCTCATTGACCATGATGAAATTTTAGCATTTCACAGAAAACTCATAGAATTAAATAATCTAAAAGAGGGCATGATCTATACTCAAGTTACGCGTGGAGTTGTGGATAGAAGTTTTGATATGCCAAAACAAGCTATTAAACCAACAGTGCTTGCATTTACTCAAGAGAAAAAAATTTTAGAGTCTGATACTGCTAAAAATGGAATTAAAGTAATGACCCTTGAGGATATGAGATGGAAAAGAAATGATATTAAAACAACCCAATTACTATACGCAAGTATGGCAAAGTCTGAAGCGACAGCAAAGGGCTTTGATGATGCTTGGATGTTAAGACAAGGATATGTAACAGAGGGCAGTTCTAATAACGTTTGGATTATAAGAAGCAAAAATATTATGACTAGGCAGTCTGATAATTTAATTTTAAGCGGTATTACAAGAGCTGTAGTTTTAGAATGTGCAAAAAAATTAGATTATGAAGTTATTACAAAAAATTTTACTAAAGTTGATGCTGAGTCAGCTGATGAAGCTTTTATGACATCTGCTACCGGTTTGATAACTCCTGTTGTTAAGATTAATTCAAGTCAAATAGGAGATGGGAAACCTGGAAATTTTACAAAATCTTTAAGAGCAGAGTATATTAAACGAGCTTTAGAGATCGCGATTTAATTTTGAGAGTTACTAATTCTACTTGCCCAAAATTTATCTAAAAAATAATACCAAAATCCATTAATTATAGGCTCAACCAAAGCATCTACTGCCGCAAGTTCAAAACTTGCCCCAGTTATAAAAACATTGCATGTTGCGGCAATAATAATGTGCCCAATAGTGTAAATGACTGCTCGTGCAATACTTGAACCAAGTATCTGTTTTTTAATTGTATTGAATATACCACTAGTGAATTCAGACATATTAATAATATAAACCTTAAACTCCGAAATTCAACGGGTAAGTTGAAATTCTTACAGTTAAATATAGATTTACCTCAGAGTTAAAAAATGAATATTTCAATTTTATTTACAATAATTTTTATAATTTTTTATCTAATTCTTACAATAATCACTATTAAGGAGAGAAAAGCAGCTCGAGTTGCTTATGGAGATGGCTTTAATAAAGATTTAACAAAAGCAATTAGAGCGCATGGTAACTTTTTTGAATTTACAGTTTTTTTTATAATTTCTTCTTTTTTATTAGAGATTTTGGATGGGGTTCTTACTTATGTATTTTTAGTAAATATTGTATTTCTGTTTGGCAGAATTTCCCATGCGTATAGTATGTTTAAAGAAAAGTTATTATTCAGGCAAATCGGAATGATGGCAACTTTATCTTGTTACGTACTAAATTGTATTTATTTATTATATTTATACTGGCAGTATTTTAAGCAGCTCGATTAAATTTTTTCCTTAGTATCAGTTTTTGGTTTTTGAAAAAGATCATTCATCCGCTTTATTCTTTTACTTGTTGTATATTCAAACCAAGCAGGATTAACTGCGTGCACAAAAGCTGTAATAAAAGACCATAAACATTTAAGCCCAATTTTCATGGCAAAAAACATGTGTTCAAAGTAGCCTTTATTAGCAAGCTCTAAATGTCTTTTAATCTTATAAATCATATTTAGTTAATAAATATATTATATACTTAGCGTATCAAGTTACATAATTTCAAGTGCTCAATAAAAATTTTTGCTATTAACTAAAAGTCTAGGCTCTCAATAAAAGTATTGATTATTGCATGCATAATAAGAATTTTTTTTTAAAAAAGATTTAATATTTTTTTCACAATTAAGACACAAATTGTTCATGAAATTATTATATTTGTTCTCTATATTTGTTATATGAAAAAAAACACACAAACAATAAAACTGATCAACGGTGGTAGAAGTTTTGCGAGTTTAGCTATATCTTCCCAAACAGCAGAAGATATCTTAACTATCCTAGGTACGCTAACTTTTGTAGCAGTAGCATTAAGTCTTCCGGTTGCAATATTTTTACTTACTTACGGTTTCTAAGAATGATGCCGTACACTGAGGATGAATTAGCGTTCTTAAATAAAAATAAAGCTTTTATTTAGTTTTAGAACATTAAACTCTTCTAAGTAACATCTAATTACTCGCAAATTATTAAGTAAGTTATTTTTTTTAATCACAAAAATCATTTATACTCCTGCGCATAATGGCAGATCGATCTAACAGCGTTGAATTATTTGTAAAAAAAATTTCTGACTATATGTCAGAAGATTATCTTTATGTTGATATTAGCACTTCCATAGGGGAGGTAATTAAAAATTTACAAAAACAGAAAAAATCAGTCATTTTAGTTAAGGAAAAAAATAAACTTTCTGGAATTATAACTGAACAAGATATCGTAAGAAAAGTAACATTTATTTCTGATCCAGATAAAAAAGTTTCTGAAATTATGACTAGCCCCGTTATTTTTGTTTATGAGGATGATCTTTTATTTCATGCCGTAGGCAAAATGAGAAAAAGCAATCTTCGTCATTTACCAGTTATCGATTTAAAATCAAAAGTGGTTGGAATTATTCATGCTAACAAAGCTCTTTATGCTGAGCTTGGTAAAGTTACTGAGCAAATAGATCAAATGACTTTTGATGAATATGATTCATCTGCGCTTATTAAAATTAAACAACAGCAAATAAAAATTGCTGAAAGGTTATTAGCGGAGAATACTTCCGCTTTAGACATTACCTATTTACTAAGTTTTTTAAATAATGTGATTTTTAGAAGATCTATTCGAATTGCTGAGCGAAGGGTGAGTCAAAAAAATATTATTAAAAATATTCCAGACTACACAGTTTTAGTCATGGGCTCAGGCGGAAGAATGGAAAGTTTTTTGTATCCAGATCAAGATAACGGAATTATTTATGAACTTTCCGATAAAGAAGATCCAAAAAAAGTAGATCTATATTTTGAAGAGCTTGCTAAAGATTTTACAAAATCTTTAGATGATGCTGGGATACCTTTTTGCAAAGGTAATCTAATGGCAACAAATCCGATGTGGAGAAAGAGTTTGCCCGAATGGAAAAATCAAGTTCAAAGTTGGGTCGAGACCTTAAGTGAACAGAATTTAATTTATGTCGATATGCTTTATGATTTTAGATCTGTGTATGGTAATCCAGAATTAGCTAATGAGCTTAGAGATTTTATATTTGATAAATTAGTTAATAAAAAAATATTAAAGTTTTTATTTAAAAATGAAGAGAACAGACAGGCTGGATTAACTTTTTTTGGTAATTTCGTTTTAGAAAAAAAAGATCCAGAAAATAAAGGTTTGTTAAATCTTAAGGGCGCTGGAACTTTGCCATTAATCGAAGCAGTTCGAATTTATTCTATAAAAAATCGAGTAAATAAGTCAAATACACTTGCAAGAATTGAAGAGTTGAATAATTTAAAAGTTTTTGATGATCATGAAAAAGATTTTATAATTAATGCTCATCGTTTCTTAACTTATTTGTTGCTCAAAAATCAAATTGCCTCAGTAAAAGCAGGTAAACTTGTAAAAAATTTTATTAATCCAAAATTATTACTAGATAGAGAAAAAGGACTGTTAAAAGTTTATTTAAGAAAAATTAATGAATTAAAAATTAGAGCAAAGGCAGAAATTAGTGAAGAATATTTTTAATAGAATAAGATCTTATCTTGAGGGTAGAAAAGCTATGCGCGAACAGCCTATAGATAATGCTATTTTTACAATTTTAGATACAGAAACAACAGGTCTTAACGTTAATGAAGGACATAAAATTTTATCCTTTGGCGCTGTTAAAATAAAAAATAGTTTAATTATAAACAATGAGATTTTAGATGAGTTCGTAAATCCAGAGCGAGATATTCCTTTCGCTTCAAGAAATATTCATTACATCACAGAAGATAAAGTCAAAGATAAACCCAATATTTTCGAGATAGAAAAAAAAATTAGCGATTTTATCGCTAATACTATTTTAGTCGGTCATAATATTGATTTTGATATTGGCTTTATAAAAGAAAACGCAGCAAAAACTACTCTTGCAGGTACAGTGAAAAAAATAACGACTATTGATACAATTTTGCTTACAGCAGGACTATACCCAAGTCTTGAAAGTTATGAATTATCTTTTCTTTGTGATGAATTTAGAATTAAAACTTTTGATCAAATTAGGCATTCAGCATTAGGAGATGCAATCATAACTGCAAGATTATTTTTATTTTTATTAAATACTGCAAAAAATAGAAATAACGTTAAAAATATTGGTGGTTTAATAAATTTATGCAAACAAGGAAGACAAATTCATTTCTTGAAGAAAGATTTTAATAAAATCCATTAATATGAAAACTAATTTTAAATTCGATAATAGCTATACACAGTTGACAAGCATGATGATGTCAAAAATCATGCCAGTAAAAGTTAAGTTACCTAAATTAGTATTATTAAATCACAATCTTGCAAAACAATTAGGTTTAGATTTTTCTTCATTAGATGAAAAACAATTGGCTGAATTATTTACAGGCAACACTTTACCAGAAGGCGCAAATCCAATCGCACAAGCTTACGCCGGTCATCAGTTTGGTCATTTAGCTATTTTAGGAGATGGACGAGCTATTGTATTAGGCGAACATATTACTCCAAATAAGCAAAGGTACGATATTCAATTTAAAGGTTCAGGTAGAACTCCTTATTCAAGAGGTGGAGATGGTAAAGCAGCCCTTGGACCAATGTTGCGTGAATATATTATTAGTGAGGCGATGCATCATTTAAATATTAGAACAACTCGAAGTCTTGCTGTTGCAACTACAGGTGAGAATGTGATGAGAGAAACCGTATTGCCAGGTGCAATTTTAACAAGGGTTGCTGAGAGCCATATCCGTGTTGGTACTTTTGAATATGTTGCAATTAAACGTGACCTCCAAACACTAAAAAAACTTTTACAGTATTCAGTAGAACGTCATTATCCTGAAATAAAAGATTTGGATAAGCAGGCCCCTGAATTTTTAAAATTAGTAATGGAAAGACAAATAGATTTAATTACAGATTGGATGCGAGTTGGTTTTATTCATGGCGTTATGAATACGGATAACATGTTAATTTCTGGTGAAAGTATTGATTTTGGACCGTGTGCATTTATGGATTATTATAATCCTAAAACCGTTTTTAGTTCTATTGATCATCATGGTCGATACGCATTTGGAAATCAGCCCTCTATTGCTCAGTGGAATTTAGCTCGACTTGCCGATGCTATACTCCCGCTTCTCCACGAAGATCAAAATAAGGCTATAGAAGTGGGTGAGGAAATTATCCACTCTTTTAAAGAAAAATATGAAATAAAATTTCATGAAATGATGAAGAGAAAATTAGGGTTAATTACTGATGAAAATGATGACGTAATTTTAATACAAGAATTATTAGACACCATGGAAAAAAATAATTTAGATTATACAAATACGTTTAGAGATTTTATGCATGGCAAAAGTATTAATGATAATTTAAAAAAATTTCACGATAAATGGAAAATTAGAATTGATAAACAAAATAGAAGTCATGAGGAAATTCTAAGTATAATGAAAAATGCTAATCCTGTTATTATTCCGAGAAACCATAAAGTAGAGGAAAGCTTAAAAGAGGCGCATAAAGGAAATTTAGTATCTTTAAATAATCTTATAAACGCTCTCAAGGAACCATACATAGAGCGAAGTGATTTAACATTATATCAACAGCCCGCTCATAAAACAGATAAGAAATATAAAACTTTTTGCGGAACTTAAATTTATTTTTTTAATTGTTTCACTACATAAGGTGTAAGATTTTTAGCCATGATCTTAACTCCTTCTCGATTTGGATGTTTGCCATCCTCTAAGTTCAATTTTGGATTTAATGCAACATCCTGAAGTAAAAAAGGCATTAGAATTAAATTATGTTCTTTTGCTAAAGAGGGATAAATATTATCAAACTTTTCCTTATAATTTTTTCCGTAACTTTCTGGTGATATAAAACCTGTAAGGATGATGGGTATATTTTTGGCTTTAATTTTTAAGATGATTTGATTTAGATTTACTTTGATTTCATTAGGGTCAATTCCGCGTAACATATCATTGGCACCAAGTCCTAGAATAATAAGATTAGCTTTATCCTCTAATGTCCAATTAATACGATTCAGCCCGCCTTTAGTAGTATCGCCACTAACACTTCCATTTATAATTTCGCTTTCAATATTTAAATTTTTTAACTCAGATTTTAGAGCCTCTGATAAATGATCAGGTTTAGTTAGCCCATAACCTGCCATTAAACTATCTCCAAATAGTATAATTCGCATTCTTGCAAAAGCCTCAGATTTAAATATGAAGATGAGATAAAAAATTATTATTAAAATTTTTTTCATGAAAAGTTTATTAGAGTTACAAGATATTTATTTAAATTACAAAACAGAAAATAGTTTAGTTGAAGTTATTAAAGGCGTTAATTTAAAAATAAATAGTGGCGAAAATGTTGCTGTAGTTGGAAAAAGTGGATCTGGAAAGACAAGTCTGATCATGTTGATTGCAGGACTTGAAAAAGTAACTTCTGGAAAAATAATTTTTGAAGATCAAGATATTAGCGCATATTCAGAAGATGAATTGGCAGATTTACGAAAAAGAAAAATTGGTATTGTTTTTCAATCTTTTTATTTGATCCCAAATTATACTGCCTTAGAAAATGTTTCTTTAGTCCTTGAGATTAATAAAATTGAAAATGCTCAAAAAAAGTCAGCAGAACTACTAGATCAATTTGGTCTAAAAGATCGATTAAATCACTTTCCAAGTCAACTTTCAGGAGGCGAGCAGCAGAGAGTTGCAATTGCACGGTCTATTATTTTAAGTCCAAAACTTATTTTAGCCGATGAGCCGAGTGGTAATCTAGATAGTGAAAATTCTAAACTAATTATTCAATTATTGTTTAAATATAGCAAACAAAACAATTCTAGTCTTATCTTAGTCACCCACGATCAATCCATTGCTAAGGAATGTGACAAAATTATTGAAATTAAAGATGGAAAAATTATTTAATTTTCAAGATTTTAAATACGCAATAAGAGATTTAACTAGAAGTTATAAAAAAATCTCAACAATCATTTTTACTCTTTTCATCAGTCTTTTTGTTTTAAGTGTTATTTTAAGTTTGGAGTACTCTTTAAAAAAAGAACTTAATGCTAATGCAAAAATATTATTAGGTGGAGATTTTGAAATTAATACAAGAAATGAAAAAGTTGATGATCAATACTTCAAGAAAATTGAAAAATTTGGAATTATTTCATCAACTGTTGAGTTTAGTACTATGCTTACTAATTCAACTAGGTCAGATGCTAAAACTTTTTTTATTCGCTTAAAAGCAATTGATCAAAAGTACCCACTTTACGGCGACGTTCAATCTTTCCCAGATAAGGCATTGTCATTATTACAAACTACTAAAAACAGTATTGTTGTTAATAGAAAAATTTTTGAGACTTTAAAATTAAAAGTAAATGATACGGTCTATATAAAACAAACTCCTTTTAAGGTTGTAGGTTACATAGAAAGTGTTCCAGATTTAGGACGAGCATTATTATTTGGGGATTTTGCTGTGGTTAGCACTAATTCATTTTTAAATTTAAATATTAATACTTTAGGAAGCTTTATTAACTATGAATACCGAGTAAAATTAAACAATGAAAATATTAATTTTAAGCAAGAAGTAGAAAATCTTACAAAAAATTACCCATCGTATAGTGTTCGTTATCCAGAAAACTCCTCTAATAATTTAAAAAAATTAATTGATAATTTTTCTCAATTTTTATCGTTAGTTTCTATTAGCGCAATGTTGATTGCAGGAATAGGAATCGCAAATACATTAATTTCTTTCATCAATCAAAAAAATATAAGTATTGCAATTATGAAGTCCCTTGGCTTTACCACCAGTACAATAAAAAAAATATTTTATTTTGAAATATTTACTTTACTAACCATCATCAGTTTATTGGCTTATCTATTGGCCATTTTAAGTGTGCCAATTGTTAATGCTTATCTTGTTAAAACTTTAGGAATTGCGGTTCAAAGTGAATTTATCATTCAAAATTTTATTAAAGTATTTTTAAGCGGTTTTTTAGTGGTTAGTATTTTTTGCCTTCCTACAATCTCAGCCATTCAACAAATTAAGCCAACCAGTCTTTTTAGAAATGTATTTCAGCCTTGTGAATTTTATTTTACTAAAAAAAATATCTCTTTAATTATTTTAGCAATTATTTCTCTTATCTTGCTATTTGCCTTTGATAGCAAAAAACCTTTTTACACAATTATGTACTTTTTGGTCTTCTTTATAATTTGCCTTACTTTATATGGTTTATCAAAGTTAATAATTTTTTACTTAAGAAAGATTAATTTTATTAAATTCTTGCCCCTTCGTCTTGCAGTTAAAAATATTACTAATCCTAAAACAATATTTCCAATTACAGTTTTATCATTAGGTTTAGGAGTTACCTTGTTATTATCTTTAACTTTGATTGGATATAATTTTAAGAAGGAAGTTCAAAAATCAATTCCCGAAATAGCCCCAGATTATTTTTTTGTTAGTATTCAAAACACAGAAAAAGATGAATTTGTAAAATATTTAAAAAACAATGATAAAAATGCAGTGATTGAAACAATGCCAATTGTCTCTGCAACGCTTACAAAAATAAATAAAAAAGATCCACTAAGTTATATTAAGCAGAATAATGACTCATTTTGGGTTCTTGAAAGAGATCGAAGAATATCTTGGTCTAACACTCCACCTAAAGATAATCCGATAACAGAGGGAAATTGGTTCGATGCAAATAACAAGAGTTTACAAATTTCTTTAGATGCAAAAGTTGCAAAAGATTTGAATATTAAATTAAATGACAGTTTAACTTTAAAAATTTATGGACGGGAAATTGAAGGTAAAGTTACAAGCCTTAGAAAGGTTGATTATCGGGATTTATCAATTAATTTTGTGATGTTAATTAATCCAAGTTTTGCAGCAAATATTCCCCATGAATATATAGCAACTGCTAAATTTAAAAATTTACCAGATTTTAAAGAAGGTGCTTTTTTACAAAAATTTAAAAATATCTCAACAATTAAAGTCTCAGATTATCTGGGTAAAGTTACAGAAATTATAAATAAAATATTTATCGCTGTTATTATTATATCCTCAATTGCAGTCATCATCGGATTAACGGTGATTTCTTCTGCGGTGATTGTTCAAGCAAGATTAAGTGTTTATCAAAATTTGATTTTTAAAATTTTAGGAATAAATTCATCGAATTTAATACTTGCTAGTATTATAGAATTTTTAATTTCTTTTTTATCTATAATATTTATTGCTGTAATTTTCTCAATAGGAGTGTCATATTTTGTAATTGAGGCAATATTTAAACTTAACTGGAGTTTAGAAATCATAAACTCTTCCTTTGTACTTTTGTTCATTGGTACTGTTACAATTATTTTAATACTATTAAATAATTATAAATTTTTAAGTCCAAAAGTTTATCCACTAGTTCGTAATGAATAGTTCAATTAAAAACTATTAATGAAAGATTTTGCAATTATTGGAACTGGATTATCAGCGGCAACATTTGCTTATTTTTTAAAAAAAAATTTAGATTTTTACGAAAAATCTAGAGGAGCCGGTGGGCGCTGTTCTACAAGAAAAGTTGATAGGGTTGGCTTATTTGATCATGGTCTTCAATATATTAAAACTGAAAATAAAGAATTTAAAAAAATGTTAGGTCAATATTCAATTTGGAATGGAAACTTTAAGATATTTTATAATGGTCAATTAAAAGAAGATAAACATAAAGAAAGAATAATTAATGAAAGCGGTAATAATTATTTAGTTAAAAATCTATTTAAAAATAGAAATAACTTTACAAATAAAGAATTAATAAGAATTGAAAAAAAAATTAATTA
>CANMFY010000023.1 GCA_947497305.1 Candidatus Pelagibacterales bacterium | reverse complement strand
AAGTGGATTTCCATGGGGGACAAAGGTAATTTAAATAAAAAAAGAAAAGCTTTTAAGAACTTTCAAGTTAATGAAAAGTTAATGAAAATTGCAAAAAAAGATGCAATTTTTATGCATGATTTACCTGCGCAAAGAGGAGAAGAGGTAAGCGCTGGAGTTATTGATGGCAAACAATCAGTTGTTTGGCAGCAAGCTGAAAATAGACTTCATTGTCAAAAAGGAATTATTGAGTGGTGCTTAAAAGGTAAATGATTGAAAGGGCAATTGTTTTAGCTGCAGGCTTTGGAAAAAGAGTTCTTCCCCTTACTAATACTACTCCAAAACCACTACTCAAAATTAACAATGTAAGCTTACTTGCAAATACCTTAAATTTTCTAAAAAAATTTGGCGTTAAACATTTTGCAATTAATACTCATCACCTTGGTGAACAGATAGAAAATTTTGCAGAGAGTAACAAAGGTATTTATGATATTAAAATTTTTAAAGAAAAAGAAATTCTAGGAACAGGAGGTGGCATTAGAAATGCTTTGTCTTTTTTTTTAGATAAACCTTTTATCTCCATTAATAGTGATACTATTTGGTCCGATGAATACTTATCTCCTTTAAAAAATTTATATAAAAGTTTCACGAAATTTAATGCAAATTCAGGTCTTTTAATGATCCAAAGAGAAAATAGTTTTGATAAAACTTTAAAAGGAGATTTTACTGTAAAATCAGAGCCTTTTTTATTTAGACAATCTGGTGATAGTAATAATTTAATTTTTACCGGCTGTCAGATTATTAATCCTATTTTATTAAAACATAAAAAAAATGAAAATTTTTCAATTCAACCTGTTTGGGATGAAGCAATTGCTGATAATAAAATGGTTGGTGAGGTTGCACAAAATATATTTTATCACGTAACGGATTTAATTATTTACGAGAAGTTAAAAAAGTTAGACCTTATTCGTTAATTAAGATTTTTTTGGCTCTTTTTGGATCTAAATATAAATACTTTGATAAACTCATATCATCTTTAAATGTAATATGAATTGGATTTCCTGTTGGAATTTCTAATTCTAGAATTGAGTTATCAGTAATATTAAATATTTTTTTACAAAGAGATCTTAGGCTGTTACCATGTGCTGATATAATTATATTCTTTTCCTTTTCGAGAATTGGAAAAATATTTTTTTCATAATAAGGGATAACTCTTTTAAAAGTATCTTTGAGGGATTCTGTATCAGGAATTAAATTTTTATTAATATTTTTATAAATCGGAGAATGAACAGGGTGATTAGGATTACTTTTATCCATGGGAGGAGGTGCGATATCATAACTTCTTCGCCAAATTTTTACCTGTTGTTCACCGTGTTTTTTTGCCGTTTCTTCCTTATTGAGACCCTGTAAAGCTCCATAATGTCTTTCATTTAATTCCCAAGCTTTAAATATATTTTTAATACTGAAGTTAAGTTTTTTGTTTATTTCTTCCAGTGTAAAAATTGCTCTTTTTTGAAAAGAAGTGAAAGCAAAATTAAAATCAAGGTTGAGATTTTTAATTAAAGAACCTGCCTGTTGAGCTTCTTCTATTCCTTGTTTAGTAAGTTCAGCATCGTACCATCCTGTAAATCTGTTTTCTAAATTCCATTGACTTTGACCATGTCTTACTAAAATTAAATTATACATTTTTTATTTTTTAAATTGTGATACTAAAAAATTATGAGTGATTATAAATTATTTTACATGACTTGTAAGAATAAAGTTGAAGCAAATAAAATCGCTTATGCTCTAGTAAAAAAAGATCTAGTTGCTTGCGCAAATATTATCCCAAATATAAAATCTTATTTTAAATGGAATAACAAAAAAATTAATGCTCTAAAAGAAAGCATTCTTATTGGAAAAACAGTAAAGAAAAACATTAATAAAATTATTTTATATGTAAAAAAAATTAGCTCTTATGACTGTCCTTGCATCGTTTTTGTTGATATCGAAAATGGCAATAAAGAATTTTTAAGTTGGATTAAAAGCTCTACCAAATAAAATTATTTAAACTAAGTTTAGTTTAATGATTCGAAGTAAATTTAAATTTTTATTATATTTATCACTTCTTATTGTCACTTCTTGTATTTCGGCTCCAAGGGATACCTCTAATACATGCTTGATGTTTACCGATAATTATTTTTGGTACAAATTTGTAAAAAATTCAGAAAAAAAATGGGGAGCTCCTGTGGAGTTGCAAATGGCAATTATTCAAAGAGAATCTGATTTTGATTGGTTAGCAGCTCCAGAGTGGGATAAATTATTTAAAGTTATTCCTTATAAAAGAAAATCTAGTGCATTTGGATATTCGCAGGCAATTAATAAAACCTGGGAACAATTTCAAAAAGAAACCAATCAGCCTCTTGCACTTAGAATAAGTTTTAATGACTCCGTGGATTTTATTGGGTGGTATATTAATAAAACTAATCAAATACTAAAAATTCCAAAAGATGATTATTTTAAACAATACATTGCTTATCACGAAGGCTGGGGCGATTATAAAAATTATCAAAAATCCCCAGTGGTCATTCCGTACGCACGATCAGTTGAAAGAGTTGCAAAAAAATATAAAGCACAACTCAATCAGTGTAAAAATCAGTTAACGACGAATAAATATTTTATTTATTAGAAGCTTCTTTTAGCTGTTTTTCAAGTTCGATTTCAACAGCGTCTATTCTTTCCGTTTTTTTTCCAAGAACTAAGTACATGACCGGAATAATATATAGTGTGAATATGGTTGCAAATAACATGCCAGTAAAAATAACAATACCCACCGTTGCTCTACTAGCCGCACCTGGTCCTGTTGCGATTATTAAAGGTACAACGCCAATTATTGTTGAAGCAGATGTCATTAAAATTGGGCGCAATCTTACTCTACAAGACTGAATAATCGCCTCTTTAATTTGCATGCCTTCTTGTCGTAGTTGATTTGCAAATTCAACAATTAAAATTCCATTCTTGGCGGCAAGACCAATTAAAACAATAAGTGATATTTGGCTGTAAATATTTAAAGAACTACCAATAATCCAAAGTCCAATAATGCCTCCCAAAATTGCAAGCGGCACGGTTAACATGATTGTAAGCGGGTGCCGCCAACTTTCGAATTGTGCTGCTAGTGATAAATAGGCAGTAAATAGCGCAAGTATAAATATAAAATAAATATCCGAACTAGTATTCTTATATTCAAGAGACTCTCCTTTGTAATCAATTCTTGCTGTTGGAGGTAATTTTTCTTGTGCAATATTTTCCAAATAACTAAGAGCTTCACTAATAGTATAATTTCCGACTAATCTTGCTGAAATTGTAACGGCCCTTTGTCTATTATATCGATTTAACGCTGTATAAGTAGATTCATCATAAAAACTTGCAATACTAGTTAATGGAACAAGTTTCCCAGTATTAGACCTTACAGAAACTTTATTTAAGTTAGATGGCTCTTGTCTATTTTTTAAGTCAGCCTGCAACATGACAGAATATTCTTTTCCGTCTTTTGTATATTTTGTAACTTCTTTCGAGCCATACATCGTCTCTAATGTTTTACCAATTGTATCAATGTTGACGCCTAAATCTGCTGCTTTATTAGCATCAATTTTTATTTTAAGTTGAGGACGGGTTAAATCTAAGTCGTCATCCACATTCACAAGATTTTTATTTTTTGTAATTTCAGATTTTAATATTTCTTTCCAGCGAATAAGTTCTTCGTAAGAATTACCTTTAATAACAAATTGAACTGGCTTATCGCCAGCTCCACCTCTTAATCCTTGCGGCATTATTGGAAATGCTTTGACTCCTGGAAATGAACTTAGTTTTTGAAATATTTCCCCTAAATTTTGACCAGAAAATTTTTTTCTTTTAGACCAATTTTCTAATAAAACAATTACAAAACCTGAATTGACTTGATCGCCACCACTTTGAAAACCTGGAACTCTAAGTAATACATCCCGATATAAACCTTTACCAAGATCTGCTGTGAAAATTTTTTCAATATCTTCACTTTGCTTTTTTGTATATTCAAAACCAGAACCATCAGGAGCTTGTATAATTACAAAAAAAACACCACGATCTTCTGGAGGTATGAGCTCCTTAGGTGTTATTTTAAATAGAATAACTACAGAGATTAAAATACCTATTAAAAAAATAAATATCTGTTTTTTTTTAAGAAGTAATAAAATTAGAGTTTCAAAATAAAAATTTGAAAATTTTTCTAAATAACTATCAAATTTTTTTAAAAAGTTAGGTTTAGTATGCGTTATTTGTAGATATTTAGAGGCAAGCATTGGAGATAATGTTAAAGCTACAAATGCTGAGACAATGATTGAAAATGAAAGTGTTAGCGCAAGTTCTGTAAATAATTTACCAACTATTCCTTGAATAAAAATAAGCGGTACAAAAACAGCAATTAGCACTACAGTTGTTGAGATAATTGCAAATGATACTTGGCTTGCTCCTTTATAAGATGCAACGAGTGGAGTTTCGCCAGCCTCAACTCTTCGATAAATATTTTCTAACATCACAATGGCATCATCCACTACAAGACCGATTGCAATGACAAGGGCCATTAAGGTAAATAAATTTAAAGTAAAGTTTGCTCCGTAAATTAATAAAAAAGTTGCAATAAGTGAGACTGGAATTGCAAGGGTTGGAATAATTACTGAGGTTAGGTTACCCAAGAATAAATAAATCACTCCAATAACCAAAATAATTGAAATGAATAAAGTTATATAAACTTCATTTACGGCTACTCGTATATAGTTTGAACGGTCAAAAGCTACATCTAGCTGAACACCTTCTGGTAAACTTTTTCTAATCTCAACTACTTTTTTTTTTACACCATCTGCAACAGCTATCGTATTAGCATTTGATTGTTGGTAAACCCCAATACCAACTACTGGATAACCATTTCCTTTAAATAGCGTTCTAAGATTTAACGGACCAAATTCTACTCGAGCTACATCTTTTAATTTAATTAAAGATCCGTCACGAGATTTTTTTAAAGTTAAATTTCTAAAATCTTCAACTGTCTTATAATTTTTATCAAGTTTAAGACTAAGATCGATTTGCTTAGATTCTAATCTTCCAGATGGAAATTCAATATTTTCTTTTTGTAAGGCAGTTTCAATATCAGCGATTGTTAAATCTCTTGCAGCTAATGCTATAGGGTTTATCCAAACCCTTAATGATATCTCTTTTTCTCCAGCTAAAATGATTTGTCCAACACCTTCAACACTTGAGAAATAATCTCGTAAATATCGACTTGCATAGTCACTTAACTCTAAATCACTCAAGTTCTGACTTCTTAATCTTAGCCAAATAGTTATGGCGTTTCCTTCAGAAGTTTTAAATATTTCGGGCCGAGTTGCATTTTCTGGTAAATTATCAATTATACGAGAAACTCTGTCTCTCACTTCATTAGTTGCCTCTTCAACACTTACTCCAGGCTCGAATTCCATTTTTACAGTAGAGCGTCCATCTTCACTTTTAGACTCAATAGTTGCCATTCCTGGGGTTCCACCCACAATATCCTCAATTTTTTGAGTAATTTGTGAATCAACTATTTCTGCAGAGGCCCCTTTATAGAGAGTGCGAACAGTAACAATGCTTGGATCAATATCAGGAAGTTCTCTAACTGGGATCTTATTAAATACAACAAGACCAAAAATGACTAAAATAATAGAAAGGACAGTTGCAAAAACTGGACGCTTAATACTTATGTCAGTTAAGAACATTTTATTTACTAATTAATTTTATCTGAGCCTTATCTCTTATTTTTGAAACACCTTCTGTTACAATTTTATCGCCTGCAGTTAGGCCTGATAAAATTTCAACTTTTCCAAAATTTCTTATTCCAGTTTTAACTTCAGTTAGAGACACTGTTTTGTCTTCGATAACTTTATATACAACTGTTCTTGTACCCTGTTGAATTATTGACTCTTCTGGAACTCCAATAGATTCTTTTTCATTAAAGATAATTTCAATGTTTATAAGCATCCCAGGAATAATTTTATAATTATTATTTTTTATTTTTGCTTGAACTAATATTGATCTTGTAGTCGGATCAACTCTTGAGCTAATTACATCTAGATTACCAAAAAATGTTTCATTTAATGATTCTGACGTTGCCTTGATTTTTAAATTTCTTTTCAAAATACTAGAATAACTTTCGGGGACTTTTATATCTAATTTTATATTTTCAATATCATCTAATGTTGCGATAATTGAGTCTTCTCCGCCTAAAATTCCAGGCGTAATTTCTCTAATACCAAGTCTTCCTGAAAAGGGTGCAATAATTTTTTCATTTTTTAATTGTGCAATTAATTGATTTTTTTGAACCATTAAATTTTTATCAAACTCTAAAGAACTTATAAGTTCTGTTCTTTTTATTCTGATAGAAAAGGATTGATTAGCTATTGCAGTTCCGAATGTTTCAATTTTTTCGTAAAATTCAGTTTTTTTTACCTCTAGCGCTACTACTTCAGTGGGTTTGGTTTCGTTTATTTTTTTTTGAATAACATTATTCAAAATCATTCTTCCTGCAATGATTACAACAACCAAGAAAGTTATAATGCTTACGGCTATTATTATTTTTTTTGAAGTATTCATGAGGAAGGATGTAATAACATGCTTTAATTCAAAAAAAAATTTCTTTGTTATCTAAATATACTTGATTTTAGTAGTTTATTTATTGACTAGCCCATTCGGTCCAGGAGCCATCATAAATGGAAAATTTCTGTCCTTCTATAATTTCAAAAGCCTTAGCAACAATACATGCGGTAACTCCAGAGCCACAAGAAAATGCAACCGTAGAATTTTTATTAATATTTATTTTTTCAAATTTTTTTTTAAGTTCTTCTTTAGATAAAAAACATTTACTAATAGGATCAATACATTCCATCCATGGTAAATTAAAGCTTTTAGGGATTGATCCACTTTTTATATCTGGTCGTGGTTCATTTTCAGTGCCATTAAATCTTCCTTTGCTTCTCGCATCCACTAATTCAAACTTTTTATTGTTAATATTTTCTTTAACTTGGTCAATGTTCACAAGCATTTCATCTTTTGCAATACATTTAAAATGACTTTTTTGAGATGTTTTCTCAGGTCCATTTTCTATTTTTTTATTTTCATTTTTCCACTTTACTAACCCGCCATCTAAAATAGATATTTTTTTATGCCCAAAGTAATTAAACATCCACCAAACTCTAGGAGCGCTAAAAATACCAAGACTATCATAAACGATTATATGATCAGAATTTTTAATTCCAATTTCAGAGCTAAGATTTTCAAATAAATCTGTTGCTGGAATAGTATGGGGAAATTTTGCTAAAGGATCAGAAAATTTATCTATATCAAAAAAAATTGATCCCGGAATATGCTCTTTTAAAAATTCATCTTTCCCGTTTCTTTTAGTATTTGGCATATGCCAAGAACAATCTAAGACTTTAACATCTTCCTTTAAAATATTTTTTTCCAGCCAATCCGTTGTAACTAGTGACATTAATATTTTCCAAGTTTTTTAAGATATTTCTGATGATATTCTTCTGCTAAATAAAATACATCAAATTTTGTAATTTCGGTTACAATTTTATTATTAAAGATAGTTTCATTCATTATTTTTTTAGATTCTTCAGCTTCAGTTTTTTGTTTTTCACTTAGATAAAATATTGCAGAGCGATATTGTGTACCAATATCAGGACCCTGTCTATTTAAAGTGGTAGGGTTATGACAAGACCAAAAAATATTTAAAAGTTCTTTATAAGTTATAATTTTTTCATCAAAATTTATTCTTACAGCCTCAGCATGTCCTGTTTCTTCATAGCAAACCTGCTCATAAGTTGGATTTTGAGTTTTGCCGCCAGTATATCCAACCTCAACTTTAGTTACACCTTTTGTGAGATCAAATTTTTTTTCGATACCCCAAAAACAACCTGCTGCAAAAATGGCAATATTCATAAAAATTTATATTAAAGTTATTTTTATATGTTATGAAAACATTTAGGTAAAATATATTCATGCCATCATCTAATAGATCAGGTTCATATTATATGCTGTTAAGCGTTATCTGTTTTTCTATGATGGACATTTTAGTTAAATTAACGACGAAAGATTATCCAATCGGTGAAATTGCTTTTTTTAGAGGACTCTTTGGGTTAATACCTATTTTTTTTTTAATTCCTAAAAATAAAATTTTTACCTTTTTTAAAACTGATAAACCTACATTACATTTTGTTAGAGCTTTTGCTGGAACATTTGCAATGATTTCAACGTTTATTGGCGTTAAATATATGCAATTAGCAGATGTTGTTTCTATCGCGCAAGCTACCCCAGTTTTCGTTACAATTTTTTCAATAATTTTTTTAAAAGAAGTTGTTGGATACCGAAGATGGTTATCAGTTATAGCAGGTTTAATTGGTGTTTTGTTTATTATGAAACCTGGAACAAGTCTTTTTAATGCATACAGTATTTTTCCAATTTTTTTCTGCATAGGGTTTAGTATTGTCGCAATCTCAATTAAAAGATTATCAAAAACTGAACCAGATTATTTAATTGCTTTTTATTTTACTGCTTTATTAATAATTGTCAGCTCCGTAGCAATTTTTTTTGAAGAATGGAAAATGCCGAGTATTTTAGATTTTTTTTATTTATTTATGATTGGAATTTGTGGATCGATTGCAAACTTATTTATGACGACAGCTTACAGAAAAGCTGATGCATCTTTAATAACCCCGCTCAAATATTTAAGCGTACTTTCAGCAATTATTTTTGGTTATATAATTTTTTATGAAATTCCATCAGTAACAACTATTATTGGAGCGATAATAATCATCATAAGTTCTTTTATAATATTTAAACGTGAGCAAATAAGAAATAAGAAGTCTTAATTTGTGACAAAAAAACCTAAACCACCTCATTATTGGCATCAAGCAAAGAAATTTTTATCGAAAAAAGATAAAAAATTGGCAAAAATTATAAATAAATACGATGGATATTTAGTTTCAAGAAACGACCCTTTCTACTCATTATGTAGATCAATAATAGGTCAACAAATCTCAGTTAAGGCTGCAGATTCAATATGGTTAAAGTTTGAAAAAATTATCAAAAAAATAAAACCTATAAATTTAATAAAATTATCAAACGCAAAACTTGCTTCTATTGGTTTATCTCGTCAAAAAATTTTATATTTAAAAATAATAGCAAAAGAATTTTTAAATAAAACATTAGATATAAAAATCTTACAAAAAATGTCAGATGATGAAGCTATCAAGAGCCTAGTAAGGATTAAAGGTATTGGAATCTGGACTGCACAAATGTTTCTTATTTTTAATCTTAATCGATCAAATATTTTTCCATTTTCAGATATCGGTTTGATTAAGGCAATTTCTAAGAATTATAAAAAAGAATATCCTTTAAAAAAGGATGAACTAGATTATTTTAAAAATAAATGGCATCCCTATTCAACGGTTGCTACTTGGTACATGTGGAGAAGTATAGATCCTGTGCCAGTTGCATATTAAATTCCCTCAACAATCATTAAATCTCTAACAACAGTATTTTTAGCTATAGACCATGCATCTTGATAATTTTTAGATCTATAACAAGTTAATGCCGTTTCATAATCTTTAAATTCCCAAATAACTGTTCGAATAAATTCTTCACCTTCAAGGGTTATATATTTTCCTCCTCTTACCAAAGGCTTTCCTCCAAAATCAGTTATAGCTTTTAAAGCTTTTTCTGCATAATTCCCTAATTTCTTTATATCTTCAGCTTTTTTATATTTTGCAATCCAGTAACCTTTCATAAACTTCTCCTTCTAATTTGATAAAACGAATATATATTTTTTTTACTACTTTAAAATAAAACAATGCCAGTTGAATTTGATCACTCTAAAGAATAAATTATATTCATCTAAAATATAAATTAAATATAAAATTGCAATATATTGAAAAAAAACAACAGTTAATTGAATATTTTTTTGAAGGTTCTAAAACCAAAGATAGATGGAGAATTGGAACTGAACATGAAAAATTTTTATTTAATATAAAAAATAAAAATTGCATACCTTACGATGGTGATATCAGTATTTTAAAAATTTTTTCAGAACTCATAAAAAATAATTGGATACCTATTAAAGAAGGAAAAAACATTCTTGGGTTAATTAAAGATAAAAAAAATATTACTTTAGAGCCTGGTTTGCAATTTGAATTATCAGGCGATGCTGTTAAAAATATTCATCAAACCTGTAATGAAATTAATTCCTATCTAAAAGAGTTAAAAATAGTTTGTGCTAAATTAGGAATAGGTTTGCTAGGAAATGGATTTGCTCCAATTGTAAAGTTAAGTGATGTTTTTAAATCCCCAAAAAAAAGATATGAAATAATGAGAAAATATATGCCAAGTGTTGGAAAAAATGGACTTGATATGATGCACAGAACATGTGCTACTCAAATCAATTTAG
>CANMFY010000022.1 GCA_947497305.1 Candidatus Pelagibacterales bacterium | reverse complement strand
ATCTACCTCAAAAAACTTTTTAATAAAATAATCAAGAACCCCTTTTAGATGTCCCATGTTTACATTTTTATCAATATGCAAACCCTCCACTTGATGAAACATAGGAGTATGGGTTTGATCACTATCACATCTATAAGTTCTACCAGGTGCAATAATTTTAAATGGAGGTTTTCCAGACATCATTGTTCTTATTTGTACTGGCGAAGTATGAGTTCTTAATAAAATTTCTTTATTTTGACCTAAGTAAAAGGTGTCATGCATATCCCGTGCTGGATGATGTGGTGGTGTATTTAAGGCTGTAAAATTATTATATTCATTTTCAACGTCAGGTCCTTCTGCTACTGAAAATCCTATTTCTCCAAAAATAGCTGTGACTTCATCAATAACCTGTGTAACTGGATGGATCTTTCCAAAAGTAATAGGTCTTCCTGGCAAGGTAACATCAATTCTATCTTGCGATAATTTTTTATTAATTTCTTCTTGTTCAAATAGACTTATTTTAGAATTAATAAGATTGTTAATATTATCCTTTAATTTGTTTAGGTTTGAAGCAAAATTTTTTCTATCTTCTCCTTGAAGAGTTGTAATTTTTTTAAAAAGTTCTCCTATTTTTCCATTTTTACCAAAAGCTTCGGTTTTTACTTGTTCAATTTTATGAAGATTGTCAGATTGATCTATTTTAGATTTAAATTCTTTTTCTAAATGTAAAATTTCATCCATGGTATTCTAGTATTTATGGAACTAGTTTTTCTAGTTTAAGCTAGACTGTACCTTTTTTACGATGGATTTAAAAGCCTCTGGATTTTGATAAGCTAAATCTGCTAAAATTTTTCTATCAATTGAAATCTTTGTTTTATTAAGACCATTAATAAATTTAGAATAAGTTAAACCTTGTTCTCTAACGCCAGCATTAATTCTTTGTATCCAGAGTGATCTAAAACTTCTCTTTTTTTGTCTTCGATCTCTATAAGAATATTGTAAAGATTTTTCTACTGATTGTTTAGCAGTTCTAATGGTATTTTTTTTTCTTCCATAAAACCCTTTGGCAGCTTTAAAAACTTTTTTATGTTTTGCGTGACTGGTAACCCCTCGTTTAACTCGTGACATAAATTATCCTCTTAAACTATTTGGCATATACGATTTGACTATCTTTGCATCAGGTTTGGACATAATTGCCATTCCTCTTTGTCTTCTAATCTGAGCATTAGATCTTTTGATCATGCCGTGTCTTTTGCCAGCTTGAGGCATCTTTACTTTTCCTGTTGCTGTAATTCTAAATCTTTTTTTTGCTGAACTTTTAGTTTTAATTTTATACATAAAATAAATACCTGCGGGTTATACTAATATTAAAGATGAAAAACAATAAGTATGAATGTGAAGAAACTGCTATTTAAGCGGCTGAATAATGAAAGTCATTTGCTTGCCTTCCATTTTAGGAGCTTGCTCGACTTTGCCTGTAATCTTTAAATCATTTACAATTCTACCTGCAAGATCTTGAGCTAGCTTTAAATGCTGCATCTCTCTTCCTTTAAATTTTATTGTAAATTTTACTTTATCCCCTTTAGTTAAAAATTTCTCTGTTGCCTTCATTTTAAAATTATAATCATGAACATCTGTTCCCGGTCTCATTTTAATCTCTTTAAGTGTTACAACTTTTTGTTTCTTTTTTGCTTGGCTAGCTTTTTTTTGTAACTCGTATTTGTATTTGCCAAAATCAGTTATTTTGCAAACTGGGGGCTTTGCATTCGGAGCAATTTCAATTAAATCTAAACCCTGCTCCTTTGCAGTCATTAACGCATCATTTAAAGAAACAATACCAATATTTTGACCGTCGCTACCAATTAACTGAACGTCCGTTGCTCTAATTCTATCGTTTACTTTTGGTCCACGATTTGAAGAACTATTAGATCTAAAATTACTTCTGTTATTTTGAAAATTTTGATTAATAACTATACTCCTAGATTTTTGGTGCTGAAGACTCTTTAACTAATAAATTCAAAGCTTCTTTTAAAGGTAACGTATCTTGTTTTTCTTGACCAAGCCTTCGAAGAGTAATTGACTGACTTTCTTGTTCTTTAGATCCACAAATCATTAAAATTGGAATTTTGGATAAAGAGTGTTCTCTAATCTTGTAGTTAATTTTTTCATTCTTGAGATCTATAATATTCCTTATTTTATTTTTATCAAGTTCGACTGATATTTTTTTTGCATAATCATCAAATTCTTGAGAAATTGGAAGTATTGCAACTTGTTTTGGAGATAACCATAACGGAAGTTTGCCTGCATAATGTTCAATTAAAATACCTATAAATCTTTCAAGTGAGCCAAATAATGCTCGATGTAACATTACTGGATTTTTTTTAACTCCATCTTTATCAATGTATGTTGCACCCAATCTTCCAGGTAAATTGAAATCAACTTGTAAAGTTCCACACTGCCAATCTCTACCAATTGTATCCCTTAAAACAAATTCAATTTTAGGTCCATAAAATGCTCCTTCGCCTTTATTAATAGAATAGTCCAATTTTGAAGCTTTCACGGCCTCTAGTAATGCAGCCTCTGCTTTATCCCATAACTTATCGTCTCCAACTCTTTTTGCCGGACGATCTGAATATTTTAAAATTACATCTTCAAAACCAAAAGCCTTATAAATATCTAATATCAACTTTGTAACTTTTAAGGTTTCGTCAGTAATTTGATTTTCAGTACAAAAAATATGAGCATCGTCTTGGGTAAAAGATCTAACTCTCATTAATCCATGCAAAGATCCTGAACTTTCATAACGATGAACTTTACCGAATTCTGACAATTTTAATGGTAAATCTCTATAACTTTTAAGTCCTTGATTAAAAATTTGTACACAGCCAGGACAATTCATAGGTTTAATTGCAAACACTCTCTCATCTGGAGTTTTGGTTGTGTACATATGTTCTTGAAACTTTTCCCAATGGCCAGATTTTTCCCATAATGTTTTGTCTAAAATATCAGGTGTATTTACTTCTCGATAACCAGCTTCGGTTTGTCGTTCACGCATAAAATCAATAAGCGATTGAAATAGCTGCCAACCTCCTTCATGCCAAAAAACAGCTCCTGGACTTTCTTCTTGAAAATGAAATAAATTCATAACTTTTCCAAGTTTACGGTGATCTCTTTTTTCAGCCTCTTCAATTCTGTGTAAATAATCATCTAACTCTTTTTTATTTCTCCAGCATGTTCCATATATTCTTTGAAGCATCTCATTATTCGAATCTCCCCGCCAATAAGCTCCTGCAAGTTTGGTAAGTTTAAATGCTTTTCCTATCTTTCCAGTAGAAGTTAAATGTGGGCCTCTACATAGATCGTGCCACTTACCATGAAAATAAATTGAAATTTCTTCTTTAGTTGGAATACTTTTTATAATTTCAGCTTTGTAAAGCTCACCCTTTTTTTTAAAATGTTCTATCGCTTTTTCTCTATCCCAAACTTCCCTTGTTGTAGGTTCATCACGATCTATAATTTCTCTCATTTTTTCTTCAATTTTTACTAAATCTTCATCAGTAAAAGGTTTCTTTCTAGAAAAATCATAATAAAAACCATTTTCAATAACTGGACCAATAGTAACTTGAGTATCTTTAAATAATTCTTGAACTGCCATAGCGAGAACGTGCGCAGTATCATGTCTTATAACTTCTAATCCGTAATCATCCTCAAGTGTAATAATTTGTACTGTAGAGTCTTTTTCAATTATGGTGCTTAAATCTTTAAAACTGTCATTTACTTTTATTACTAAAGCTTTTTTTGCAAGTGAGGGACTAATAGTTTTAGCTATATCATATCCATTAACTTTTCCTGTAAATTTAAGTTTTTTTCCATCTAAGAGAGTGATGTTGAGCATGTTCTTCTTATTAAACTAAGGATTTATAAATTTCTAGTGTTTTAGAACACATTTGCTCAAGGGTATAATTATTAATAACATTAGCCCTGCCTTTTTCTCCTAAATTTTTTAAAAAACTTTTATCTTTTTTTGAAATCTCAATAATCATTTTTGCTAAATCTTTTTCATCATCAGATTTAAATAACCAGCCCGTTTGCCCATCAATAATTGTTTCATTAGAACCTCCAATATTACTAGCAAGTATTGGCTTTTCCATTGCTTGGGCTTCAACGGCTACTCTGCCAAATGCCTCGGGCTCTATAGAAGCTGATAACACTAGGTCACAAGCATTATAGGCTGAGGGCATAGAAATTTCATGGGAGATAATTTTCACATCATTTTCTAATTGATGATGCCTAATAAAATTTAAAAGATATTCTCTATATTCAGTTCGACCTTGATCATCACCAATTATAATTGCTTTAATATTATTTAATAATTTCTCTTGTTTTAGAAATAAAAGGGTATTTAAGAAAAAAAATTGTCCTTTCCAAAAGGTTAATCTGCCTGGAAGCAATATTACAAAATTATTATTTTCTATACCCCAACGACTTCTAACACTATTCAACTGTTCAATTTTTGGATTTTTTGGACTAAAGTAATTAGTATCAATTCCCCTGGGTATAAAAGAAACTGGTTTTGTGTGATTATAATTATTTTTTATATGATCAAAAATAAATTTTGAACCCGCAATAACAATATTCCCTCTTAACATGACTGAATTATAAAATTTCTTTAAAAAATTGCTAAAATTATAAGTACCGTGAAAAGTAGAGACTAAAGAAACTCCCGATAATTTACCTGCAAAATAGCATGACCAAGCTGGCGCACGACTTCTAACATGAATAATATTAATTTTATAAAAAAGAACAATAAATAAAATTATAAATATATTAAAAAAAATTATAAACGGATTTTTACTTTGAACAGAAAATTTAAAAATTTTAACTTCGGATTGATCAAGTTTTTCAATTTGTTCACCACCAGAACATAAAATTGCAGAAAAGTAATTTTGGTTGGCGATAAATTTTGCAATATCTTTACAGCCTGTTTCTGCACCACCCACATCTAATCTTGGAATAACTTGTAATAAACGAATTTTTTTATCCATTCAATTGATATGCTATACTTATAAACATGAATAATCTAAAGCAAAATTTTTTTAGAACAAAAAATAATCAAAAAATTCATTACAAATTTATTAATAATAAAAGTCTAATCACAATTATTTTTCTTCACGGATTAATGTCTGATATTAAAAGTAAAAAGGCTAAATTTTTAAAAAAATTTGTTAATAAAAATAAAATTAATTTGTTGTTATTTGAATATAGCGGGCATGGTAAATCCTCCGGACAATTCACAGATTTTAGTATTAAAAATTGGATAGAAGACTCAAGGTCAATTGTTAAAAATTTAATCAAAAAAGGTAAAATAATCCTTATTGGCTCAAGTATGGGTGCTTGGATTGGGATTGTGCTAATTAAATATTTTCATCAAAGAATTAAAGGTTTTATCGGTATTGCTCCTGCACCCGATTTTACTGAAGAATTAATATGGAAAAAATTAAATATTTTTGAAAAAAATAATATAAGAAAAAATAAAATCTATAAATTAAAAAGCAGTCATAATAATTTTTACCCAATAACTAAAAAGTTTATTTTTGATGGAAAAAAAATCTTAATTCTTAATAAAAAAATTAAATGTAATTTTAAAGTTGAATTATTACATGGGATTAGAGACTCATCTGTTCCCTGGGCTTATTCTATAAATTTAACAAAAACTCTAATAGCTAAAAAATTAAAATTAACAATTATTGATGATGGTGATCACTCCTTGTCTAGAGTTCAAGATTTAAAAAAACTTGAATTAGCGATTAAAAATATTATTTAAAATACTTTTAAAACCTTCTTTGTATGATGGAAATTGTAATTTTACTTTTAAATCTTTTTTAATTTTAAAGTTACCAACTTTTTTTGAGTCCTTATAAAAATTTTTCATCTCACTATCCTTTAATAATTGAAAATTTTCAGAAGGTGGAATTTTAACGCCCATTAAATTACAAGCATATGATATAGTTTGATCATAAGAACATGGCATATTATCTGCTACATTATAAATTTCTCCAGGTTTTGAATAAATTAAAGACTTAGATAAAACTTGAGCTATATCAGCAACATGAATTCTTGAAAAAAAGTGATTACTCTTTTTAACGTAACGAACTTGCTCTCTTGCTAATCGTAAGAATATGTTTCTTTCTGGGGAATAAATTCCTGACAATCTAAATATTCTTGTTGGGACAAGATGGTAGCGATTTAATTTTAACCATTCATTTTCAGCTACAATTCTATTTATTCCTGTGTCATTATTACTTAATAATTTGCTTCTTTCATCAACCCACTTCCCATTATGATTTCCATAAACGCTTGTTGACGAAAGATATGCCAACCATTTAATTTTTTTATTTAATGAAATCTCATTATAAAAGTTTTCAATAACCAAATCTTTTCTGTTTCTTGGAGGTATTGAAACTAATATATGACTTGCATTTAAAATATATTTTATAATTTTTTTATCAAATTTATTATTATCTAAATGAAAATTTTTATAATTTATATTTAAGAATTTGTTATTAGAACTTTTAGATCTTGAGGTTGTAATTAATTTAATTTTATATTTATTTCTTAACAGCTCTTTTACAAAGTACTTCGCCGCCAAGCCAAAACCAAAACAAACTAAATTAATTGATTTAGACAGCTTTTCCATGAACTGCCTTATTCGATAATGGTTGTCTTAATTTATCTAACATTTCTTTAGGGCAAACTTGATAAAAGTTATTTTTTTCACTGGTCCATTGTTGAATAATCTTTCTTGAGTGCAACGATTGAGTTTCTTTTTCATGTAATTTTATTAGATTTAAAAGATAATCATTCCAATAATCTGTCTCAATTTTTTGCCAAATGACTGATGATGGATTTACATAATTTTCAAAACTATTTTCTGGATCGTAAACAAATACCATTCCACCTGTCATTCCTGCTGCAAAATTATCTCCAACTTCTCCTAATACTACAACAGTGCCGCCCGTCATGTATTCGCAGCCATTAGTTCCACATCCTTCAATAACTGCAGTGGCCCCTGAATTTCTAACCGCAAATCTTTCTCCTGCTTGTCCCGCCGCAAGCAACAATCCTGAAGTTGCTCCATATAACACTGTATTTCCAATAATTGTATTTTTTGAAGTTTGTAATTCACTATTCGAAGCTGGTTTTATAATTATTTTTGCTCCGGATAACCCTTTGCCAACATAATCATTTGCATCACCTGTTACTTCTAGCTTAATTCCCGAAACTGCAAATGCTCCTAAAGATTGTCCTGCTGAGCCTCTAAGTTTTATTAAAATATGGTCTTCGGATAATTTCTTATTTTTAAACTGCGTTGTAATAATTGAGCTTAATCTTGTTCCAACTGATCTATGGGTATTTTTTACCGCATAACTTAATTGAAATTTTTGCCCTTTTTCAATTAGAGAAAGTGAATCTTTTATAATTTGTTTATCTAAGCTATCAGGAACTTCTTTTCTTTCTCTTTTTAAACAATATCTTGGATTTTCCCCGGGATCCGCCTGAACTAAAAGAGGATTTAGATCTAAATCATCTAAACTAGAAGACCCTCTGCTCACTTGTTTCAATAGATCTGTTCTACCCACAATTTCATTTAAAGATTTAAAACCAAGACTTGCTAAAATTTCTCTTACCTCCTCAGCTATAAATGAAAATAAATTAACAACTTTTTCTGGTGTGCCCGTAAATTTTTTTCTAAGCTCCTCATCTTGAGTACAAATTCCAACAGGACAAGTATTTGAATGACATTGTCTAACCATTATACAGCCCATGGCTACTAATGAGGTCGTCGCTATTCCAAAATCGTCTGCACCCATCATTGCAGCCATAACAACATCTCTACCTGTTTTTATTCCCCCATCAGTTCTTAAAATGACTTCATGTCTTAAACCGTTCAAAGTCAAAATTTGATTAGCTTCGGTTAGTCCAATCTCCCAAGGAAGCCCAGCATACTTAACACTTGTTAATGGAGAAGCCCCTGTTCCCCCTGAATGTCCACTAATTAGAATTACATCTGCTTTTGCTTTTGCAACTCCTGCAGCAATAGTTCCTATTCCTGTTGAGGAAACTAATTTGACTCCAATTTTTGCTTTAGGATTTATTTGTTTTAAATCATAGATTAATTGAGATAAATCTTCGATTGAATAAATATCATGATGAGGCGGTGGAGATATTAAAGAAACTCCAGGCGTTGAATGTCTTAAAGTTGCAATTTCAGCTGTAACTTTAAAACCAGGTAACTGTCCACCTTCGCCAGGTTTTGCTCCTTGGGATATTTTAATTTCTATTTCATCACAATTATTTAAATATTCTGCAGTTACACCAAATCTAGCCGATGCAATCTGCTTCACTCTTGAGTTAGCATTATCACCATTGTCTTTCGGTATTGCTCTTTTTGCATCCTCTCCTCCTTCTCCACTACAAGATGCGCCGCCAATTCTATTCATAGCAATTGCTAATGTTTCGTGCGCCTCTTTAGAAAGAGCCCCCAAAGACATACTGCCACTTCCAAATCTTTTTCGAATATTTGTAATAGATTCTACCTCTTCAATTAAAATTGGTTTTTTAATTAAATTAAAATCTAAAAGATCTCTAAGATTTAAAGGGTGTTGCTCATTAATAATTTTTGAATATTTTTTATATAAACTATAGGAGTCTGTTGCAACAGCAGTTTGTAACATGTGCATTGTCATGGCTTGATTAGAATGTTGTTCTCCACCTTTTCTGAATTTATAAAATCCACCGATTGGCAAACTTATAACATTACCTCTAAACGCTTTTTGATGTTGAGTTCTGACCATTTGTTCGATTCCAGAAACACCAATTCCAGAAATTTTTGAATACATTCCAGGAAAATATTCAGCAACTAGAGCTCTGCTTAATCCAAGTCCACTAAAATTTAAACCGCCTCTATAAGAGCTAATAACAGAGATGCCTAATTTAGACATTACTTTTAATAATCCATCGTTAACGGCTTTAATATAATTGTTAACACAATCGGTAAAAGTTAATTTTCCAAAGATTTTTTTTTGATGTCTCTGATAAATACAATCAAATGCTAAATAAGGATTAACCGTAGTAGCGCCAACACCAATTAGCACTGCAAAGTAATGAACATCCAAACATTCGGCTGATTTAACATTTAATGAAACAAATTTTCTAAGACCATGATTTACTAAATGACTTTGCACTGCACCTGTTGCCAGTATTATTGGTATCCCAATTCTCGTTGCTGAAATTTTTTCATCGGTTAGAATAATATGTTTAGCACCTTCTCTGACTGCGATTTCAGACTCTTTTTGAATTCGTTTTAATTCTTCTTTTAAAGAAATTTCTGAATCTTCAGAATTAAATGTACAATCTATTTCTCTATATTCTTCATTTAAAACCTCAAATAATTTTTTAAATTGTGCATTGGATAATACTGGGCTTTCTAAGAGGTAACTTTTTTTATTAAATAAATCTTCACCTAGAATATTTTGTAAATTTCCAATTCTTGTATTAAGAGACATTACTCTGTTTTCTCTTAGAGAATCTATTGGCGGATTTGTTACTTGACTAAAATTTTGTCTAAAAAAATGAGATAAAGGTCTATAAATATCAGACAAAACAGCGGTTGGAGTATCATCTCCCATTGAACCAACAGCTTCTTTTTGATCCTCCACCATTGGATGTAAAATCATTTCTAAATCTTCAATGGAAATTCCAGCAGCAAATTGCTTTTGTCTTAATTTATCTCCCTCAAAAGAGTTAAATTCTTGTAAATTATTAAATTTTTTACTGATCTCGATTAAATTTTGACTAAATTTTTTGTAAATAGGATTTCTAGATAAAAAATCTTTAATTTTCTTATCATTATAATAAGTGCCTTCATCAAGGTTAACAGCTATCATTTGGCCAGGTCCAACTCTTCCTCTATAAATAACATTTTCTTCTTGCACTGGAACCATTCCAGTTTCTGAACCTGCAAATAAAATTTTATCTTTTGTAATAGTATATCTTAAAGGCCTTAATCCATTTCTATCGGTTGCAGCCAAAATCCAATTGCCATCTGTTGCTGCAATTGCTGCTGGTCCATCCCAAGGCTCTATGACAGAGTTTAGATAATTATACATATCTCTATAAGCTTGAGGGATAATTTTGCTTCTTTTAGACCATGCCTCTGGCATCAACATCATTTTAACAAGGGGCAATAATCTTCCTGATCTTGTTAACAATTCAAAAACAGCATCAAGGCAGGCTGTATCAGAACTTCCTGACTTTAAGATTGGTTTCAAATCATCAACGTTTTTAAATAAATCAGACTCAAGCCCCTGTTCATGGGTCTTCATCCAATTCACATTTCCTTTTAAAGTGTTGATCTCGCCATTATGTGCTAAAATTCTAAAAGGCTGCGCAAGTTCCCAGCTTGGAAAAGTATTTGTTGAATATCTTTGATGAAAAATTGAAAATCTAGAAATAAATC
>CANMFY010000021.1 GCA_947497305.1 Candidatus Pelagibacterales bacterium | reverse complement strand
AAAAAAAACAAAAGAGAAATATAATGATGTAAAAAAAATTTTTGATGAAAAAAAATTTTATTATAAAAATTTAATTTTTTCAAATAATAAAATTCAATTTGAGTTAAAAAATTTAAATCAAAAAGATGATGCTATAAATTTAATTAATCGAGCAGGTAAAGATAATGTATTTCTTAATAACAATTTAGAAAATACAAAAAAAGATTTTGTATATAGAATAGAAAAAAATTTAATTGTCGTACAATTTTCTGATGATTATATTAAAAATTTAAAGAAAGACACGATTAATCAATCTATAGAAATAGTAAGAAAAAGAGTTGATCAACTCGGCACAAAGGAACCCTCTATTCAACAAAAGGGCGATAATAGAATTATTGTTGAGTTACCTGGTTTATCCGATCCATCTAATTTTAAAAATATTCTTGGAAAAACTGCTCAGCTTAATTTTAAATTTTTAAAATCCAATTCTATTGATAAAGACAATATTGGTTTTGAAAAAATTAAAAACAAGGCAGATGGCTCTTTTATTGAAGTTGAAAAAAAATTAATAGTTTCTGGGGAAAATTTAATTGATGCCCAACCAGGTTTTGAAAGGGATACAAACCAGTCAATTGTAAGTTTTAAATTTGACAGTGTAGGAGCTAAAAAATTTGCAAATGCTACTAAAGACAACGTTGGAAGACCGCTTGCTATTATATTGGATAATGAAATTTTAAGTTCCCCGGTTATTAGAGAGCCAATACTAACAGGTAGCGGACAAATTTCCGGAGGTTTTTCCGTAGAAGAAGCTAATCAATTAGCCGTTTTATTAAGAGCAGGTGCATTACCAGCGCCCATGAAAATAATAGAGGAAAGAACCGTTGGCGCGGATCTTGGTGAGGATTCAATTCGTTATGGCTTGATATCATTCATAACAGGTTTTTTACTAGTTTTTGTTTATATGATTTATGCTTACAAATTACTTGGTTTTTTTGCCAATATTTCTCTTTTACTTAATGTTGTAATTTTAATTTCAATATTAACTCTATTTGGGTCTACTCTCACTTTACCAGGAATTGCTGGAATAATCCTAACTGTTGGAATGGCAATTGATACAAATGTTATTATTTTTGAACGTGCAAAAGAAGAATTAAAGATTGAGAAATCTAATATCATTGCCTTTGATATGGCTTACAAAAAATCATTATTAACTATTATCGATTCTAATTTAACTACTTTTATTGCGGGCATAATTTTATTTTATTTAGGAAGTGGACCCATAAAAGGTTTTGCAATCACTTTGTGCGTTGGTCTTGTAACGTCTTTTTTTACAGCTTTCACCGTTAATAGGTTAATGGTTGGTAAATACGTTAAGAATAATAAAGATAAACTAATAAGTTTTTAAATGACTAATTTTAATTTCTTAAAATATAAAAAATTTTTTATTTTAGTTTCAGTATTTTTTGTTTTTTTTTCTTTCATTTTGATTTTTACAAAAGGTTTAAATTTAGGTGTAGATTTTAAAGGTGGTACAACAATTGAAATAAGATTAGAAAAAAAGATTGATATTGAAAAAATAAGAAATTCCTTTTCTAAATCTAAAATTAATAATTTTTCCGTAAAAGAATTTGGAACTGGAAATGATTTATTAATTTATACAGATAATTCTATCTCTCCCAATGATATCAAAAATTTTTTAGAAAAAGATTTGAGTGAGAAGATATTAATTAGAAAAGTTGAAACTGTAGGACCAAAAGTTGGCTCAGAATTAATTAAGTCTGCGATTTACTCTGTCTTATTATGTTTGATTGCAATTTTCTTATATCTATGGTTCCGTTTTGAGTGGCAATTTAGTATTGGAGGTATTGTTGCTCTCTTTCACGATTTAATTATTACTGTTGGTGTTTTTGCACTCCTAGGTTTACAATTTGATCTTTCTATAATTGCAGCTTTATTAACTATTTTGGGTTACTCAATTAATGATACGGTTATAATTTATGACAGAATTAGGGAGAATTTAAAAAAAGATAGCTCATCAGAATTATCAATTTTAATAAATGAATCATTGAATAATACTCTTTCAAGAACATTAAAAACTTCAGGAACAACACTTTTAAGTATTGTTGCGGTGCTAATCTTTGGAGGAGAGGTTTTAAGAGGTTTTGCTTTTGCTATAACTTTTGGAATTATCGTAGGCACATACTCTTCTATTTATATTGCAGCGCCAATTTTAATGTTTTTTAAAGTAAAAAGAGATTGGTCTATAAAAATTGATAATACGCCTTAATATAGATTTTGTGCAGCTACCATTGTTAATAACATCGGAATTGACAAAAAAGTATTCGCTCTAGATACCAATAGAGCTGTTCTTGCAGATTTAGCTTTCACTTCGGGATCACATTCAACGATGCCCAAAGCCTTTTTTTGATTTGGCCAAATAATAAACCAAACATTAATAGCCATAATTATTCCAAGCCACATTCCAATGCCTATTGTTATATTTTTAGCACCACCTTTAAATGCTAAAGCTTCATGGACATAACCGTTTAAATAAGCAGTTATTAATCCTGTAATTATTGTCAAAAGTGCAGCCCAGCGAAACCAAAATAAAGCCGTTGGTGCAATTACTTTGCTAATAGCAGGTTTTTGTTCATCAGTAATTTTTGACATACTAGGAATTTGAACAAAATTAAAATACCACAATAATCCTATCCACATAATTCCAGATAAAACATGAAGGTATCTAAATATAGCGCTCCAAAAATATCTATCACTTGTCCATCCGTCATTTATATAAAATAAAATATAAAAGAAAATTAAAGTAGCAATAACAGAACTTAATAGTGTTTTTGGAAGAGATAGAAGAATATTACTGATTCTCATAAATTTACTTTATCATAAAAATTTTATTAAGCACTTTTTCTCGATATATTCTTAGATAGAATTTTTTTTAAAAATTCTCCAGTATAACTTCCCTTTGTCAACGAAACATCCTCTGGAGTTCCTTCAGCAATAATTTTTCCACCTTTTACGCCTCCTTCTGGACCCATATCAATAATCCAATCGGCAGTTTTTATTACATCCAAATTATGCTCAATAACAATAACTGTATTTCCTTTATTTACGAATGTATGCAGAACTTCTAATAATTTTTTTACATCATGAACATGTAAACCTGTTGTTGGTTCATCAAGAATATAAATAGTCCTTCCGGTTGCTCTTTTTGATAATTCTTTTGCAAGCTTTATTCTTTGAGCCTCTCCACCTGATAGGGTAGTGGCCTGTTGACCAATTTTAATATAACCAAGTCCTACTTTTTGAAGCGTTAAAAGTTTATCTCTTATCGATGAAATATTTTCAAAGAAAATAACTCCTTCATCAACAGTCATATTTAAAACATCAGCAATATTTTTATCCTTAAATCTTATTTCTAAAGTTTCTCTATTATATCTGTTTCCTTTACACACATCACATTGAACATAAACATCAGGCAAAAAATGCATTTCGTAAGTAATCACACCATCTCCTTCGCAAGCTTCACATCTTCCTCCCTTAACGTTAAAAGAAAATCTTCCAGGTTTATAACCCCTTGCTTTTGAGTCAGGTAAATTTACAAACCATTCTCTAATTACTGTAAAAGCTCCAGAGTAGGTTGCGGGGTTTGACCTCGGAGTTCTGCCAATAGGAGATTGGTCAATATCAATTATTTTATCTAAATATTCATAGCCCTGAATACCTTTAAAAGGTTTAGGCATATTTTTGGTTATAGTTTTATTAATCATTAAATTTAATGCCCTATAGAGTGTGTGAAGAACAAATGTTGATTTCCCACTTCCAGAAACTCCTGTTACTGCTGTAAAAGTACCAAGCGGTATCTTGGTCGAAACATTTTGTAAATTATTTCCAGTTGCACCACTTAAGCTTAAATATCTTCCATCTCTCGCTTTTTTTCTTATCTGAGGAATAGAAATATATTTTTTTCCAGATAAATATTGTCCAGTAATACTAATTTCATTTTGTTTAATTTCAGCAGGAGAGCCCATGGCAATTATCTTTCCTCCTTCAGTCCCAGCTCCAGGACCCAGATCAATAATGTAGTCTGAATTAAGCATTGCTTCTTCATCATGTTCAACGACTATTACCGTGTTTCCTAAATCTCTTAGTCTCTTAAGAGCATTTAATAGTTTTATATTATCTTTTTGGTGCAAACCTATGGACGGTTCGTCTAAAACATAAAGAACTCCAGTCAGTCCTGAACCAATTTGTGATGCCAATCTAATTCTTTGTGACTCTCCACCTGATAAAGTTCCTGAAGATCTTGATAAATTCAAATAATCAAGTCCAACGTTTATTAAAAAATTTAATCTTTCGATAATTTCTTTCAAAATATGAACTGAAATTTTATTCTCTTTTTCAGTCAAATGATTTGGAAGGCCTGAAAACCATTCATAAGCACTCTGAATAGACATTTTTGAAACTTCACTAATATTTAATTCTTTTATCTTTACCGAAAGAGCCTCTTCTTTAAGCCTCATACCTTTGCATCGGTCACATTCTGTTTCATTTTGAAATTGAGAAATTTCCTCTCTTTTCCAATCACTATCAGTTTCTAAATATTTTCTTTCTAAGTTATTAATAACTCCTTCAAATGATTTTTTATTAGAATATTTTTCATATCCATCATCATAAGAAAATTTTATTTCCTCTTCACCAGAACCATATAAAATTAAATCTTGAATTTTTTTTGGTAAATCCCTCCAAGGAGTTTCGAGTGAAAAATCATAATGCTTAGCTAGAGAAGATAATGTTTGAGCGTAATATAAAGTTGAACTTGATGACCATGGTACGATTGCACCATCGATTAAAGATTTTTTTTCATTAGGAATTACTAATTTTGGATCTATATAAAGATCAACGCCAATCCCTTCACATTCAGGGCAAGCTCCATACGGGCTATTGAAAGAAAATAGTCTAGGTTCTATTTCCTCTATAGTAAAACCACTCTCTGGACATGCAAATTTTGAAGAAAAAACTATTTTTTCACTTTTTTTAAATTCTTTAGGAAGATTTTCATTTATAAAATCTACATAAACTAAGCCATCAGATAATGATAAAGTTGTTTCAATACTCTCAGCTATTCGTTGTTGTTCTTTTTTATCATTGATAAAGCCATCTATATAAATATCTATGTCGTGTTTTACGTTTTTATTTAGAACAGGGGATTCATCGATTTCATAAATTTTCCCATCAATTCTAGTTTTTTGAAAGCCTCTTTTTTTATAGCCTAATAATTCTTTTTTATACTCTCCTTTTCTACCCCTCACGATAGGAGCAAAGATTTGAATCTTGGATTGTTTTGGTAAATTTAATATGCGATCTACCATTTCTGATACAGTTTGAGATTTAATAGGCTTTCCTGTAAATGGTGAATAAGGAATTCCAACTCGAGCGTATAAAACGCGCATATAATCGTAAATTTCAGTTACCGTTGCAACAATTGATCTTGGATTTTTTGATGTTGTTTTTTGTTCAATAGAAATTGCTGGAGACAAACCTTCAATCAAGTCGACGTCAGGTTTTCTCATACGATCTAAAAATTGTCTTGCATACGCAGATAAACTTTCGACATATCTTCTTTGTCCTTCAGCATAGATCGTATCGAAAGCTAATGATGACTTGCCTGAACCAGATAGTCCGGTTATTGTTATTAATTTATCCCTTGGAATCTCTAGCGAAATATTTTTTAAATTATGTTCTCTTGCTCCTTTAATAACGATTTTTTTAACGGTATTACTCATTTTTTTAGTAAATTTTATTCTTTTAATTTGATTAGTCTGATATAATAAACCTATAATTTTTAGTTCAAAAAGATCTATATTATGGCGGGTAGCTTAAATAAAGTTTTATTAATTGGCAGACTTGGAAATGATCCAGAAATTAAGCAAATGCAAAATGGTAAAAGTGTAGCACGTTTAAGTGTAGCTACCTCTGAAAGCTGGAAAGATAAAAGTACTGGAGAACGAAAAGAAAAAACAGAATGGCACCGAGTTGTAATTTTTAATGAAGGTTTAGTTAATGTTGTTCAAAAATACCTTAAAAAAGGAGCTCAAGTTTATATTGAGGGCCAATTAAATACTAATAAATATACCGACAATAATGGTCAAGAAAAGTACAGCACACAAATAGTTTTACAAGGTTACAGTTCAAGTCTTACCATGTTAGATGGAAAAAATTCTTCTTCTGGTGAGGGAAAAAAATTGGATAATAGCCAACTACCTTCTGATGATATGCCTGATATTTCCCAGGACCCCGACGATAAAGTTCCTTTTTAAATTTACTTAATGAGTGAAGATTCAAATCAAGATAATTCAAAAATAAAAAAATATAGTTCAGTTCAAATTGTTGATGAGATGAAGACCTCATACTTATCTTACGCAATGAGCGTTATTATAAGTAGAGCATTACCAGATGCAAGAGATGGACTAAAACCTGTTCATAGAAGAATAATTTACGCTATGTACAAAGGTGGTTATGATTGGTCGAAACAATTTAGAAAATCAGCAAGAGTAGTCGGGGATGTAATAGGTAAATATCATCCTCATGGGGATCAAGCGGTTTATGATGCCTTGGTAAGATTGGCTCAAGATTTTTCCATGAGTGTAAAATTGCTTGATGGGCAAGGAAACTTTGGATCTATGGATGGAGATAGAGCAGCTGCTATGCGTTATACAGAAACAAGATTGGCAAAAATTGCAGAATATTTAGTTGCAGATATTGAAAAAAATACAATTGATTATCAAAATAACTATGACGATACAGAATTAGAACCAACCGTACTTCCAGCTCAATTTCCTAATTTATTAGTTAATGGTGCAGGCGGTATAGCCGTTGGAATGGCGACAAATATTCCACCTCATAATCTGGGTGAAATTATCGATGGAACTCTTGCCTATATAGATAATAATGAAATTTCTATTGATGAACTGATTAAATTAATTCCAGGTCCTGATTTTCCAACAGGAGGTTTGATTATTGGAAAGGATGCAATAAAAACTGGATATAAGACTGGAAGAGGTTCTATTAAAATAAGAGGAGAAATAGAAACAGAGGAAGAAAAAAAAGATAAAACGTTAATAGTAATTAAATCTGTTCCCTTTCAAACTAACAAGTCTTTACTGATAGAAAAAATTGCTCTGCTAGTTAGAGAAAAAAAGATTGAAGGAATTTCAGACATTAGAGATGAGTCAAATAAAGAAGGCGTAAGAATTGTCATTGATTTAAAAAGAGGTGTTTCAAGCGAGATTATTATAAATCAACTTTATAAATATTCTCCAATAGAGTCATCATTTGGATTTAACACTCTTGCAATACTTAATGGTAAACCCGAATTATTAAATTTAAAACAATTCATAAAAATTTTTGTCGAATTCAGAGAAAAAATTTTAATTAAAAGAACTTTATTTGATTTAAAAAAAGCAAAAGATCGTGTTCATATATTAATTGGTTTGTTTATAGCTATAGAAAATATTGATGAAATAATTGCTATTATTCGCAAATCCAAAAACCCAAATGATGCAAAAACAATATTACAAAATAAACAATGGAACTTTAAAAAGTCAAAAATTAATAAGGATATTTTAGATGTCAGTGATTTATCTAACAAGGAGCAATATTATTTATCTGACTATCAGGTTAGAGCAATTCTTGAATTAAGACTTCAAAAACTTACAGCAATTGGCCATGAAGAAATTAATCAAGAAATTTCAGATCTTCACAAACTCATAATTAAATATAAAGAAATTCTTAATGATAGGAACGCATTGCTAACGCAAATTAAAAATGAACTTAAAGATATCAAAAGTAAATTTGCAAACCCTAGAAAAACTAAAATTATAAATAAAGTCGAAAATTTTGATATAGATGATGTTGTTCAAAAAGAAGATGTAATTATTACAATTACTAATAAAGGCTATATCAAACGTAGCCCTTTAAGTTCAATTCGTGTTCAAAAAAGAGGCGGCAAAGGTAAGACTGGAATTACTACTCGAGATGAAGATTTTGTAAGTCAAATATTTACCGCTAGTACTTTAACACCTATACTTTTCTTCTCATCAAAAGGAATTGTTTATAAATTAAAAGCCTGGAAAATTCCTGAAGGTTCAAATCAATCCAAAGGCAAAGCTTTACAAAATATTTTTCCTTTAAAAGAAGGGCATATGATCACGTCTATAATGCCTCTTCCGAGTGATGAAGCGACATGGGCAAAAATGAAAATTATATTTGCAACTGCTAACGGAAAAATAAGAAAAAATAGTCTCTTAGACTTTGAGAATATCCAATCTAGCGGAAAAATCGCGATGAAATTAGAAGAAAATGACTCAATAGTTGGAATTAAAATTATAGAAGATGACGATGATTTTCTATTAAGCACAGAAAAAGGCAAGTCACTAAGAGTTCAATCTACTAAGTTAAGACTTTTCAAAGGAAGATCTTCTAAAGGAATAAAAGGAATATCATTAAAAAAAGACGATAAGATTATTTCATTATCGATTTTAAAAAACGTAAAAATTTCATCTGATGAAGCTAGGGCATATATAAAAGCGTCTAGATTGGAAAAAGATATAGACGAAACTCCAGACGATGACACTGAAAAATCTAAAGAAGTAAAATTATCAAAAAAACAAATTGAAGAATTTAAAAACAAAGAACAGTATATTTTAACTATAACCGCAAATGGTTTTGGAAAACGCTCTTCTGCATATGAGTATAGAGTAAGCGGCAGGGGAGGTCAGGGAATTATTAGTATTATAAGTTCAGAGAGAAATGGATTAGTTGCATCAACTTTTACTATAAATCATGAGGATCAGATCATGTTAATTACTGATAAAGGACAGGCGATTAGATGCAATGTAAAAGATATACGAATAACCGGAAGAAACACACAAGGTGTTCGTGTCTTTAATCTCTCTAAAGATGAAAAAGTTGTTTCTGCCACTAGAATTGAAGACTCAACAGAAGAAAATATTTAATGACTGAAAGAGCGAAGATTTATCAACCTGTAAAAACTGCAATGCAATCTGGTAAAGCTAGAACTAAATTTTGGATTTTAGAATTTAATAAATCTAATTTTAATAAAGACTTTGTAATGGGATGGGTATCTTCATCAAATACCAACGAACAAATAAAATTAAAATTTGAGACAAAAGACCAGGCCATTGCTTATGCTAAAGAAAATAATATTCAATTTGATTTAATAAATCCTCAAAAAAATAAATTAATCATTAAATCTTACGCTGATAACTTTTTAAACAATGTTTAAAAGTTTTTTTGTAAATAAAAAATGGGCATTATGGGCCTGGGGTGGAGCTACACTATTAATTTTATCTTTACTAATTCAAGTTTCAATAACTGTTAAAATTAATGAATGGTACAAAGGATTTTATGATTTATTACAGAATGCCCCTAAAAGTAATATATCTGAATTTTGGGAAAAAATTTATGTATTTAGCTATTTAGCATTTCCATACGTATTACTGGCAACGTTTACTAGTTTTTTTACAAGAGTTTTTGCTTTACGTTGGCGTGAAGCAATAACTTTTGATTATCTTCCATTTTGGAAAAATAGTGATGCAAGTGTTGAAGGTGCGTCGCAACGAATTCAAGAAGATGCGAGTAGATTTGCTAAAATTGTCGAAAGTTTAGGTCTTCAAGTTGTAAGAGCTATAATGACATTAATTGCTTTTATTCCAATACTCTGGGGACTCTCAACTGGAATTGAAATAGAATTTTTAAAAAAACTACCTGGATCTTTAGTTTGGGTTTCATTATTTGTAAGTTTAGGTGGATTATTGATAAGTTGGTTTGTTGGAATTAAATTACCTGGTCTAGAATATAATAATCAGAAAGTTGAAGCCTCATTTAGAAAAGAACTTGTTTATGGGGAAGATGATAGAATTAAATATGCAAAACCAGACACTGTTGTTGAATTGTTTTCTGGAATAAAATTTAATTATCATAGGCTTTTTTACAATTACGGTTATTTCGATATATGGGTAAATTTATACGATCAATTCATGGTAATCGTTCCATATTTAGTTATGGCCCCAAGTTTATTCAGTGGTTTAATTACCCTTGGCGTTATAGTTCAAGTATCAAACGCCTTTCAAAGAGTTCATAATAGTTTTTCATTGTTTATTCATCAATGGACAACAATAACTGAATTAAGATCTATTCATAAAAGGTTAGGCGAGTTTGAGATGGCAATTGGTTATAAAACGATTTAACCGCTATCTATAATATTTAATATCTTATCTTTTTTAAAAAACTTTAGGAGCACATTAAATTTTTCTATAGGAAGGTTAGCTTGTGTATAAAAATCAGTTTCTTGTTTTGCTAGTTCAAAAAGATGAGAATGAAACATAGGATCTGCTACAATAAAATCTTTCTGACCACTTTGTTTGTATCCAATAATATCTCCAAATCCGCGTAATTTTAGATCTTGTTCGGATATGTAAAATCCATCATTAGACTCTTTTAGTATTTTAAGCCTCTTTTTCCCATTTTCACTTATTGATTTTGAATATACTAAAATACACTCACCATTTTCAATGCCTCTTCCAACTCTTCCTCTTAGTTGGTGCAATTGAGCAAGCCCAAATCTTTCTGAATTTTCAATAATAATTGTATTTGCATTTGGATTATCAACCCCAACCTCAACTACCGTTGTAGAAATTAGGATTGAAAATTTTTTTTCAAGAAAATTT
>CANMFY010000020.1 GCA_947497305.1 Candidatus Pelagibacterales bacterium | reverse complement strand
TTTTACAAATTTTAGGATTTTTAGGTTTAGCAAGAATTGAAAAACAAGAAGCATCAGCTGGAGAAATTATTATGTTTTCTGGAATCGATGGTGTTAAAATTTCTGATACAGTTTGCGATCCAAAACAGATAGAAGCGCTCCCACCACTCATCGTTGATGAGCCAACAATTAGCATGACTTTTCAAGTCAACACATCTCCATTTGCTGGCAAAGAGGGAAAATATGTTACAACAAGAAATATTAAAGACAGATTAGACAAAGAACTTATTCATAACGTTGCTCTTCGAGTTACAGAAACTGAAAGCCCAGATAAATACAGGGTCTCAGGAAGAGGTGAATTACATTTATCAATTTTAATCGAAAATATGAGAAGAGAAGGTTATGAACTTGCAATTTCTAGACCTGAAGTAATTATTAAAAAAGTGGACGGTCAAGATCAAGAACCTTTCGAAGCTTTAACCATTGATATTGAGGAACAAAATCAAGGAAAAATTATGGAAAAACTTGGTGAAAGAAAAGGGGATTTAAAAAATATGGTCTCTGATAGCAGAGGCAGAGTTCGATTAGATTATATTATTCCAACACGAGGTTTAATTGGTTTTCGTTCAGATTTTTTATCAACTACTTCAGGAACTGGTTTGATGTATCATTCCTTCGATCATTATGGTCCTAAAATTAACCAATCTTTAGGCGAAAGAAATAATGGTGTTCTAATTTCAAAAGACCAAGGAAAAGCAGTTACTTATGGGATATTTCATCTTCAAGAGCGTGGACGTTTCTTCATATCCCACGGTGATGAGATTTATGCAGGACAAGTTATTGGAATACATAATAGAGACAACGATTTAATAGTTAATCCACTAATTGGAAAAAAAGTATCAAACGTAAGATCAGTTACTGCTGACGAAGCTTTAGTTATTGTTCCTCCAATCAAAACAACTTTAGAATATTCACTTCAATTTATTAACGATGATGAACTTGTTGAGGTTACACCAAAATCTATTCGTATAAGAAAAAGATTCTTACTTGAACACGAGCGCAAAAGAGCCCAAAAGTCATAATAAATAATGGTTTCGATTATTAAGTATAAAGATCTAGGCGGAGCTGACCATGGATGGTTAAAGGCAAAACACCATTTCAGTTTTGCATCTTATTTTAATCCTAAAAGAATGGGTTTTGGTACAATTCGAGTTATTAATGACGATATTATTAAAGCTAAAAAAGGTTTTGATCCTCACCAACATAACGATATGGAAATTATTACTTATGTTAGATCTGGAGCAATAACTCATACAGATAACCAAGGCAATAAAGGCAGAACTGAAGCTGGAGATATCCAAGTTATGAGTGCAGGCTCAGGAGTTATTCATTCAGAATATAATTTAGAAAATCAGGAAACAAATATTTATCAAATTTGGATTATTCCAAATAAAACTAGCGTCAAACCTAGATGGGAAGCAAAAGAATTTCCAAAAGATCCTGTTAAAAAAAATCTTAATCTTCTTATTTCTGGATTTGGAAAAAATTATATTGATGGAACATTAGGAATTTATCAAGATGCTTATATTTCTGGGGGAAAAATAAATAAAAGCGATGAAGTTAATTATAATATTAAACATCAAGTATACTTATTATGTTCGTACGGAAAAATACTTATAAATGATAAAATTTTGGAAAAAGGTGATGCTGCTGAAATTTCAAATATTAAAAAATTTACAATTAAAGCTAATGATAATTCTGAAGTTTTAGTAATCGATGCTCCAAAATAGAAAAATTAAGCAGCTTTAAGAAATATAACGCCAAGTATTATTAAAGACACTCCAATCCACCTTAAAAGAATTGATGGATCATTAAAAAAAACAACCCCAATAATAAAAGTTCCAGCAGCACCAATTCCTGTCCAAACTGCATAAGCAGTTCCGATAGATATTCCTTTAAGAGAAAGCCATAATAAAATACCGCTAATTGTCATTGATACAATTGCAATAACTGGCCCTATTATTTTATAAGATGGTATTGCTGATAATTTTAATCCCAAAGGCCACCCAATTTCAAAAAGTCCAGCAGCAATCAAGTAAATCCAGTGAGTTGTAGTCATATATCAAAGCAGATATATCCTTATTTATAAAAATTATCAAAAGTAGGAGAGATGGCCGAGAGGCTGAAGGCGGCGGTTTGCTAAACCGTTATACGATTGAAAAGTCGTATCGAGGGTTCGAATCCCTCTCTCTCCGCCAAAATTATGAAAGATGATCTTAGTATTAATGAAATAATCAAAGAATCATTCTCCTACACATTTAAAGATATAAAAAAAATATTTAGCGAAAGTTTCTTTACAGTATTACTACTTACAATAATCTTTAACGGGTTATATTTTTTGGTTTTAAAAAATATAGTAACTAAATTTACTTTTCTTATTTTCTTTTCCTTAATGTGGCTGGTTATTAGTACTATTGCTTATAAAACGCATAGAGATATTTTATTAAACCAAACTGTATATAATTCTTTATTTAAAATATTTGATTATACTAATTTTAAATATTTTTTTTATAGTGCTTTAATCTCCTCTTTTGCATTAAGTCCTATATTCCTAAAATTTTTCTTAGATCGAAGTAATATAACAATATTTGGTATCGATAGCAGATACTTAGTATTACTATTAATTCCAACAATTTACTTAGCATTTAAAGTAATATTAGTTCTTCCGAAAATATCATTAAACCAAAGAATTAATATTCTCAGTGGTAAAGAATTTAATAATTATTCAGGAAAATTATTTTTAATTTTTTTAATAATTTCTTTAACTTTTGTCTTACCTACTTATTTTATTTTCTCATTTCAGGTCTATTTTATAGAAAATTCTAAAGAATTTTATAAATTTATTAAACCATTCTTTGATTTTTGCTCTTTTTTTATTTCATATTTAAATTACACAATGGTTTTTGCAGCACTTTCTTATTCTTATAAAAAAATTAATAACTAATTATCGATATAAAATTTTTTCAATTTTATTTGTTGCGTTAGCTGGATCTTTTAAATATTCGTAAACGTTAATATTTTCACTAACTCTTTGCACATAATTTCTTGTTTCATGAAATGGTATAAGTTCAATAAAATCAATGGCATCAATTTGTTTTTTTCTTGGGTCGCCATGAGTTTTAATCCATTTCTCAACCCGATTAGGACCAGCATTATAAGCGGCAAATGCTAAATATTGGGATCCAAAAAGATCATCTAGATCTGAAATATAATAAGATCCGAGTGCTAAATTATAATCTTTATCTCTAGTTAATTTTTCCCTAGAAAAATCAATATTAGTTACCTTACTTAGCAATTTCCCAGTTGCAGGCATTATTTGCATTAATCCTTTTGCACCAACTCTAGAAGTTGCAGACGTATCAAACTCACTTTCTTGTCTTATTAAAGCTAAAATTACTGAGCTATCTAATATTTTTTGATCCTTAATTTGTTTTGGAACTTCAATTTTTGGATAACTTATTTCTAAGAAATTTAAATTTTTATACGATGCATTTTTCGCAATTTGTATTGCAAAGTCATATCTCTCAATATCTTGAGCCAAAACTCCAGCCATTGAAATTTCTTCAGCCGTTTTGTTTTGATCAACATCACCAAGATGTCTTAATATATCCTTCGTATATTTAGTTCTATTTAGTTCTTTTAATACAATAACAGATTTAGCTAGAGGGTTATTTTTTTTAAATTCTTCATACTTTTCTTCGCTAAATTTGAAACTATTATTTATTGAAAATTTCTTTTCATCTATTTCTTTATGTGACAATTGACCATAAAAAGTTGTTCCATATTGTGATCCAGTTTTAAACCAAGTATTTGCCTGATTTACTTGTCCTAATTTTTTATATGTTTTTCCAATCCAAAAAGCAGCTCGTGCCTTTGAAATTGGATAAGAAACTGCTGCATTCATTCTTAAAAAATGAGCGAGAGCTGCATCTGGTTGATTTAAAAAACTTAATGCTAACCAACCAAGATGCCATTCAATTTCAGCGTAATCGGAACCCTCTTTTAATCTATGATCTTTTAGAATCTCATATGCTGTTTTAAATTCCTTGTCTTGAATTTTATCTCTGGCAATGGATAACCTTTCTTTTGCTAGATACTGATTTCTTTCTAAGGAGTCCGATGCGCTTTGATTTATTAGAGTTAATGCGTCATCAAATCTTGCTTTTTTTCTTCGCCATTTAATTCTATCGTAAATTAAACCTGGATCCTCTTTTAAATATTGAGGTACTTGAGCAATCAAATTATCTGCAGATTTTTTAGTAAATAATGCAGCTCTTGCATTATATAATTTTTGATAATCAGGATTTAAGTATTCTATTGTATCTCTTAAATCTTGATATTTAGCTTCATATGCAAAATAATCTGCTCTTAATGTATAGTCTTGCTGGGTTAAGAATTTTTTAAATATTTTTGAAAAATACCTTAGATCATTTTTACTTAATTCAGCATCCTTAAACCCATCTTTTACTAAACTTTTAGATTTTTCAGCTTGATTATTTTCTAAGAGTGCCTCTGCTAGTCGTAATTTTCCAAAGCCACTTAAAGGAGGGTTATTAGTAAAGTACTCAATAATTGAAGAGGGTGTATTATTATCAAAATTAATTTTATGTTCTGCTAAATATTTTATCCGGTTAATTCTAGGCCAATCTTTATTATTTTTTATAAATATAAAATACTCATTAAAACTTGCTCCACTTTGTGAGTCTATTAAATACATCCAGTTTACAAGCGTATATATTGTTTTATCTTGCATCTTTTGTGCATCTGATAATGCTAGTTTCCATTGCTTTCGATCGACATAATCAAAGACAACTTTTGATATTTCAAAATCTTTATTATTAAGCGTTTTTGTTTCTAAAGGACCCTTGCTCTCGGGTGTAAAATTTTTAAAATCTTGGGGTTTAATCTTTGGAATAACTTCCTTTACTTCAGTATTTGTTTTTATCTCTTTTGTATCTTTGGGTTTTACTATTTCTTTTTCGGCAATTGGTTTTGGTTTAGACTCTTTAGTCTCTTTTTTAATTTCTTTTTTTTGATTTAATTCTTCTTCTTTAGGAACATCGTTTTTAGGTGTTAACGTTATTTGCTCTTTTTTTTTGTTCTTTGTTATATTGTCTAAGAACTTAGATGTTTTCGATGAAGAGGCTGATTTATCTATAAATTTTTCTGGTTTTAATTTTGGAGGAATATTTTTTGCATAAGCTGAAATAGTTAAACTTAATAGTAAAAATAAATTAATAATTATGACAAATCTAAAGTTCATTTAATTTTATTATTTAAAAAATAGTGTATTATAAAAACGAATTTTTACAGATATTTACATAATGTTTAAAGGATCATTTACTGCTTTAATAACACCATTTAAAAACAATCGATTAGATAAGAATGCTTTTGTTAAAATAATTCATCATCAAATTGATAATGGTACTAACGGACTAGTGCCTGGCGGAACCACAGGAGAATCTCCAACGTTAAGTCATGCCGAACATAAAGAGATAATTAAAATTTGTGTTCGTGAGTCAAAAGATAGAATTCCAATTATGGCTGGAACTGGATCAAATTCCACCGAAGAGGCAATTGATCTTACAAGATTTGCAGAAAAAGCAGGAGCTAAGGCGGCATTAATTGTAACTCCTTACTATAACAAACCTACCCAAGAAGGTTTGTATCAGCATTATAAGGCCATTAATAATAAATGTGGAATACCTATTTTTATTTATAATATTCCAGGCCGATCTGTAATTGATATGAGCGTAGATACAATGGCTCGTTTATTTGAACTAAAAAATATTGCAGGAGTAAAAGATGCAACTGGAGATCTAAATAGAGTTGTGCAGCAGAGAAAAAAGTTAGGAAAAGAGTTTATTCAATTTACTGGAGAAGACTCAAATGCATTTGAATTTAAATTGAGAGGGGGAGTAGGCTGTATATCCGTTACCGCAAATGTTGCTCCTAAACTTTCTTCTGAAATGCAAATTTTATTAGATTATAAAACTGATAAATTAATTTTTAAAAGAGCAAAAGAAATTAATAAAATGCTTAAACCATTACATGATTTGATGTTTGTAGAGACTAATCCTGCTCCAGTAAAATATGCGGCTAGTTTATTAAAATTATGTTCAAAAGAACTACGATTACCAATGGTAACTATTGCTAAAAAAAATCAAATTAGAATTAAGAATTTATTAAAAAAACTTTCATTAATTTAATTAATGAAAAAAGATGAGGGCAATTATCAGGTAGTTGCAAACAACAGAAAAGCTAGTTTCAATTATTTTCTTTTAGAACTCATTGAGGCTGGAATTGTTTTATTGGGTTCTGAGGTTAAATCTTTACGTTTAGGAAAAGGTAATATTGCAGAGTCATATGCCGCAGATATAGGCGGAGAACTTTTTTTGCAAAATTCCTATATTCCTGAATACAACCAATCTTCCTATAACAATCACGATCCAAGAAGACTTAGAAAATTATTATTAAGTAAAAAACAAATAAACAAAATAATTGGAAAGATTAATCAAGAGGGCTTAACGGTTGTTCCTGTTAGAATGTATTTTAATCATAAAGGTACCGCTAAAGTACAAATTGCTATTGCCAAAGGAAAAAAACAACACGATAAACGCCACACTAAAAAAACTAGAGATTGGGAAAGAGAAAAATCAAGAGTTTTTAGAAAAAGTTAATTATGATACTTTTATCACTTGGTTCAAATCTCCCTTCCAAATTTGGTGATAGTAAACAAACTTTGTTAAAATGTTACGAATTTTTTAATAACGATGATGTTAAAATATTAAAAAAATCTAGTTTTTATGAAAGTACCGCTGTCCCCAATAATTTAGACCCTAAATTTATCAATAGTATAATTTCTATAACGACAAGATTTTCAGCAGAGGAATTAATTAAATATATTTTAAAAGTAGAGAAAAAATTTCATCGAAAACGAGATCAAATCAATGCGCCACGAACATGCGATATAGATATTATAGATTTTAATGGGCAAAAAATAAATATTTCAAATACAAATATTTCATTAGAAATTCCTCATCCACGTTTAGAACAAAGAAGTTTTGTTTTATATCCAATAAGAGAAATAGATAAAAATTGGAAAAGTCCTTTGTCAGGAAAAAAAATTGATCAATTGATTGAAAATTTAGACTCAGAAACGAAGAAGAACATTACAATTATATAAAACTTTGGTATATTTTTACCATGCTTAATCAACAAGAACTTTTAGATAAGGTCAAAATTTATAATAATTACATTGATGAAAAAGTTGTAAAGAAAGCCTATGATTTTGCTTTAGATGTTCACAAAAATCAAAAGAGATTATCTGGCGATCCTTATATATCGCATCCAATCGCTGTAGCGTCTATTCTTTGTGATTTAAAAGTTGATACAGCTACTATTACAACAGCGTTATTACACGACACAATCGAAGATACCGAAGCAACCTATAATGAAGTTAGCAAACAGTTTGGAAAAGAGATAGCGGACCTAGTTGAGGGTGTCACAAAGATTTCAAGATTAGAAGATCAATCGAAAGAATATTCAATTGCTGAAAATTTTAGAAAATTAATATTGGCAACTTCTAAAGATATAAGAGTTTTATTAGTTAAGTTGGCCGATAGACTTCATAATATGCGTACAATTAATAATATTTCTGATCCTGAAAAAAGATTAAGAATAGCCAAAGAGACAATGGAAATTTATACCCCGTTAGCTGAGAGAATGGGTATGCACAATTTCAGAGACGAGTTAGAGGATTTAGCATTTAATGTTTTAAACCCTGATGCTCGTAAATTAATCAACGATCGTCTGCAATTAAATAAAGATAGCTTGGCTTTAACATTTGCAGATATTTCAAAAAAAATTTTAAAATTACTTGAAGAAAATAATATTAGTGCAAAAGTTACTGGAAGGCAGAAAACTCCATTTTCTATATGGAGAAAAACCCAAAACAAAAGAGTATCATTAGAACAAATTACGGACATTGTTGGTTTTAGAGTAATTTTAGATAATGTAGATCTTTGCTATCGGGCACTTGGAGTTTTTCACACGGAATGGTCTATGGTACCTGGTAGATTTAAAGATTATATCTCTGTTCCAAAATCAAATAATTATAAATCTCTTCATACAGCGGTCATAGGACCGAAAAGACAAAAAATTGAAATTCAAATTAGAACCTCTGAAATGCATGAGTTTGCTGAAAGAGGAGTTGCAGCTCATTGGACCTATAAATCTAATGAAAAAATTAGTCAAAACACAATCAAGGACTACAATTGGTTAAAAGACCTTGTTGAAATGCTAGAAAGTGGAGAAAATCCAGAACATTTTTTCGAATATACGAGACTACAGTTATTTCAAGATCAAGTTTTTTGTTTCACACCGAAAGGAACTTTAATTCGTTTACCCGTTAATGCCACACCAATTGACTTTGCTTATGCAGTGCACACAGAAATTGGCGATAAGTGCATTGGGTGTAAAATAAATGGGAAAGACTCACCTTTACAAAGTAGTTTGCACAATGGAGATGAAGTTCAAATTATTACATCTTCTAAACCATCGCCTTCTATGCACTGGTCATCGATTGCAAAAACAGGAAAAGCCAGAGCTGCTGTAAGAAGATATTGGAGTTTAAGAAAAGCACAAAAGCCAGCTGAAAAAGCTTATGACTCAAGTTTATGGGTTCTTTTAAGTCATAAAGCTGGAACTTTAGGTGAGGTTTGCACAATGATTGGCAGACACAAATGTAATATTACCAATGTAGAATTGGTAGATAAAAAAAATGATTATATAAGCTTTATTTTTGATTTAGAAATTAAAAATTTAAAAGATTTTACCAATTTAATTTCAGAAATTAAAAATCAAAATATAAATTTTAAAATTATTAGAAATAGAAAAGTAAATGTTGACCGAAAAAAAAACTAAAGAAATTTTTTTAAAAACTAAAGCTTTATTACATGGTCATTTTATTTTATCCTCAGGTTTAAGAAGTCCACAATATTTACAATGTGCAAAATTATTAATGCACCCAAAAAAATCTGAATTAATCTGTAAATCACTTTCGCAAAAAATTAAAAAAGTTTTTAAAAAAATAGATTTAGTTGTAGCGCCAGCTATGGGGGGAATAATTGTAGGATATGAGGTGGCAAGACATTTAAAAGTTCCGTCAATTTTTACTGAACGAGTTTCAGGGAAATTCGAATTAAGACGTGGCTTTCATATTACGCCAGGCGCAAGGGTATTAATCGTCGAAGATGTTATAACCACTGGCAAATCTAGTATGGAATGCGCCAAAGTTGTAACTAAGAATAAAGGTAAAGTTATTGGATTTGCATGCATTGTTGATCGTTCAAATAATCAAAGCTCCATTAATTTAAAAATAATTTCTCAAATTGCTTTTAATATTCCCACTTATAAAGAGGACAAACTACCAGGACATTTAAAATCTATTCCAGCCGTTAAACCCGGTAGTCGAAATTTAACTTAAAATGAGAAAAAAAATTAGATTAGGATTTAATATTGATCATGTTGCAACAGTAAGAAATGCAAGAGGGGATGATTATCCATCACCCATAAAAGCTGCAATTATAGCACAAAATAATGGTGCTGACTCGATAACAGTTCATTTAAGAGAAGACCGCAGGCATATCCGAGATTACGACCTAATAGATTTAAAAAATAAAATTAAAATTCCAATAAATTTAGAAATGGCCTTAACTCCTGAAATGTTGAAAGTTGCGTTGAAGCTTAAACCTAAATATGTGTGCATTGTTCCTGAAAAAAGAAAAGAGGTGACCACAGAAGGAGGCTTAAATTTAAATTATAAAAAAAATTATTTAAAAAAAGTTATTCATTTATTAAAAAAGAAAAATATTACAGTTTCGTTATTTATAGATCCTGATTTAAAAACAGTTCATTTGGCTAAAAAGTTAGGGTCGGACAATATTGAGCTTCATACTGGAAAATATTGTAAATTTTTTAGAGAAAAAAATTACTTAAGCATTAAGAAAGAATTTTTAAAAATTAAAAATTCGGCAAAACTTGGTAATGTATTAAATTTAGGGGTTCATGCCGGACACGGCCTAAATTACCAAACTGCTAAAAAAATATCACAGATTAATGAGATTACAGAATTGAATATTGGTCATTTTTTTATATCAGAGTCGATTTTTTTTGGTATAGCTAATGTCCTTAAAAAATTTAATAAAATTTTAAATCGATGAATGTAATTGGGCTAGGCACAGATATTGTAAATATGAATAGAGTAAAAAAAATTTATTCTAAATATGGTAATCAATTTTTAAATAAAATCTTAACTGAAACCGAAAAAAAAACTCCACAATTAAAAAATATTGCTTCAATTGCAAAAAGATTTGCTGCAAAAGAGGCAATTTCTAAAGCAATTGGATATGGGTTTTCAAAAGGTGTGCATTTCAAAAATATTGAAATATATAATGATAAGAGAGGTAAGCCCTATGCCATGTTAAATGGCAAAGCTAAAGCCATACTCAACAAAATATCAAAAAAATATAATATTTTTTTGTCTCTATCTGACGACAAACCTTGGGCTGTTGCAACGGCTCTAATTACTTCTGAATGAAAAAAATAATTATTGAAAATGCAAAAACACTTTTTTTTGCTTTTTTGATTGCCTTATTCATTAGAACTTTTTTTTTTCAGCCTTTTTATATCCCGTCATCATCCATGGAAGAGAGTTTGTTAGTAGGAG
>CANMFY010000019.1 GCA_947497305.1 Candidatus Pelagibacterales bacterium | reverse complement strand
TTTAAAAAATCAATTGGTGAATAAATTTTAATTTTTTCATTAGCAGCATTAATCATGTAACAATTCTTTCTAAAAACTTTCAACATATTACCAAGTTCACTTAATTCCTCTACATGCTTAGTATCTAAAAAATCTAAACTTAATTTTTTAACGATAATTTCTTCATAATATTTTTTTTCCAAAATGAATAAATTTTCTTTAAAAGAACCTTTCCACAAATTATCTTCACTATTATTACTTAATTTATTTAAATATTCTGCTGCAGCAAGTATTGCGCCTTTTTTTTTCTTATCATCAGAATCATCTCTAATTAAAAAATCTTTTTTATCTTTATAAAAACATCCAACTATAGCCAAGGCTTCGACTAACTCTCTATCAAAATCTTTTCCTAAATTTCTTATTCTTGAATCAAATCTTCTTGAATATTTTATAATCTCATCAAAATTTTCCTCTTTTGCCTTATCATTTTCTTCTGAGAAAAATTTAATATTATCTTTAGCTGTATCAATCGTTATATCAAAAAGATCTTCGTCGTTTTTAATATAAGATATTTTTTTACCTACTTTTATTTTATATAAAGGTGGCTGCGCTATATAAATTTTTCCATTTTTAATAAGCTCATTAAATGGTTCGTTATTAAAAAAAGTTAATAGTAAAGTTCTTATATGAGATCCATCGACGTCAGCATCGGTCATAATAATAATCTTTCCATATCTTAATTTTTCAAGACTAAAATCATCAAACCCAGTGCCAATAGCGTTAATTAAAGTTATAATTTCGTTTGAAGAAAGCATCTTGGCATAAACCTTTTTGGCTTCCGCCGGATCAAGCTTGTTTGAGCCATTATTCTTAGAGTCGACATAGGTATTTAAAATCTTTCCTCTTAAGGGTAATACAGCCTGAAATTCTCTATTTCTTGCTTGTTTTGCCGATCCTCCCGCTGAATCTCCCTCAACTATAAATAATTCAGCTTTATCTTTATCTTTTGTCTGACAATCGGCCAGCTTTCCTGGCAAACTAGAAATATCCAAAGCACTTTTTCTTCTTACACTTTCCCTTGCTTTTCTAGCAAGCTCCCTCGCCAAAGCAGCTTGTGATATTTTATTTACAAGTATCTTTGTAATTTTACTATTTTGATCAAACCAAACTTCTAATTTCTCGTTCACAATTCCCTCGACTACTGAACGAACTTCAGAGGATACTAATTTTTCTTTAGTTTGTGACGAGAATTTAGGATCTTTTACTTTTACAGAAATTATAGCTGTTAATCCTTCTCTAACATCATCCCCAGTTACTGAAATTTTTTCTTTTTTAAGAATACTATTATCAACAACATATTTATTAATAGTTCTAGTTAATGCATTTCTAAAACCTACTAGATGAGTACCACCGTCTTTTTGTGGTATATTATTAGTAAAAGTAATAATTTGTTCTTGATAACCTGCGTTCCATAGCAGAGCAACTTCTAACTGAACGTCATTTTTGCTTCCTAAAATATATATTGGTTTTGTAAAAAGATTCTCTGCTGAATCGAATTTAAGTTTTTCTTTATTCTTATCAAGATCGATAACAAATTCTGCAATACCTCCTTCAAACTTATACTCAAATCTTTTTATTTTTTCTTCCCTTTTGTCTTCTAGAATAATCTGAATACTTTTATTTAAATATGCTAATTCTTTAATTCTTTTTCTTAGAATATTGATATCAAATACCGTAGTTGTAAATATTTTTTTTGACGGTAAAAAGGTAACTGAAGTACCATTTGTTTTTTTTGCATCTCCTATCTGTTTTAAAGATTTTAAAGTAACTCCATCTTTAAACTCTGCGAAATATTCTTTATTTTTTCTATAAATATTTAATTTTAAATTTTCAGACAAAGCATTCACTACCGAAACTCCTACTCCGTGTAACCCTCCTGAAATTTTATATGAATCGTGGTCAAATTTTCCTCCTGAATGCAATTGAGTCATAATTACCTCTGCAGCTGATACTCCCTCCTCTTTATGCAAATCAACAGGAATGCCTCTTCCATTGTCTTCAACGGTAACACTTTGATCTTTGTTTAATGAAACATAAATTTCATTACAGTGTCCAGCTAGAGCTTCATCTATTGAATTATCAATTACTTCAAAAACCATATGATGTAGACCTGTGCCATCATCAGTGTCACCAATATACATCCCTGGTCTTTTTCTAACCGCATCTAAACCTTTTAAAACTTTAATGGAGTCTGCTTCGTATAAGTTATTTTGAGATTTTTTTTGTAAATTTTCAGGCATTTATGAATTTATTGTCGAGGCATTTTATAACATTTTTTATGCCTAATTAGGACAAGGTAATTGCTATAATTTTACAAAAAGTGCTTTATTTTCAATAGCTTGGAACAGTTGAATATCATTTCCAGTGTACCAAGTTTGCATGCCAATTTTTGAAATTTCATCAAAAAAAAGTTCAAGATTTTTACCGTCTATATGTGATGCAATCTCATCAAATAACAATATGGATTGCATATTCTTAGACTTCATTAACCATATAAATGATAGGATCAATGATATTAGTATTTTTTTTTGCTCTCCCGTTGAGCAAAGGTCAGAATTCAGTTTAGTTTCTTGATTAAAGAATTCAAAAACATCAAATTGTGGACCAACACTATTCCTTTTTATTATTTGATCGATCTCACGTTTTTCTAAGTATTTTTTTTCAAAAAATAAGTAGAAATCTTAAAGAATTCAAAAACATCAAATTGTGGACCAACACTATTCCTTTTTATTATTTGATCGATCTCATGTTTTTCTAAGTATTTTTTTTCAAAAAATGAGTAGAAATCGTTTTCAATAATATTTTCATCCAAGTCGAATATATTTTTAATATTAAGTTTAATTTTTAAGAAATTATTCAATTTATTTAAAATAATATTATTAATGTCCTTAATAAAAGATCTTCTATAAATAAAAATTCTCCACAACTCATCTATCATTTTCTTTTCTAAAATACTTATCCATTTTAAATCTTGATTTTCTTTTAATAATTGGATTCTTTCTTCTGACAGCTTTTTAAAGTTGTTCAAATTTTTCTTATAATCGAAATTATAATTTGAGATAATTTTATCTAAAAATTTTCTCTTAATACTGTCACCCTCATACATAATCTTATCCATTTGAGGTGTTAACCATACGAAATTTATATCTTTAAAAACCTCACTTAAGGAAGACTTGTTATTATCAATATCTAAATTTTTTTTTATTTTTTTTTCTTTGAAATCAAAAACAATATTTAACTTGTGCTCTCTTTTTTCATAGATAACTGTCGTAGAAATAATTGTTTTATCTTTTGAATTTTTTTTTATACAATCTTCAATTAATGTTCCTCTAAGCCCCTTCTTATCTGCTATCAGGGATATTGCCTCTAAAATATTAGTTTTTCCGCTTCCATTTGGTCCAATAATGCAAATAGTAAGATGATTGGTCTTGAGTTCAGTAAAAGAGTGAGATCTAAAATTTTGTAACTTTATATCTTTTAGTAAAAACATCTAATCATGCCACTCTCATTGGCATAATAACATGTAGACTATTAATATCTGCTGGATCATGAATTAATACTGGTGATGATGGATCTTTTGCATAAATCATTACATTCTTATCTTCAATAACGCCCCCCACATCAATTAAATATTTAGAATTAAAGCCTATTTCTAAATCTGGACCACTATAGCTTAAAATAATTTCCTCAACTCCATCTCCTGCGCTGGGATCATTAACTAATAATTTTAAAATATCTTTATTTACAACAAGTTTTAATGTTCCTTTACGATCAGATGAGAGTGAATTTATCCTATCAATAGTAGAAATAAATGATGATAAATTGATTGATATTTTGTTACTATTGTCAGTTGGTATTACTTTTGAATAATCAGGGAATCTTCCATCGATAACTTTAGAAATTAAGGTTACATCATTTATAGCAAATCTAATTTTAGTTTTACTCGCTGTAATTTTTAGTTCTGAGTTCTCTTCCTGCAATATAGTTACAAGCTCAAACAAAGTCTTTTTAGGCAAAATAATAGCTTCAAAAGCTACATCCTTAGCTAATACTACTCTGCTTTTAGATAAACGATGTCCATCAGTTGCAACTGCTGACAAATATAACTGATTATTCTCGTTGGTTTTATGTAAATAAATTCCATTTAAATAATGCCTAGTTTCATCATTTGAAATTGCAAACTTAGTCTTGTTAAGTAACTTTAAAAAAACAGTCGAACTAATTGCAAGAGATTCTCCTTCAACATCATCTTGGGTAATTGGAAAATCTTTTGGCGGTAAACATTTTAAATTAAAATTAGATTTTGATGAAATTAAAGAAAGTTGACCTTCAGTCTTTTGGGAAATTAATATTTCAGAACCTGAGGGTAGTTTTCTAACTAAATCATAGATCACTTGAGCTGTTGTTGTTGTTGATCCTTCCTTAATAATTTCACCTTTAATAACTTCAATAATAATTATATCCAAATCTGTTGCAGATATTGTGATCTTTCCATTTGAAGCGTCTAGTAAAACGTTGGATAAAATTGGAATAGTATTTTTTTTCTCAACTATTCCTTGTATATGTGAAAGACTTTTTAAAAAAAGATCTCTATTTAACTTAAGTTCCATTAAACAGTTTTTGTTAATTTTTGATTAAGATCTTTAACTTCATTCTCAAAGTTTTTATCTTGAATCATTAATTCCTCTACCTTTTTAATTGCATGAATAACGGTTGTATGGTCTCTTCCAGAAAATCTTCTACCAATGTCAGGTAAAGATTTTGTAGTCATTTTCTTAGATAAATACATTGCTATTTGTCTAGGTCTAGCAACGGATCTTGATCTTCTTGATGACATGAAGTCATGCATTGAAATATTATAATAAGAAACAACAGTTTTTTGTATATCTTCTATGGTGATATTGGTCTCAATTTTATTCAAAGAATCTCTTAAAATGCTCTTTGCTTCTGCTACAGAAATTTTTCTATTATTTATATTTAAATATGCCGCTATTCTATTAAATGCGCCTATCATTTCTCTAATACTTAGTTTTAATTCATTGGCTATAAAATTAATAACCTCATCATCAATAGCAATATTTCTTTCTGAAGCGTGAAATTCTTTCAAACATCTTTGTTTTAAAATTTTTACTCTTTGTTCAAAATCTGGACTTTGAATATCCACCACTAAACCACCTGATAGCCTTGATTTAATTCTGTCTTGTATCCTATCTAATTCATTGGGTGGCCGATCACACGAAATTACAATTTGCGAACCTGATTCTATTAATGCATTAAAGGTATGAAAGAATTCTTCTTGGGTTACATCTTTTCCGCTAACAAATTGTATGTCATCTATAATTAAAACTTTTGCACTTCTAAAAATATCCTTAAATTTAACAACATCATTATTTTTTATAGATCTCACAAACTGATACATAAATCTTTCAGCAGACACATAAATAACTTTATCTATTTTTTTTAATAATTTATTTCCAATAGCATTTAAAAGATGTGTTTTTCCTAAACCAACTCCACCATAAATATAAAGTGGATTATATTTATTTAAATTGTCGATGATTCTATTTGCGGCTGTAAAAGCAAGTTCATTACTTTTTCCTACTATAAAATTATCAAAAACTAATCTTTCATCGATTTTTGAAAGCCCATAGCTGCCGCTATCTTGAATAAAATCTTTCTTTTCAAAATCAATAATGTTTGATTTGTTATTATTCTTTAATTCAGTTCTTTCTGAGATCTGAAACTCTATTCTTGTAATATTTGTATCTTGTTTTTTATATAAATCTAAAATTTTATCAGCATAATGGGCAACAATCCAATCACGAATGAATCTTGTTTTTACATTTAGAACTAAAGTATTAAAATTTATTTTAGTAAAATTAATATTCTGTAACCAGCTTGTAAAAACATCCTTACCGTAAAGTCCTAACAACGATTGTTGTAATGAGTCCCATCTAGCTTTATCGTTACCAAAATTATTTTTAAGATTTATTTGATTTGACATTTAGGTTTATTTTAAAAAAGGAAATGTGTTCTATTTTTTTAATTTTGTAAATGCAAGAAAAGAATAAAATATTTAATTTTTGCAACTAAAAAGTTTATACTTTAAAGTTGTTTGAAAAAAAATTTTTATCAACCACCGATTGATAAAATTATTATTTTTATAATTTAGAAATTTGTTTTGAGATACGAGAAACTTTTCTTGAGACTGTAGTTCTTTTTAAGGACCCTTTTTTAGAAGCTTTCATAACCTGTGATTGAAAGTTTGAGAATAATTTTAGAGCTTTTGCTTTATCTTTAGATTTAATTGCTTCTTCAATAGTTTTTACTGCAGCTTTATACTTACCAACTCTAATTTTATTGACCTGAGTTCTTTTTTTAATTTTTTTTACTGCACGAATAGCAGAGACTGTATTTGCCATATTTTTAGGGGATTATATATAAGTTGAGGATATCAGGGTCAATTACTTAATTTTGACATTCGTTGCAAAAAAAACTTGCCCTACCTTGAGATACAACCCTTACTATTAAGCCAGAACATCTTGCTCTAAGACATTTTAAATCTTCTCTATCGTAAACTTTAAATTCATTTTGAAAACGACCTTTTTGACCGACTAAAGACTTGAAGTCTTTTATGCTTGAGCCTCCCAATTTTAGAGCTCTTATAAGGACTTTGTTAATGGATAAGTGAAGTCTTGTAATCTCAACTAAATTTAATCTCGATGAAATTTTATTTGGTTTTATCTTTGCCATAAACAAAATTTCATTTGCGTAAATATTTCCAATTCCTGAAATAAAATGTTGATCCATCAATAAAGTCTTGATTGTCCTTTGTGTTATTTTAGTTTTTAATATTAGGTAATCTTTTTTTAAATTTCGGCCTAATGGCTCTGGACCTAATTTTCTTAAAAATTTATTAATATCTAATTTTGAAACTATATCTAACGCAAAAAAACCAAATCTTCTGGGATCATTATAAATAACTCTAAAATTATTCGAAAATAGAAATTCTAAATGATTATGTTTTGAGGAAAACTCATTAGAATAGTAACTAGTTTTTAAAAAATCTTTATCATAATTATTTTTAATTAAAAATTTACCTGACATTCCTAAATGAGAAATAATCACGTAATTATTCTCTAAATAAATTAGAATATATTTTGATCTTCTTAAAACATTAACGATTTTTTGACCGATAATAATTTTTTTAAAATCTGCAGGAACTTTAAATCTTAAATTAGGATTATTTATTTTTATATTTTTAATAACTTTATTTTTAATAAATTTTAATAAGGTTCTTCGCGTTACTTCTACTTCGGGTAATTCTGGCATTAACTACTATATGACTATTGATTACAAATGTTCTATATTTAAAGAATGCAGGATACTAATACAAAACAAAATTCAAAAAAAGACTTTGTAAATACTGTTTTCAACTCAGTCTTTAAAAAATACGATCTCATGAATGATATTATGTCATTTGGCATTCACCGTTTATGGAAAGGAAATTTAATAGATTGGTTGCAACCAAAACTGAATTCAAAATTAATAGATATGGCCGCAGGTACAGGAGATGTATCAAGAATTTATATTGAACGTACTAAATTTACTGGACATGCAACACTAGTAGACCAAAATCCTGAGATGTTAAATGAAGGTAAAAAAAAAATTGGTCATCATAAAAATATTAATTTTCTATGTGCTAGTGCTGAACTAGTGCCTCTAAAAGACTCTAGTTTTGATTACTACATCATTAGTTTTGGTATAAGAAATGTAACTGATATTAAAAAAACACTAAAAGAGGCTTATCGATTACTTAAGCCAGGTGGAAGATTTATGTGCTTAGAATTTTCAAAAATTAATAATGAGATTATCGACAAATTTTATTCTCTTTACTCAAATCTAATTCCTCATATTGGAAAGTTAGTTGCAGGAGATAAGAAGCCTTATGAATACTTAATACAAAGTATTAAAGATTTTTATAATCAAGAACAACTATTGGATCTTATGAAAGAAGCGAAATTTATTAACAATGAATATAGAAATCTAACAACTGGAGTTGCGGCTATTCACTCTGGTTGGAAAAAGCAATAACTAAAGATGTTATCTAATTTTTTTATACTTATAAAAATTGGTAGAGCCTTAGCACGATCAAACAGTTTATCTGTTTTTGAAGAATTTTATAAACCTCCTTTATCTATTAAAATCCTAATGAGGATTTTTAGTTTAACTACTTTCAACAAAGACTCCGAAAACAAAAGTCCAGGTGAGAGATTAAAAAATTCTTTTTTAACTTTAGGGCCAGCTTTTATTAAATTAGGACAATTTCTTGCAACTCGTCCAGATATTGTTGGTCAAGAATTTTCACAAGAGTTACAAAAGCTACAAGATCAAATGCCTGCTTTTGATATATCTCAATCAAAAGATGCATTACGAAAAGAACTGGGTGAAGAAAAATACCAACAGATCACTTACTTAAGTAAACCCATTGCTGCCGCTTCTATTGCTCAAGTTCATTTTGCAAAAATTGTTAATAACGAAAAAAGAGAGATCGATGTTGCTATTAAAATATTAAGACCCAATATAGAAAAAATTTTCCACAAAGAACTAGATGCTTTAAGATTTTTAGCATCAATTATTGAATTTAGCGTTAAAAAAAGTCGAAGATTAAAATTAGTAAAAATTATTGATCTACTAAAAGAAATTACTAACATTGAAATGGATTTAAGATATGAAGCGGCAGCTGCAAGTGAATTAAAAAAAAATACTAATCTAGATGAAGGTTTTAAAGTCCCATCAATATTTTGGGATTTTACTGGGCAAAGAGTTTTGACCATTGAAAAAGTAGAGGGAATTTCAATTAAAGATAAGGAATTACTTATTAAAAATAAAATTGATCTCAAAAAAATATCAAGATTATTAATACAGAATTTTTTGCGCCAGGCAGTGGGTGATGGTTTTTTTCATGGCGACATGCATCAGGGTAATCTTTTTGTAGATAAAAATGAAAATATTGTGCCTGTTGACTTTGGAATTATGGGAAGACTAGATCTTGCAAATAGAAAGTATTTAGCAGAGATATTGTATGGTTTTATTAACCGAGACTATGAAAAAGTAGCAAAAGTTCACTTTATTGCTGGTTTAATACCTAATACGGAATCTATAGATAACTTCACCCAGGCCCTGAGAACAATAGGCGAGCCAATTTTTGGCCAGTCGGCAAGGAATATCTCTGCTGGTAAGTTATTGGCCAGACTTTTTGAGGTAACAGAAAAATTCAATATGGCCACTCAACCCCAACTTTTATTGTTACAAAAAACGATGGTTGTGGTGGAAGGAGTTGCAAGATCATTAGATGAAGATGCAAATATTTGGGAAATCTCCAAACCAGTTCTGCAAGGTTGGTTAAATAATGAAATCGGTCCAAAAAATAGAATAGATAAAATATTAAGAACTACGACAGAGCTCTTAGATAAACTTCCAGAATTACCTGAAATGATAAACCGAGCGAATAAAGCAATGGAGCTTTTAAATTCATATGAATTTGTAAAAAATCAAAACCAAAATAATGAATATCAAATTAACAAAGAATTCTTAAAATTAAAAAAGACTTATCTAATTATAGGTTTATTAATTATTGTAATTATATTGTTAATAGTATTCAAATAGTGAGATGCTAAACTCGATTGCAGATAAAAAAATTCTAATCATCATTGGCGGCGGGATAGCTGCTTATAAAGTCCTAGATGTTATTAGAGAGCTTAGAAAAAATAACTGTGAAGTTAAAACTATTATAACCAATTCTGGAAAAGAATTTGTGACTCCGTTATCAATTTCTGCTCTTTCTAAAAATAAAGTTTTTGAAAATTTATTTGATCCAAGTAACGAAACTGAGATGGACCATATCGCACTATCAAGATGGTGTGATTTAATACTGGTTGCGCCAACTACAGCTAATCTGATGGCTAATTTTGCACGAGGCGAGGCTAAGGACTTTGCAACGACAGTGATAATGGCTTCTAATAAACCAATTTTTCTTGCCCCAGCAATGAATGTTGAGATGTGGAATAATCCAGCAAACCGAGAAAATTATCAAAAACTTCTTGAGTTTAAATATAAATTTATTGGTCCAGTTATTGGCGAAATGGCATGTGGTGAAGTTGGTGTTGGCAAAATGTCCTCTCCTGAAGAAATTGTTTTAACAATCAAAAACTATTTTCTTTCAAAAAATTTATTCAATAGCAAAAATTTAAAAGCTTTAGTAACTGCAGGATGTACTCGAGAATATATTGATCCAGTAAGATTTTTGTCTAATGAGTCCTCTGGGAAACAAGGTTTTGAAATTGCAATGTCGCTTAATGAAATCGGTTTTAAAACAAAGCTTGTGATTGGCCCAAATTCTCTAAATATTAAAAATCAAGATAATCTTGAGGTAATTAATGTTACAACTGCTAAACAAATGTTTGAGGCTTGCAAAGATAATTTGCCAGTAGATGTTGCAGTTTGTACGGCCGCAGTATCTGATTTTAAAGTTAAAAATTACAGTGAAGAAAAAATAAAAAAAGAAGGGTTGGAAGATTTTAATCTAGAGCTTGAAAAAAATATCGATATTTTATCTTTCATTTCTAGCCAAAATATTAATAGACCACGACTAGTTGTTGGTTTTGCGGCAGAGACAAAAAATATAATTGAAAATGCCCAGAAAAAAATTCAAAATAAACATTGTGATTGGATTGTAGCTAACAATGTAGCTGATAAATCAATTGGTTTTAATTCAGATTATAATGAAGTTTTTTTAATTTCTAAAAATAAAGAAATTGAAAAATTTAATAAATCAACAAAATCAGAAATTGCTAAAAAATTATCTAATAAAATTCTTCATGCCCTTATTCAGTAATGGTTAAAATTTTAGTTAAAAAAATAAATTACAAACACAAAGATCTACCTAAATATGAAACAGTGGGTTCTTCAGGTTTAGATTTAATTGCTAATGTCGATAAAGAAATAATAATAAAGCCCAATGAAAGAGTTTTGATACCGACAGGACTAGCTGTGGCTATCCCTGAAAATTATGAAATACAGGTAAGACCAAGATCTGGCCTTGCTGCAAAAAATGGTATTAGCGTTCTAAACACGCCTGGAACAATAGATGCTGATTATCGAGGTGAAATTAAAGTTATATTAGTAAATTTAAGTTTAGAAAATTTTAAAATTGAACCGGGACAAAGAATTGCACAAATGGTGCTATGCCCAGTTATAAAAGCTGAACTTCTTGAAGTTGATGAGCTTCCTGACTCTGTTCGTGGAAGTGGTGGATTTGGTTCAACGGGCCAATAAATATTCATGAAGCTTAGCTATGATGATGTAAAAAGGTACATTGCTCATATAAATTTAAAAAAAGTTGGCAGCTTTGGTCAAAAGAAAATTATCGATACAAAAGTTCTCATCATTGGTGTTGGTGGACTAGGCTCTCCTGTTGCACTCTATCTTGCATCATCAGGAATTAATAATATCGGCATCATTGATCATGACAAAATTGATATTTCAAATTTACATCGACAAATTTTATTTAATGAAGAAGATGTTAATAAATTTAAAGTTGATATCGCTGAAAAAAGGCTAAAAAAAATTAATTCTAAAATAAAGATAAAAAAATTTAAAACTAAAATTGATAAGAATAATATAAATAAAATTACAAAAAAATATGATGTAGTCATTGATGGAACTGACAGTTTTAAAACAAAATTATTAATTAGCGATTATTGTTATAAAAATAAAAAAATTTTAATTTGTGGTGCCATCAGCAAATTTGATGGTCACATTTTTGTTTTTAATTTTAAAAAGAAAGATTCCCCTTGTCTTAGATGCTTTATGCCAGAAGTTCCAGATGTTGAAATGTTCGATTGTCAAAGCGAGGGTGTTCTATCCACACTTGCGGGAATGGTTGGAACAATT
>CANMFY010000018.1 GCA_947497305.1 Candidatus Pelagibacterales bacterium | reverse complement strand
GGAGGACCAGACGCAGAATCTCCAGGAAGATCTTGTCAAAATCATAATTATACAGAGATGGTAAAGGTTGCTGTTGATCAATCTAAACAAGTTCTTAATCACGTTTTTGATTTTAGTTATATTGATAGATCTAAAGGAATTGTAGTTGGGGCATCAGTAGGAGGGTTTACTTCAATGGGTTTGTCAGCGGAGAACATTCCAGGTTTAAAAGGCGCTATAAATTTTTCAGGGGGCAGCGGTGGAGATCCGGTGAAAAAACCTGGAAATCCTTGTAATGAGTTCGCAGTTAAGGAAACTTTTGCAAAATATGGAGCAGGAAATAAAGTTCCAACACTTTGGTTATATAGTGTTAATGATCAATTCTGGGGAGAACAATTTCCAAAAGATTGGTTCGCAGCATTTCAAAAAGCAGGAGGAAAAGGTCAGTTTATAAGTTTGTCAGAATTTAAGGACGATGGTCATTTAATTTATGTAGGAAATAGAAATGCTTGGAAAAATGATTTTGAAAAATTTATAAAAGAAATCGGATTTTGATTTATTAAATCTCAGGCAGACAATTTCTCTAATCTAATATAATAAACCAATTATGGATCTTCATAAAAAAAAATGTGTACCTTGTCGAGGAGATATCCCTCCATTTACAAAAGATCAAATTGATGAATATTTAAAGTTTTTAACAGGTTGGAAAGTTTTGGTTAATGAAAAAAAAGCATTTTATTTATCAAGGGCTTTTAAATTTAAAAATTTTGAGGAAAGTTTAGGGTTTATTAATAAATTATCACTAATTGCTGAAGAAGAAGGTCATCATCCAGATTTAAAATTTGGCTGGGGTTATGCTGAAGTTAATATGCACACCCATGCAATTAATGGTCTTTCTTTAAGTGATTTTATCTTAGCTTCTAAGATTGATATGATTAGTGTCTAAAATTTCTAATCCCAGTAAACACCATTGCTATTCCAGCTTTTTCAGCCGCTGCAATTACTTCATCGTCCTTAATTGATCCGCCAGGCTGAATAATACATTTAACACCGATCTTAATGAGTTCATTTAGTCCATCTGCAAATGGGAAAAAAGCATCAGACGCTGCAACACTTCCGATAATTCCCCCTTTAAAAATTTGGGAGGCATTTTCACAGGCAATTTTACTTGAAGCTAATCTATTAGTTTGCCCAGCACCAATCCCAAGTGTTTGATTATTTTTTGCAATAACGATAGCATTAGATTTTACAAATTTACAAATTTTGAATGCAAATATTAAATCATCTAATTCTTTATCACTTGGCTTATTTTTAGTTACAAATTTTAAATCTTTTTTATTAATTTTGATTTGATCTTTATCTTGCATTAAAAAATTATCACCTAAATAATTATTGTATAAATTATCTTCGTTATTAATATTTTCTAAAGAAATTAATCTTAAGTTTTTTTTCTTTTCAAAAATTTCTAAGCTTTTTTTATTGAAGCTTTTTGCAATAATGACTTCGTAGAATGTTTTGATAATTTCATTAGCTAGTTTTTCATCAACTTCTTCGTTAAAGCAGACAATCCCACCAAAAGCACTAATAGGATCGCTCTGAAGGGCTAATTCATAGGATTTAAGGGCATTTGCTGCTATTGCACAGCCGCATGGATTGTTGTGTTTTACAATAACGCAAGAACTGCTTTTTTCGCCTAACTCTTTAGAGATAGATATTGCTGAATACATATCTAAATAATTATTATAGCTGAGCTCTTTGCCTTGGATTTGTTTTATATTTGATAAGAAACCATTCTTATAATTAATCTTGTAAACAGAGGCTTGCTGATGAGGGTTTTCTCCATATCTTAATTTATCTTTAAGTTGTCCTGGTATTGTAATTTTTTTTGGAAATTTATTATCTCTTAAATTATTCATCCAGTTAGATATTACAGAGTCATAATAAGCGGTTTCAAGAAAAGCATCGGTTGCAAGTTTTTTTCTAAACTCTAAAGATGTAGATCCTTTATTATTATTTAATTCATTAATTAAATCAGAGTATTGATCAATGCTTGATATAACCGTGGTAAATTTAAAGTTTTTAGCAGAAGATCTAACCATCGCAGGCCCACCAATGTCGATATTTTCAATCATGGTTTCAAAGTCTGCTTTTTCAAGTAGTTTTTTTTCAAAAGGATAAAGATTAACAATAAGTAAATTAATAAAATCTATATTTTCTTTTTTTATTTGATCTTGATGTTTTTTATCATCTCCTTTTGCAAGAAGACCTCCGTGAATTTTTGGATGAAGTGTTTTGAGTCTACCATCTAATATTTCAGGAAACTTTGTATATTCTGAAATTTCAGTGCACTGAAATCCAAGGTCTTTAATAAATTTATAGCTGCCACCAGTACTGATTATTTCAACTTTATTTTCCTTTAAACACTCAAGAACTTCTTTTAGATTTGTTTTATCAGAAACAGAGATTAAGGCTTTTTTAATTTTAATCAGTTGCATGAAGGAGTATTGGGTATACGATTTTTATTTGGCTTTTTCTAGATGCCAAATAATGTTTGTATTTTCATTCTCAATATTGCCTTCAAGCAGGATAAATGAGGACTCCTTAATATTATTTGGATTTCCAAAATAGAGATTTTTTTCAATCTTAGTTGGAATTTGTGGACTTCTAAAAATCCAACCTTCGCCATTATTTGAGCTTAGCAGAATATCATTACCCATAGTTTTGGTGATACGAATATCGGGGTGGATATGAAATCGTACACTGTAAGTTAAATTTTTATTTTCAAGATTTTTACATCGTAAATTGTCAATTCCCTCAACATGACTTTTGCTTTTAAATAAAGTGATTTGTCGTTCATGTAATAGTTTAAACCTTTTTTCATAACCATTATGACCAATGGTACATTGAATAAATTCCTTATCATTTTTAAATTCTTTCTTAAAAATATCATGTTTCTCAATAAGAGAATTTCCAAAATATTTTCTAATCATTTTATTTTTTTGAAAAATGCAGGATGAAGTATCATTAATGGTAACGGTTGAATGAGCTGCCGTTGATGAACTTAAATAAGATAATTCTTCACCTAAATTTTTAGCCGATCCAGAATTACAAATAAATTTTTCACCATTTGATGAAAGCTCAAAGGATAGCGGACCTGCTTGATAATTTCTTGAATGCAACATGGAAGAGGGATTATTTGCATCCATAAATATTTCAATTTTTTTTGATTTTATTTTTGCATAGCCACAAAAAATATTTTCCATATTTTCAAATTCATAACCTCGAGATTCTAAATATTCATAAAATCTTTCAGTGTTAATTTGATTGGCGCCATTAAAAAGAGGAAGATCGCCATTTGAAAATCTTAAAAATTTAAATGAGATCCCGAGGGAATTAATGTAAATATTAATAAAAGCAGGGGTTTGTTTCCTTGATAATATTAACCATTCTTTAATAAGAACTAAAAAATATAAAGTCCAAAACAAATCTTCAGGATTTTTAGTTTTAACAAATCCATCTTTATTTATAAAATCAGAAAGTTCATCTTCTAAATTTTTAAGTCCAAACTGAGTATATTCCTCATATTGTTCAAAGGAATTTCCAACTAAAATTAAGGCAGCTAATGATTTAATTTTGTCAATTCCAGTATTTATTAAATTTATATTTTTAAATAGATGCTTTGCTTGTTTGACAATATTATTAATGACTTTGCTTCTAAATATAAGATCACTATTTTTGAAAATAATATCATAACTTGAGATCCAATTTATTAGTCGGTTGGTGATAACATCAAAGGTCCAATATTTTTCATTATAATTTGAAAAATTATTGATCCATTGATCAACAATAAGACAGCCTAATTCCTTTTCCGTTTTAATATTCAGAGCTGGCAGCCAACCAAAATCATGAAGTTTTTTTGTTTTATCATTTTCTAAATTAGTAATTTTCCAAAGATTAGTTGTAAATTTTCTAACACTGTTGAGAATAATTGGATCGTTATTAACAAGATCTTGAATTAGAAATATATTAGAAGACTCATAAATTCGGTGAGGTTGAACGCCTCCTAAGGAAACATTGTAGTTAGAACTTTTAAATTTTTTCTCTCTTAACCCATCTTGGAAACTTTTTTTTAAGGATAAAAGATAAAGATTAAATGTATTAAAATTCGACACTTAAGCGCAATTTCTTAATTTTTGAATGTTATCTTTTAAGGAACCTGAGAAAATTGTAGTTCCAGAGACTAAGATATTAGCTCCCGCTTTTACTGCAAGAGGTGCTGTTTCAAAGTTAATTCCACCATCAATTTCAATGTCAATTTTAAGTTTTTTATCATTAATCATTTTTCTAAGTTCAGTAACTTTTGGCAAAACTTCACCCATAAAACTTTGTCCGGCAAATCCTGGGTTTACGCTCATAATTAAAATAAGATCAATATCATTAATCACATCCATTAAGGCACTAATGGGTGTTTTAGGATTTAAGGACACGCCTGTTTTTTTTCCAAATGATTTTACAGTTTGAACAGCTCTTTTTAAATTATCCGTTGCTTCAGGATGAAGGGTAATAATATCAGAGCCTGCATCAGCAAAAGCTTTAATATATTTTTCAACAGGAGAGATCATCAAATGAACATCGAAGGGAAGTTTTGTGCACTTTCTAATTTGCTTAATAATTGGAGGACCCATGGTAATATTTGGTACAAAGTGGCCATCCATCACATCAATGTGAATTAAATCAGCTCCTGCTTTTTCTAAACTTTTAATTTCATCTCCCAAGATACTAAAATCAGCGGATAAAATAGAGGGTGATATTTTTATATTTTGTGCCACAGCACACAATTAAATGAATTTTAGAAATTTAAAACGTTTTTTTATAATTATTTTTTGAACAAACTTAAGAAGACTTGAGTAAATTCACTTTCTAATGGAAAAGAAAGCATTCCCATTACTGAGTATCCTAATGCCCAAGGCATAAAATAAAATCTGAACATATAAAAAAACCAGGCAACGTATATTGGAACTAGTGGTTTTATAATAAAACTTGGAGTTATAATTGTAAAAGGTTTGATGATGGGATTTGTAAGTTTAACAAACATTCTCATGAAAAAAAATTCAGAGTCTTCTCTTTGAAAAACATTCATCGCAGTTCTACCAATGAGCGTCCACATGATCATTCCCATAACATAATCGAGAATAAGAACCCAAATCGGCATAGTATTTAAATTAATTTTTTTTTGAGATATTCATGGGGCGAATAAATCGCCCCATGAGAAAAAGTTATTTAAGCGTTTCTGATGACAGTTTTGCCTGAAGCGATTCTCACTTCATCAACCATGTCCATAACAGCTTTTGACTCTGGTTTTGTGACTAAACTTACAGAAACCATGGCAATCAAGCTTACTAAAGCTCCAGGAATACCAAATCTTAAGTTGTCAACAAATATCCAGTGAATGTCTTTCCAAGGGGTTGCGCCCATGAAAAATGTTATGTCCTTATTTGGAACACCAACCCAAACGAGGTAAGCAGCTCCAGCAATAAGACCACAAAGCATTCCAGCGATTGCACCAGAACGAGTTGCTCTCTTCCACCATACACCAAGTACAAGTGGGAAGAACAATCCAGACATTGCAAAGTCAAATGCCCACGCAACGGCTCCTAATATTCCCGTAAGTCCTTTTGTTGTGATCCATGCAGCAGCAAAGCCGAGGACAACTAAAAGAACACGAGCAACGATTAATCTGTTTCGCACTGTAGCTTTAGGATCAATCATTTTGTAGTAGACGTCGTGAGAGATAGCATTAGCCATAGCAAGAATTAGTCCATCTGCAGTAGACATCGCAGCGGCTAATCCTCCAGCAGCTACTAGTCCAGAAATTACATATGGAAGACCTGCGATCTCAGGAGTTGCAAGAACAACCACATCTTCATTCATGAACCATTCGCTTAACTGCAGAATGCCATCTTTGTTAAAGTCAACGATTACAACCTGTTTCACTGCGACCCAGTTTTGTACCCACTGAATTTGCATTACATCAGAAATTTTCTTTCCAATGATAGCTGTAGGTAAATTTGGATCCATCAAGCTGATTTTAGAAACTGTTGCAAGCATTGGTGCTGATAAATATAGCAAACCAATGAAGAACAGTGACCAACCAACAGATCGTCTAGCAGCGGTAACAGTTGGAGTTGTAAAGTATCTCATTAAGATATGAGGTAAAGAAGCCGTTCCAACCATCATACAAATTGCAAGAGAGATATATCTCCAAGCAACTTCAGGGCCCGCAGGAACTGCTGAGTGACCGCCTACAATATATTTAAGCGATGTAGCATTTCCAAGAGCGTCATTTGGTATTTTGGCTTCGGTTAGTACTTCTTTAGTATGTCTTACAAGTCCATATTGTTGCTCGAGTGCAGCTAATCTTTGCACCTCGTCTCCCAACATTACGTGTGGGAATATCCCGAAATTATATTTCCAAGATATCCAGAACAGAGGTATCAGATAAGCGATGATCAACACGATGTATTGTGCAACTTGTGACCAAGTAACAGATCTCATTCCACCAAGCATTGAGCAAATTAGAATGGTGACTAAGCCCGTGTAACATCCAAAAGCGAATGACACAGGAAATTCTGGAGTACTCAAAGCTTTTTGAGCTATGCTTCCAGTAGCTGTTATTTGTGCAGTCACGTAAGTAAATGATGCAACTAATAAAATTAACACCGCGCAGAATCGAGCGAAGTTTCCACCGTATCGAGCTCCGATAAAATCTGGAACTGTATAACATCCAAATTTTCTAAGATATGGAGCAAGAAGAGTTGAAACCAGAACGTATCCACCCGTCCAACCAATAAGGAATGCCATGTAGGTGTATCCACCAAAGTAGATACCTCCGGCCATTGCAACGAACGATGCACCTGACATCCAGTCAGCTGCCGTTGCCATTCCGTTAAAAACTGTTGGAACTTTTTTTCCTGCTAGGTAGTATTCATCCACCTCAGTTGTTCTAGAAAGCCAACCGATCAAAGCGTAAATTAATATTGTGAAACCCACAAACATTAATCCAATGTTTCTTCCGGAAATACCTCGCGTTTCAAGGAAGCCCATCAATAAGATGAACACCAAGAAACCTCCAGTGTATATACCGTAGATTTTCGGTAGACTTGCGATAAATTGTTTTGAAGTTTTTGCCATTATTAATCTTCCTCCCTGTCTTCATCAGAAAAACCAAATTCTCTATCTAGTTTTTCTTGGCGATTATTTGACCAGAAGATTAATATGATGAAGGCCAACATTGAGCCTTGCGCTGTCATATAATATCCTAGTTTATAACCTAAAAAGCTTGCGTTGTTTAAATCTGCCGCAAACATGAAGACTACTGTTGAGAAGAAAAACCAGATCGCAAGAGTTAATAACATTAACCCCTTTGTTTTCTGCCAATGGGCTTCTTGTTTTGGACTAGCCATTGTTTCCCCCTTTGTTTATTTGATTTAACACTAGTTGAGTTGTATTTATTAGTAAAGATGAAATTTTCCTTACAAAATCAACTCTATCGAGATCAAAAGAATTTTTAATATAATGCTTCAACAATTTATACGTGTATTTAAAGAATTTCTTCTTGATCCTGCAAAAAAATTATTCTTGGGAGAAAAAAAAATAAAAAATTTTGACGATTTGAGGAATTTTATAAGTCACAAATCTGCATATGTATCTCAATTTACTCTTTATGGGTATTTAAGAACTCGAATGGGTGGCTTTACTTTTTATAAAGCTTTAAATGATGGAAAATTTTCAATTTCAGTAAATATTGCAAGGTGGAATATTTTTTTAGCTTCAGTTCAAGATTTATTATTATTTACGTTTTCATATATTTATAACAAGCAAGATAGAAATATTATCTTACATGCTAAAACTTTCTTAGAAAAAATATTAGACGAGCAACACCCATTCGGTTTAGATATTGAATTAAAAAATAAAACTTTAGAGGAATTTAGCCAAAGGATCGAGAAGGTTAATTGGCATATATGTTATAAACAAAAGCCATTTGAAAAAAGTTGTGAGGCACTTTTTATCTGGTCACCTATAGCAGATGAATTGAAAGATCTAGATAAAGAAATTGTTATAAATTCTATGGACATACAGTGGCAAAATATTATGATCGATTTTGTAAAATTACTTCAACCTTTTAATAATAATGAAAGATAAATTTAAAAAATATGCTGAGCAATCTTTGAAAGAAGCATCTCAAAGAAAAAAAAATAACCCATTAAAAAAAAAAGAAATAAATGGCCCAAAAGGTTTGGAGCCTACTCGTTACGGTGATTGGGAAAAAAAAGGGATTACTTACGATTTTTAGATTATTTATTTAATCTATTGTCAATTAAACTTTGCACCACTGTTGGATCAGCAAGAGTTGAAGTATCGCCTAAATTTTCAAATTGATTTTCTGCAACTTTTCGAAGAATTCTTCTCATAATTTTACCCGATCTTGTTTTAGGCAGACCTGGAGTGAAGTGAATTAGATCAGGCGTTGCAAGAGGTCCAATAATTTTTCTAACTAAATCTTTTAATTCTTTCTTTAAAGCGTCTGAACCGTTTTCACCAACTTTTAAAGTGACATAACAATATAAACCTTGCCCTTTGATATCGTGGGGATAGCCAACTACAGCAGCTTCAGCAACTTTTGGATGAGCAACAAATGCACTTTCTATTTCAGCGGTACCAAGATTATGACCTGAGACGATGATCACATCATCAACTCTACCTGTAATCCAATAGTATCCATCTTCATCCCTCTTACAGCCATCTCCAGTAAAATATTTGCCATCATGTTGTGAAAAATAAGTATCAATAAATCTTTGATGATCACCGTAAACAGTTCTCATTTGGCCAGGCCAAGAGTCTGACATACATAATCTACCTTCGCAGGCACCAGTTAATTCATTTCCCTTTTCATCAACAATGGAGGGTTTTATTCCGTAAAATGGTTTTGTCGCTGAGCCTGGTTTAAGATCTATGGCGCCAGGCTGAGGAGAAATTAAAATTCCACCTGTCTCCGTTTGCCACCATGTATCAACAATTGGACAACGAGAGTCACCAACAACTTTGTGATACCAAATCCAAGCCTCAGGATTAATTGGCTCTCCAACTGAGCCTAAAAGTTTAAGAGATTTTCTGCTTGTTTTTTTCACCATCGCATCACCCTCACGCATTAAAGCTCTAAGTGCAGTTGGCGCTGTGTAGAATATATTTACTTTATGTTTATCAATGACCTGCCAGAAACGACTTGCATCAGGATAACTTGGTACTCCTTCAAAAACTAAAGTTGTTGCACCATTAGATAGCGGACCGTAAACAATATAGCTGTGACCTGTCACCCAGCCAATATCTGCGGTGCACCAATAAATATCTCCATCTTTATAATCAAAAATATATTGGTGAGTCATTGAAGCATAAACTAGGTAGCCACCTGTTGTATGCAAAGCTCCTTTTGGCTTTCCAGTGGATCCTGATGTGTAAAGAATAAATAACGGATCTTCTGCATTCATTTCTTCAGGTTTGCATGTAGTTGGCATTTTAGAGGTTAATTCGTGATACCAAACATCACGCTTTGAATCGAAAGGCACACTGCCGCCCGTTCTTTTAAGTACAATGCATTTTTTAACATTTGGACATTTTTTTAATGCCTCCTCAATATTTTTTTTTAAAGGAATAACTTTTTGACCTCTTAATCCTTCATCAGCAGTAATTACAAATTCTGATTTACAGTCTAAAATTCTGTTAACAATAGAGTCAGGAGAAAAACCACCAAATACTACAGAATGAATTGCTCCAATTCGAGTACAGGCAAGCATCGCATATACTCCTTCTGGAACCATGGGCATATAAATAGTAACCCGATCACCTTTTTTAACTCCAATTTCTTTTAAGCCGTTTGCAAGTTTGCAAACTTCATCACTTAACTCTTGGTAAGTGATATTTTTAGATTCTTTTGGATCATCTCCTTCAAAAATAATTGCAGTCTGCTTTGCTCTTTTTGGAAGATGTCTATCGATACAATTATACGAAACGTTTGTAGTGCCATCGTAGAACCATTTGATAGAAACTTTTTTTGTACTGTAAGTTACTTCTTTAGTTTTTGTATAGGACTTAAACCAATGGATTCGCTTCCCCTCTTCTGCCCAAAATTTTTCATTATTATCTATAGATTGTTTATATTTAGCTTCGTAGGATGATTGATTAACATAAGAATTTTTAGCCCACTCTGCAGGCACTTTAAAAAGTTTATCGTTCATGATCCCCTAATCTTTTTTTATTTTTTAAATTCTACCCATCTTACATATTATTTTCCAGCTTTTAGAATCTATTGGCATTACTGATAATCTGCTCTGTTTTATAAGAGGCAGATGTGAAATTTCTTTATTTTCTTTTATATCCTTAAGAGAAACAGGCTCGATTAAATCTTTATGATACGCAACTTTAACCGCTACGAATTTTTTTTCTTTATCAGTTGGATCAATAAATGCTGGTTTGATAACTTTAACTATTCCAATAATTTTTTTATCTTCATTGGAATGATAAAAAAAACAATGATCTTCTAGTTTCATTTGTTTTAAATAATTTGCAGCTTGATAATTTCTAACTCCATCCCAAACAGTTCCTTTAAAATCTGCTTTTTTTTGATCATTAAATGACCACACTGAGGGTTCTGATTTTATTAGCCAGTAATTCATGCAACTTTTTTAATTTTTAGGAGGTATCCGTGTCAAAACAAAGCCAAACTTATTCATATAAATCAATGACTTTTTAAAATGAACAACGTTAAAAACTAGTATTTTACCCCCGCTCCTTTTAAAAAAGGCGCGTCAGGATCTAACGGCCATCTTGGTTTTGCAAGAACATCAAGATTATCCTCAATCCCATTTTTAAATCTTTCAATTCCAGCCCAAGCAATCATTGCAGCATTGTCACTGCAAAGTTCAATGGGAGGAAAGAAATTTTCAAAGCCCATTTCTTTGCTTAATTGATCTAAATTTTTTCTAATACTTTTATTAGCAGCAACGCCTCCTGAAATTACAAAAACTTTTTTACTTTTTTTATGTGTAGAACTGAATTCATTCATCGCAGATTTACATTTAACATTTAAAATCTCATTAATTGTTTTTTGAAAAGATGCTGCAAGATTTTCTTTATCTTTTTCTGATTTTATTTTTGATGATAATTGTAAGATTGCTGTCTTTAAACCTGCAAAAGATAAATTACACCCTGGATGATTCAGTATAGGCCTTGGTAAAACATAAGCATTTTGATTTCCATTTTTTGCAAGTTTTTCAATTTTAGGTCCACCTGGAAATTCAAGACCAATCATTTTTGCTGTTTTATCAAAGGTTTCACCAAGTGCATCATCAATAGTTGTTCCGATCCTTTTATATTTTCCAATCCCGTCAACAATTAAAAATTGGGTATGGCCTCCAGAGACTAACAATAGCAAGTAAGGAAATTCTACTTTATTAAAAATTCTTGGAGTAAGCGCGTGCCCTTCCAGGTGATTAATTGCAAGAAAAGGTTTTTTTAAAATTCCAGCAATACTTTTTCCAGCACTTAAGCCGACCATTAAACAAACAAGCAAACCAGGACCAGCCGTTGCCGCAACGCCATCTAATTCTGTAAATTCGCATTTACTATCCTCCATGGCTTTTTTAATAATAATATCAATTTTTTCAGCATGAGATCTTGCGGCGTTTTCTGGAACCACTCCTCCAAATTTTAAATGCTCATCAACTTGACTAGAGACTACATTGGATAATATTTTTATATTTCCATCCCTATCTTGTCTTACAACTGATGCTGCGGTTTCATCGCAACTAGTCTCGATTCCAAGGAATGTTAAATCTTTTTTCATAGAAGTATTGAGTGTGATCACCTGTCGCTATAAAAAGTAGCGATAATATACAGCAAAATGCTATTAAATCAGCAAAATGTTAGGAAATAAAAAAATTATCATCGGAACCAGAGGTAG